>NZ_JBWBWM010000020.1:0-174488 GCF_056174665.1 Bradyrhizobium sp. WYCCWR15520
AACACCATCAATGTGAGGGACGACCGCCCGCCTTCCAGGCAGGTCGCGCGAAGCGCGCCACCCAACACCGCCGTAGCAAGCGCGGCTTGCCTGGAGGGTGGACCGGGGCCCGTTACCCCATCTACGAAACTTAGGTGCTCACGCGACGACGCGGGGGTCTACGTCCTGCGAGTAGTCGACGCTGTCGATGCCAAATCCGAACAGGCGAAGGAATTGGCTCCTGTATTCTTCAAGGTCCGCCAACTCGCCGAGCGTTTCCGTGGAGAGCAGCGGCCATCGGCGTGACACCTCCGTCTGAACTTCGGGCGAAAGCTCCCAGTCGTCGATCCGAAGGCGCTGCGCCTCGTCGACTGCGGCATCCGGGCCAAGACGGGTCCGGAACAGGCGATCGATCTGTTCGATACAGCCTTCATGATTGCCGAGCTGCTTCATGACCTTGAACAGCACCGTGCCATAGAGCGGCACCACCGGAATTGCCGAACTCGCCTGGGTGACCACGGCCTTCAGCGCCACCACGCGGGCCGCGCCCTGGCCGAGGCGGCTCCGGATCGCTTCCGCCTTGTTGTCGAGATCGACCTTGGCGCGCCCCAGCGTGCCCTTCCAGTAAATCGGCCAGGTCAGTTCGCTACCGATATAGGTGTAGTTCAGCGTCCGGAAGCCCGGCGCCAACACACCGGCGTCCGCGAGTTGATCGATCCAGCGCTTCCAGTCATCGCCGCCCATCACCGCGACCGTGGCGGTCGCTTCATCCTCACTCGCCGGCGCAATGGTGGTCTCGTAGACCTCGCCGGTTTCCGTGTTGAGGGTCTTGATCTCGACGGGGTCGCCGAGCGGCTTGATCGCCGAACGATAGGTCTTGCCCGTGACCGGATCGGTACGGACTGGCGCGGCCATGCTGTAGACCAGCATGTCGAGCTGGCCGAACTTTTCGCGCACGCGCTCGATGAAGGTCTTCTTCAGCTCGTCGGAGAAAGCATCGCCCTCAAGCGTGAGTGGAGACCGTCCGATCTTTTGCGCCTCGATCTCGAAGGCGCGGTTGTTGTACCAGCCGGCGCTGCCTGTTCTGGTTGCGGTGGGCTCGCGCTCCAGCGACACGCCGATGGTCTCTGCTCCGCCTGCGAAGGTCGCAACGATGCGGCTCGCGAGGCCGTACCCCGTTGAACATCCCAGCACGGCGACGCGCTTGGGGCATTCCGGAACAGCCCCCTGGCGGAGAACATAGGCGATCTGCTCGCGGACATTTTTGGCGCAGCCGACAGGATGTGCCGTCGTGCAGATGAAGCCTCGCACGCGCGGTTCGATAATCATGCCTACCCCGTTTCGGATTGTAGCAAAGTCCCCCTCCGCTGCTTGCCTACCTCTTGCCGCAAGCGAGGAGAGATAAAAGCGAAATCAAGCATCCATCCGCTTGAATACCAGCGTGGCGTTGGTGCCGCCAAAGCCGAAGGAATTCGACAGCACGGTGCCTAGCTTGGCGTTGTCGATGCGCTTGCGCACGATCGGCATGTCGGCGAAGACAGGATCGAGTTCGGTGATATGGGCGCTCTCGCAGATAAAGCCGTTGTTCATCATCAGAAGCGAATAGATCGCTTCCTGCACGCCGGTGGCGCCGAGCGAATGGCCAGTCAGCGCCTTGGTCGCCGAGATCGGCGGGCACTTGTCGCCGGTGCCGAACACCTTTCGGATCGCCTCGATTTCCGGGGGATCGCCGGCCGGCGTCGAGGTCGCGTGCGGATTGATGTAATCGATCGGAGTCTTCACGGTAGACATCGCCATGCGCATGCACCGCTCGGCGCCTTCGCCCGACGGCGCCACCATGTCGTAGCCATCGGATGTCGCGCCATAACCGACCACTTCGGCATAGATGCGCGCACCGCGCGCCTTGGCGTGCTCGAGTTCTTCCAGCACAACGACGCCGGCGCCGCCGGCGATGACGAAGCCGTCGCGGCCGATGTCGTAGGGGCGCGAGGCGGTGGCGGGCGTATCGTTGTACTTCGAGGACATCGCACCCATCGCGTCGAACAAGACCGACAGCGACCAGTCGAGCTCCTCGCAGCCGCCGGCGAAGATCACATCCTGCTTGCCGATCTGAATCGTCTCATAGGCATTGCCGATGCAATGATTCGAGGTCGCGCAGGCCGACGAGATCGAATAGTTGACGCCCTTGATCTTGAACCAGGTCGCAAGCGTCGCAGACGCCGTCGATGACATTGCCTTCGGTACCGCGAACGGCCCGACACGCTTCGGACCCTTGGTGCGGGTGATGTCGGCCGATTCGACGATGGTGCGCGCGGACGGTCCGCCCGAACCCATGATGATGCCGGTGCGGACGTCGGACACTTCCGCCGGCGTCAGGCCGGAATCCTGGATCGCCTGCTCCATGGCGATGTGATTCCACGCCGCGCCCTCGCCGAGGAAGCGCATCGCGCGCCGATCGATGACGTCAGCCGCATTGATGGTCGGCGCGCCCTGCACCTGCGAACGAAAACCCATCTCGGCGTATTTCTCCGCGCGCTTGATGCCGGATTTCGCGTCGTGAAGGCTCGCAAGCACTTCCTGGGTGTTGTTTCCGATGGACGAGACAATGCCCATCCCCGTAATGACAACCCGCTTCATGATCGCCTCGCCCTACCGTTTCGTTCGCCTGTGAAGATATGTTCGTTGCGCAATCGCGCCGCTCAGCCTGGCGCGGTGCCCTGCTTGAACAGCCCGACTTTCAGATCCTTGGCGCGATAGATAATCTCGCCATCCATGGAAAGCCAGCCGTCGCCGACTCCAAGCACCAGCTTTGAACGCATCACGCGCTTCATGTCGATGTTGTACACAACCTTGCGGGCGTTCGGCAGCACCTGGCCGGAGAACTTCAATTCTCCGAGCCCCAGCGCCCGGCCGCGTCCTTCGCCGCCGATCCAGCCGAGGTAGAATCCGACCATCTGCCACATTGCGTCCAGGCCGAGACAGCCCGGCATCACCGGATCATTCTTGAAATGGCAACCGAAAAACCAGAGGTCCGGCTTCACATCGAGTTCGGCGCGGATCAGGCCCTTGCCGAATTCGCCGCCCTTGTCGGTAATCTCGGTGATGCGGTCGAACATCAGCATCGGCGGCAGCGGCAATTGAGCATTGCCCGGGCCGAACATCTCGCCGCGGCCACAGGCCAGCAAGTCCTCGTATTCATAACCGCTGCGCCGATCCAGCATCGTAATCCCCGCCTCTACCTTAGATGTCCCGATGGAGCGCTTTCTGAGCGAACCGGACCCGTTTCCCGACGGAAACGCATGTTCCCGCAATTTGGCGCTACTTAGGGTGCTATCGGCATTAGCCTCTGCCGAAATCGCATATGTGGTCCGCGCGCTCTGTAACATAGGCATTAGGGCCCGGGAAAGCACCGGAACGGGCTAAAACGCAGCGTTGGGCGCGCTTGTTCCGCCTCTACATTGGGCCAGTTCTAGTTGCGAAAAACTTGCATCTACCTGATTTCCTTTTATATTGGGCAAGACTATTGCCCAAGTTAGCGCGTGTGGTACCCGAAGTGGAAATGAACGACCAAGCCTCGCCCCTGAATGACGACGGTATCGATCCGGCCGCCCGTGCCGCCGGACATCAGCCGGCGTTGACCGGTTGTCCCTGGCACGACGTCAACGAAATGTTGCAGGCTGCGGGTCTCAGGCCTACCCGCCAGCGCATGGCTTTGGGCTGGCTGCTGTTCGGCAAGGGCGCACGCCATCTGACTGCGGAAATGCTGTACGAGGAAGCGACGCTGGCCAAGGTCCCGGTCTCGCTCGCCACCGTCTACAACACGCTCAACCAACTCACCGATGCGGGGTTGCTGCGTCAGGTCTCGGTCGACGGCACCAAGACCTATTTCGACACCAACGTCACCGCGCATCACCACTTCTATCTCGAGAACAACCACGAACTGGTCGACATTCCCGACCCGCATCTGGTGCTGTCGAAGATGCCCGACGTGCCCGAGGGCTACGAGATCGCCCGCGTCGACATGGTCGTGCGGCTGCGCAAGAAGCGCTGAGCTTCGCAGAGACTTCGTGAATTCGTAGGGTGGGCAAAGGCGCGCAGGCGCCGTGCCCACCATTTATCCAAAATCGCTATCGTGAATGGTGGGCACGCTTCGCTTTGCCCACCCTACGCTTCTGCGCAAAGACCCGCTAGCGCGCCTCAATCCACCTTCTCGTCCGCATACACGCCCCACAGGCGCTGCTGCTCGATCCAGCCGTCAAAACCGTTGCCGATCACGCGGCACCAGCCATTGGAGCATTTCTTGACCTGGGCGACGACGCCGGCCTGCAGGCGGGCGGCGATTGCGCTGGTCCGATCGGGACGGTCATAGAGCGAGGCCAGCTCGTCCTTGGTCTTCATGGTCACGACCGCGGTGCGGCGGCCGGACAAGAGCGAATGATAGACCCATCCCTCGGATCCCTCGGAATCGCGCACGCGGCGCCAGTTCTCGAACTCGGCTGTGATTTCGACCGGCAGGCCCGAGCGGGTATAGACCCAGGCGACGTCATTGTCCTTGGTCGGACCGGCCCGCACATTCACATGATCGGACTTGAGACTGACATATCGCGGCACCGGCAGGCCGCTCGTGGTGGTGGCCGAATCCTTGGCCGAAAATCCTGTGCTGACGGAAGCGACAAGCCAGCACCCCACCAGCATCGCCACCGAACAGAAACGCCTCAACACCATCAACCCGTCTCCTGCCGAGCCAACCGCAACTCGAATTCTTCGAGTTGAAACCGCCCGCTAACGCCCGAAATAACCCCAGACCCCTGTGCCCCCGCTTTGACCGCACCCGGCTTGCGACATCCGAGGGGTTCTTGTCTTGGCCCGGCCTTCTGATAGAGAGGACGGAACGCCTAGAACCAGAACGCCTGGATTTTCCGCCGAGAATCCGAGGAAGTATTGGGAACCCAAGGGACTTGCCTCAGCAAACAGCCGGATACCGGGACCGCGTGGCCATCGCAGTGTCGAACAACCGGGTTAATGAGGCCTGAACGGCGCGCTGCAGCGCCCCCCTCATGAGAGCAGGACATGTCGGTTAAGAAAAAACCTCTCGTCGTCGTCACCCGCAAACTGCCGGACTCGATCGAGACGAGGATGCGCGAGCTGTTCGACGCGACGTTGAATCTCGACGACACGCCGATGACGCCGCAACAGATTGCCGAAGCCAGCCGCTCGGCCGACGTGCTGGTGCCGACCGTCACCGACACGATCAGCGAGGAGATGCTCAAGCACCCCGACTGCAAGCTGCGCATGATCGCCAATTTCGGCAACGGCGTCGACAATATCGACGTCACGGCAGCGCATGCGCGCGGCATCACGGTGACCAACACGCCGAAAGTGCTGACCGAAGACACCGCCGATATGACCATGGCGCTGATTCTCGCGGTGCCACGGCGGCTGATCGAAGGCGCAACCATCCTCCCCGACGGCAAGAGCTGGCCGGGCTGGTCGCCGACCTGGATGCTCGGCCATCGCATCGGCGGCAAGCGCCTCGGCATCATCGGCATGGGCCGCATCGGCCAGGCGGTCGCCCGCCGGGCGCGCGCCTTCGGCCTGCAGATCCACTATCACAACCGCCGCCCCGTGCCGCCGCGCATCGCCGAGGAGCTCGGCGCGACCTACTGGGAAAGCCTCGACCAGATGCTGGCGCGGATGGACATCATCTCGGTGAACTGTCCGCATACGCCGGCGACCTATCACCTGTTGTCGGCGCGGCGGCTGAAGTTGATCCGCAAAGACGCCTATATCGTCAACACCGCGCGCGGCGGGGTAATCGACGAGGACACGCTGATCAAGCTGTTAGAGGCTGGCGACGTCGGCGGCGCCGGCCTCGACGTCTACGAGCACGAGCCTGCAGTCAATCCGAAGCTGGTGCGGCTCGCCAAGGCCGGCAAGGTAACGTTGCTGCCGCATATGGGCTCGGCCACCATCGAGGGCCGCGTCGAGATGGGCGAGAAGGTGATCATCAACATCCGCACCTTCCTGGACAATCACAAGCCGCCGGACCGCGTGCTGCCCAGCATGCTGTGAGCGGGGAGCACACGTAGCCCGGGTGGAGCGCAGCGAAATCCGGGACAACTCAATCCGCGAGTCCCCACTGTCCCCGGATTGCGCTTCGCTCCATCCGGGCTACGCTTCATTTGCTCTTGCGCTTTTCCCGCTTGCGCCATTCCGCAATGAACGCGACGAATGCGGCAAGTGCCGGCGGCGGCTGACGCCGGCTCGGATAATACAAAAACGGTCCCGGAAACGGCGCACACCAATCGTCGAGCACGCTGACCAGCGCGCCGGACTTGATGCCGTAGCGCACGTAACCCTCAAACGTCATCCAGAACCCTGTGCCGTCATGGACGGCACGCAGCGCCAGCCCCAGATGCGCCGCGACCAGCTTTGCCGGCGGTGAGATTTTGACGACACGCCCGGCCTTCTCGAATTCCCAATCCAGCATCGCGCCGCTGCCGAAACGGGTGCGGATACAGGCGTGATCGAGCAGATCCTTCGGCGCTTCCGGCCGGCCGTGTCGCGCCACATATTCCTTCGACGCCACCACCGCGTAACGCTGCGGCGAACCCAGCGACACCGCGATCATGTCCTGTGCCAGATGTTCGCCATAGCGCACGCCGGCGTCGAAGCCGGCGGCGACGATATCGACAAACGAACTTTCACCGACGATCTCCAGATCGATTTTCGGATGTTTCTGAAGAAACGGCGCCACCATCGGTGCCAGCACCAGGTCGATCGCCGGCGGCGGGGCGTTGATGCGCAGGCGTCCCGACGGCACGCCGCGCAAGCCGCGCACCTGATCGATCGCTTCGCCGACATCCTGCATCGCAGGCGCAACGCGGGCCAGCAGCAGCTCGCCAGCTTCGGTGAGCGCAACGCTGCGCGTGGTGCGGTTCATCAGGCGAACGCCGAGCCGCTCTTCCATGTCGCGCAGCCGCTGGCTGAGGCTCGAGACGGAAACGCCCTGCTCGGTCGCGGCCCGGCGGAAATTCTGGGTGCGCGCGATGGCGACGAAAGCACTGAGGTCGCGGAGGTCGAAATCCTTCATTGTTCGATATACTGAACAAGCTGTTGCGAATTGTCCAGCTTATCGGTTCAGCCGCGAGGGTTCATATCAGCCTCGTCACGACGGCGCGAAACGGCCGCCGGCACATCGAGGAGAACTATCATGGAAAATCGCAAACTCGGCACGACAGGTCCAACCGTCTCGGCCATCGGACTGGGCTGCATGGGCATGTCGGACTTCTACGGCCCCGCCGACCGCAACGAGAGCATCGCCACCATCCACGCCGCGCTCGATGCCGGCATCACTCTGCTCGACACCGGCGATTTCTACGGCATGGGCCATAACGAGATGCTGATCCGCGAAGCGCTCACGGGGCGCAACCGCGACAATCTGCAGATCAGCGTGAAATTCGGCGCGCTGCGCGATCCCAACAAGGGTTTTCTCGGCTATGACAGCCGCCCGGCCGCGATCAGGAATTTTGTCGCTTATTCGCTGCAGCGGCTGGGTGTCGACAGCATCGACATCTACCGGCCCGCGCGGCTCGATCCTGATGTGCCGATCGAAGAAACCGTCGGCGCGATGGCAGACATGATCAAGGCCGGCTGGATCAGGCATATCGGCCTCTCCGAAGTCGGCTCTGACACCATTCGTCGGGCACACGCCGTGCATCCGATCGTCGACCTGCAGATCGAATATTCGCTGCTTGCGCGCGGCATCGAGAACGACATTCTGAAAACCTGCCGCGAACTCGGCATCGGCATCACTGCCTATGGTGTATTGGCGCGCGGCCTGATCAGCGGCCACTGGACCAAGGATCGTTCCAGCGCGCAGGATTTTCGCAGCCTTAGCCCGCGCTTTCAGGGCAGCAATCTCGACGCCAACCTGACGCTGGTGGACTCCTTGCGGCGCGTTGCCGACGACGTCGGCGCTTCGCCGGCGCAGGTCGCCATCGCCTGGGTCGCAGCGCAGGGCAACGATATCGTGCCTCTGGTCGGCGCCCGCCGCCGCGATCGTCTTGCCGAAGCGCTGGGTGCCCTCAAGGTGAAGCTGACGCCGGCGCATCAGGCCGCGCTTGCCGAAGCATTCCCGCCGGGCGTGGCCGCAGGCGCGCGCTATCCCGAAGCGCAGCTTGCGCATATGGACAGCGAGAAGCGGTGAGTACTACGCCGCGTGCCCGCTCAGGTCGACGATGATAGGCGTATCGCCGTTGAGCGGGTTTTGCGGATCGCGCGCGTAGCGCAGGGTTTCAAAGCGCATCGCGCGCGCGTCCACCATCACCAGTCGTCCGACCAGGCTTTCGCCGAAGCCGACGATTTCGCGGATCGCCTCCAGCGCCATCATCGAGCCCAGCATGCCCGCCAGCGCACCCATCACGCCGGCCTCGGCGCAGGCCGGTACGGTGCCGGGCGGCGGCGGCTCCGGAAACAGGCAGCGATAGGTCGGGTTGAAACGGCCGTCGGCGTCCCGTTCGTGCGCCCGGATGGTGGTCAGCGATCCGTCGAACATCCCCAGCGCCGCCGTGATCAGCGGCTTGCCGGCGAAGAAACAGGCATCGGAAATCAGATAGCGGGTTTCGAAATTGTCGGAGCCGTCGAGCACGAGATCGTAATCGTCGATCAGCGCCATCACATTCCCCGCATTGAGACGCACCGCATGCGGCTCGAACTGGACATGGGGATTGAGCGCGCGAACCGTCTCCGCGGCACTGTCGACCTTGAGCCGGCCGATATCCGGCGTGGTGTGGATGATCTGCCGCTGCAGATTGGACAGCGAGACGATGTCGTCATCGACCGCGCCGAGCCTGCCGACACCGGCCGCCGCCAGATACATCAGGACGGGCGCGCCGAGGCCGCCGGCGCCGATCACCAGCACCGAGGCCTCCTTCAGCGCGGCCTGCCCGGGGCCGCCGACTTCGCGCAGCACGATGTGGCGGGCGTAGCGTTCGAGTTCGTCGGCCGTCAGCATAATCGCACTATTTCCTTCTCCCGCATCCCGACTGTCAAACCAGAACGAGGGAAACCGAGAATCCCTGAACCGGGGCGCGGTTGTTGCCGACTAAGCAGATGTGCTTAATTGGCCGGACGTCAATGATCGCACTCCCTCTTCCGCCGGGATTTGTCATGAGATTGGTGCCTTCAGCAACATTGATGATCGCGGCGTCGGCCTTTGTGATCGCCGCGGCCCCCGCGCAGGCACAAATGACGCCGCCCTCCACAGCGGGTGCCCAGCCGAAACAAGTCACGACGGTGCCGGTACGCCCCGCGCTGCAGAAGCCGGAGGACACCGCCAAGGCGCTGGGACAGGCCGAGCGGCTGGCGCTGCAGTCGGATCTGGCCTGGGTCGGGCAATATAACGGCGCCATCACCGGCGACGTCAGCGAGCGCATGGTCAATGCGATCAAGGAATTCCAGAAATCGCGCGGGGGCAAGCAGACCGGCGTGCTCAATCCGCAGGAGCGCGGTGCCCTCGCCGATACCGCCAGGAAAAAGCAGGAAAGCGTCGGCTGGAAGATCGCCACCGATCCCGGCACCGGCGCGCGGCTGGGAATCCCCACCAAACTGGTGCCGCAGCAGGCCAGTGACGCCAACGGCACCAAATGGACCTCGCCGACCGGCACGATCCAGATTCAACTGGCGCGACGCAAGGAAGCAAATCCAACGACGGCCAAGCTTGCCGAGCGCGAGAAGAAGGAGCCGGGCCGCAATATCGATTACACGGTCGTCAAGCCGGATTTCTTCGTGCTGTCCGGCCTGCAGGGCCTGAAAAAATTTTACATGCGCGGCACCTTCAAGGGCGACGAGGTCCGCATTCTCACCATCATGTACGACCAGGCGACCGAGAACACGGTGGAGCCGGTCGTGATCGCGATGTCTAGCGCGTTCAACGCATTTCCTGCGGCCGCGCAAACGGCGGGGCCGCCGCCGCGCAAGACCGTGGAATACGGCACTGGTGTCGTCGTCGGTGACGATGGCGCGATCATCGCCGACCGCCAGATCACCGACGGCTGCCTCACGGTGGCGATCGCGGGCTTCGGCAATGCCGATCGAATCGCCGAGAACAAGGAGTACGATCTCGCGCTGCTGCGCATCTATGGCGCACGCGGGCTAAAGGCGTTGAATCTTGCCAATCCCGCTATGAAAACGGCGCTCGATCTCACCGGCATTGCCGATCCGCAGAACCAGGGCGGCGGCGCTGCGGTAACCAGCACCAAGGCTTCAGTGGCCCAGCTTGGCGGCACCAACGATATCGCGCTGACGCCCGCGCCCGCACTCGGCTTTTCCGGCGCCCCCGCGCAGGATGACGACGGCAGATTTGCCGGCATCGCACTGTTGAAGCCGGTTCAGGTAGCGGGGCTGGCGAATGGCGCGCCGGCGGCACAGGCCGTTTTGGTGACGGCCGACACGGTACGAAACTTCCTCAAGGCCAATGGCGTCAGCGCAGCCGGTGGATCGCCGGATGCTAGAGCATCGGTGGTTCGCGTGATCTGCGTAAGGAAGTAAGCCGTCGTCACCCGCGAAAGCGAAAGCGGGTGACCCAGTATTCCAGCGATGGCCCATCTGGAGCCAATGAGTCGGCGCGAGTTCTCAGCTCAACCCAAACCTTACCCCGGCGCGCGCCAGGCCGCCGGCGATGCCGACTGGCGTGCCATCCGCGCGCCAGCACGCCGCGCCCGACATCGTGCCATCCTCGTGGAACTGGATCGCATTCATGCCGCCGGCGACTGTCGGCATCGGCTGCACCTTATGACCCATCGCGGCAAGTTTGGCGCGAACATTGTCAGGCACCGCCAGTTCGACTTCGAGCGCATTGCCCTCGGTCCAGACCCGCGGCGCTTCAACCGCCTCCTGCAAGCTCATGCCGTGGTCGATCAGGTTGATCAGTGCCTGCATTGCGCTCGGAAAGATTCGCTTTCCGCCGGGCAGGCCGAGCGCGTAAACGAGCTTGCCGTCGCGCAATGCCATCATCGGCGACATCGAGGTCGTTACGCGCTTGCCCGGCGCCAGCGATAGCGCATGGCCGGGACGAGGATCGTAGAGGTTCATGTAATTGTTCGGGATGGCGCCGAGCCCGGGTATCAGGATTTTCGCGCCGAACAGGTTGTTGATGGTCTGCGTGGTCGCGACCACGTTGCCGAACGCGTCCGCCGCGGTCATGTGCGTGGTATCAGCGCTTTCGAGCTGCGCGATGCCGGCGCCCCAGACTTGCGCGCGATCAGGATCGATCGCCCGGCGACGTTCGTCGGCATAGGCCTTCGAGATCAGGCGCTCGACCGGCACGTTGATGAATTCAGGGTCGCCACTGGCGGCGGCGCGATCGGCAAAGGCGATCTTGAGCACCTCGGCGAGATAATGGATGGTCTCCGCCGAGCCGAAGCCAAGCTTTGCGATATCATAGCCTTCGAGAATGTTGAGCATCTGCGCGATGTGCACGCCGGAGGCCGCGGGCGGCGGCGGCCCCAGAATTTGCCAGCCGCGATAATCGGCGCGAATCGGCTGGCGCTCGACGGTCTTGTAACCCGTGAGGTCCTCGCGGGCGATGAAGCCGCCGTTTTTCTTCATGTAATCGACGATGATATCGCCGAGCGGTCCGTGATACAGCGCCGCCTCGCCATGCTGCGAAATATAGCGCAGCGTCTCTGCATATTCCGACTGCACCACGCGCTCGCCGGCTTTCAGCGGGGTCCCCTTGGGCAAATAGATCGCCGAGATCGCCTTGTCCTTCAACATCTCTGCGGCGCTATCGGTGATGCATTCGTGCAAGTAAGGCGTCGCCGCATAGCCGCGCGCGGCATATTTGATGGCGGGCTGCATGACGTCGGCGAGGCTCATGGTGCCGAACCGCTGCAGCGTCTCGCACCAGGCTTTCAGCGAGCCCGGCACCGCGACGGCCTTCGGGCCGTTCAGATTTTCATCGCCGACGGTATCGAACACGTCATGCGCCGAGCCGGGCTTCGAGGTGTAGGTATCGGGCCTGACCGCCAGCGGCACCGTGCTCTGGCCGTCGATGAAGCGGTGGCTGCCGTCGGAAGTGCGGACATGGGCCATGCCGCCGCCGATAATGCCGACCATCATCGGTTCGACTACCGTCAGCGCAAACAGGGTCGCGATCGCAGCATCAACGGCGTTGCCGCCGGCCGCGAGCATTTCCGCGCCCGCGCTCGATGCCAGCGGGTGATTGCTGACCACCATGCCGCGGCTGCCGGCCGCGGGCTGCTTCTGGCACTGAAAAGTGGTGGCTGCGCGATCCCGCCAATGACCCGTCATGCTGTTTTCCCGTTTCTTGTTGTGGTTTCACCCGGCACAAAATGCACCACACGGCAGTATTTGCCCGGATGACCACCTTTCCAGAATCGGGCATCATTGCAAGCTGACTGATTCGGACAACCGCGATCCCCTGACCTTTGGATCGGGCTGGGCACGTCTGAGCGAGCGCGTAATTCGACGTCGCAGAATGCGGCGGGGCTCGTGGCGTAATCCAAATGCCTGAAAGCTATCCAGAGGATCCAGAATGCAGACGATCGTATTGGCCACCCAGAAGGGTGGCGCGGGGAAAAGCACGCTCGCCATCAGCCTTGCACTTGCGGCCATCCGGGCCGGGCACAATGTCCGCCTGATCGAGACGGACCAGCAGGGCACCATTTCGAACTGGAAGCGCCGCCGCCCGTATGCCGCGCCGATCGTCGAGCCGATCTACGCCGCCAGGGAGGTCGAACAGCGCCTGCAATCGCTCGGGCGCGAGGGCGTGACGGTAGCGATCGTCGATACCGCGGGCGGGATCAGCGCCGCGACCAATTCAGCCATTCGTTATGCCGACTTCTGCCTGATTCCGACGCGTCCAAGCATCGCCGACATCGAGGCGACGGCCGCGACGCTCAGCGTCGTCAGGGCCTGGCACAAGCCGTTCGCCTACGTCCTGAATCAGACGCCGATCCGGGCCGCGGCGCGCCTCGCCGGCGCGGAGAACCTGCTGAGCTGCGAGGCAGCGCTCGACATCGGCGACATCCTTGCCAAGCCTCTCGTCGTGATGCGCAACGATCACCAGGACGCACTGAGCGCCGGCCTTGCGGTCTGCGAGCATGCACCAGGCGGCAAATCCGCCGAGGAAATCCGGGCCCTCTGGCAGTGGCTCGACGCGCGGTTGGGGAACGCAGCGACAGCCAGCGACGCGCCGATCATCGAGGCGTTGGTGGGAACGCCCGCGATTCTTCCCGCGATGGCGGCGCTTCCGTCCATCGCGAACGACAGCGCTCGCTTCCTGAGAATCCCAGCTCGAACCTGATACCCCTCTCCCGCGACGCCAATGCGGGGAGCGAGCGACGACTTAGCCGCCGAAGCTCGGCGACCGAAGGCGAAGCAATCCAGCGAGGCTGGTGGCTGGATTGCTTCGCTTCGCTATCGATTCCGGCGCAACCAGTTTTCCCGCGTCACGCGCCATTTTTCCGCAAGCGTCTGACCGTCATGATGGGCAAGCTCGACATAGCCGAGGAACTCGGCGCCGGTCTTCTGCTTGACTCGGCGTGACGCCACGTTGGTGGCCGCATTGCAGGCGTAGAAGCTCTCGATCCCGAGCGTGCGGAAGGCAAAATCATTCACCGCCGAAACGGCTTCGCTCATCAAACCTTGATTCCAATAACGCTCCGCGAGCCAGAAGCCCCGGTTGCCCTTCACATTGTCCGACCTCGGGCGAAAGCGAATATTCCCGATCGCCTCGCCATCGCCGCCGCGCAGCACCAGCATCCAATTATAGATCTCCTCGCCTGCGGCGACCCTTTCCAGTTCCTGCGTAATGAAGGTCACCGCGCCGTCTTCCGGATACGGCCAGGGAACCACCTGCGCGAGATGCTGGATGATGTTCCAGTTGTTGAAATGGCGCTGGATCGCTGGCGCATCCGACATCGCGAGCGGCCGCAGGATCAGTCGCTTCGTCTCGAGCGTCGGAGTGACGGTTATTTCTGACATTTCGGGCACCAGAAAGTGGAGCGGCCATTCTGCACGAAGCGCCGCACAATGCCGCCGCAGTTCGAGGTCTGGCACTTCTCGCCCTCGCGGTCATAGACCTGGAACGAGTGCTGGAAGTAGCCGAGTTCGCCCGAGGTCAGGCGATGGTCGTTGATCGAGGAGCCGCCGGCCTTGATCGCCTGATTCAGCACCGAATGAATGGCATTCACCAGCCGCCCGGCATGATCGGTCGGCTCGCCCTTCTTGGTCGCCAGCGTTGCCGCCAGTCGGCGCGGTGACAGATGCGACCGGTACAGCGCCTCGCAGACATAGATATTGCCGAGGCCGGCGACCACGCGCTGGTCGAGCAGCGCGGCTTTCAGGCTGGTCTTCTTGTTGGCGCAGGATGTCGCCAGCATCGCGGCGTCGAATTCGTTGCCGAGCGGCTCCGGTCCGAGATCCTTCAACAGCGGTTCGTCCTCCAGCGCGTTGCGGGCGATGATCTTCATATAGCCGAAGCGGCGCGGATCGTTGAACACGATCGCCGTACCCGATGACATGTGAAACACCACGTGGTCATGCGCTCGGTCCTCGCTACGCGGATGGTGGAATTGACCGGGCGTATCGTTCCGGTCGCCGTCCAGCACCCGGAACGAGCCGGACATGCCCAGATGCATCAGCAGCACGTCGCCGGAGCCGAGATCGGCCATCAGGTATTTGGCGCGGCGGCCGAGGCCGGTCACGGTCTGGCCCTCCAGCCGCGCGATAAAATCTTTTTGAAAGGGAAAGCGCAGATCCTTGCGGCGGGCTTCCGCTTTGAGGATTTTCGACCCCTCCATGGCGGGCTGCAGGCCGCGGCGGACGGTCTCAACTTCAGGCAATTCAGGCATACAGGCATTCACCTTATGGAGGTGACGTGATAGCGCCATTGCGGCCGGCGCGCTATGGTTGGCCTAGGGAGTAAAGTTGATGGACCGGCCGGATCAAACCACCCATTTTGGCTTCAGGGACGTGCCCTTGGGCGACAAGCAGACGCTGGTGAACGACGTTTTTCACAGCGTGGCTCGGCGTTACGACCTGATGAACGATCTGATGTCGGCGGGCCTGCACCGGGTCTGGAAAGACATCATGATTATGGCACTCAACCCGCCGAAAAACGACGCGCCGTTTGCGCTGCTCGACGTCGCCGGCGGCACCGGCGATATCGCCTTCCGCGCGGCGGAAGCGGCAGGCCTGGGTTTCCATGCCACCGTCTGCGACATCAACACCGACATGCTCGAGGTCGGCCGCAACCGCGCGCTGGCGCGCCATCTCGACCATCAGGTCGCCTTTGTCGAGGGCAATGCCGAGAAACTGGCGTTTCCCGATCGCTCCTTCGACGCCTACACCATCGCCTTCGGCATCCGTAACGTGCCGCGGATCGACGCCGCCTTGCGCGAGGCCTATCGCGTGCTGCGGCCGGGCAGCCGATTCCTGTGCCTGGAATTCTCCACCGTTGACGTTCCCGGGCTCGACTGGCTGTACGATCAGTTCTCGTTCAAGGTGATCCCGCCGCTCGGCCGCGCCGTGACGGGCGATGCGGAATCCTACCGGTATCTCGTCGAATCGATCCGGAAATTCCCCCGGCCCAATCAATTTGCCGAGATGATCCGCGCCGCCGGCTTTGCGCGGGTGAAGTGGGAAAGCCTCTCCGGCGGCATCGTGGCTTTGCATTCGGGCTGGCGTTTGTGATTTCTGCGGCGCCCCACATCGCGCGGCTCGTCCGCGCCGCTTACGTGTTCGCACGCGAAGGCGTGTTCGGCGTAGTCGACCCGAGCCTGGTGCCGCCGCCCGGGCAACTCGCGCTGCGCCTGGCGCGGCTGATCGAGCGGCCCGGCACCAAGGTCGGTCCGCGGCTGTCGCGCGCGCTGACGCGGCTGGGCCCCGCCTATCTCAAGCTCGGACAGTTTCTGGCGACCCGCCCCGACGTGGTCGGCGTCGCGATGGCGCGCGATCTGGAAAGCCTGCAGGACCGGCTGCCGCCGTTTGCGCAAGTTGAAGCCGAGGCCGTGATCGCCGCATCGCTGGAACGCCCTGTGGCGCAGGCTTTTGTCAGCCTGGGACCGTCGGTCGCTGCCGCCTCGATCGCACAGGTGCATCGCGGCGAGGTGGAGCGCAATGGCGTACGCCGGCCGGTCGCCGTCAAAGTCCTCCGGCCCAATGTCGCCTCGCGTTTCCATCGCGACCTCGCTGATTTCTTCTTCGTCGCGCGAAATGCGGAAGCGCACTCGGCTGAAGCACGGCGGCTGCGGCTGATCGAAGTCATCAATACGATGTCGCGCTCGGTCGCGATGGAGATGGATTTGCGACTTGAGGCAGCCGCGCTATCCGAGATGGCGGAGAACACGCGCGACGATCCGGATTTCCGCGTGCCGACCGTCGACTGGGACCGCACCACCCACAACGTGCTGACAATGGAGTGGATCGACGGCATCGCGCTGAATGATCACGCGCGCCTCGAAGCATCGCAGGTCGATTTGCCCGATCTCGGCCGCAAGGTGATCCAGAGTTTTCTGCGTCACGCGCTGCGCGACGGCTTCTTTCATGCCGACATGCATCCCGGCAATCTGTTTCTCGACGATGCCGGCCGGCTGGTCGCGGTCGATTTCGGCATCATGGGCCGGCTCGGGCTGAAGGAGCGGCGCTTCCTCGCCGAGATCCTGCTCGGCTTCATCACGCGCGACTATCGCCGCGTCGCGGAAGTGCATTTCGAGGCCGGCTACGTGCCGGGCCATCACTCGGTGGAGAATTTCGCGCAGGCGATCCGCGCCATCGGCGAGCCGATCCACAATCGCACCGCCGAAGAAATCTCGATGGCGAAGCTGTTGACGCTTCTCCTCGAAGTCACCGGCCTGTTCGACATGCAGACCCGGCCCGAGCTGATCCTGTTGCAAAAGACCATGGTGGTGGTCGAAGGGGTCGCGCGCGGCTTCGATCCCAAACTGGATATCTGGAAGGTCGCCGATCCCGTGGTGCGCGAATGGATCGAGCGCAATCTCGGTCCGCTGGGCCGGGTTCAAGGCGCGATGTCCGGCGCGGGCGAGCTTGGCCGCGTGGCGGCGAGCCTGCCTGCGATCGCCTCGCGGGCGGTTGCCGTGATCGAGAACATGGAGAAGATGACCCGCGAGGGCCTGACGCTGTCGCCAGAGACGATCGCCGCTCTGGGCCGCGCCGAGGGCCGCAAGAGCCGCTGGCGGACGGTGGCGCTCTGGATCATCGCAGCAACCTTTATCGGGATTCTGATCGCCGTCCGGCAGTTGTGATTGCAATGATAGCATCATGTGCTAGCATTGCCTGCATATCTCCGCCGGAGGCCCCCGATGGCCAGCCTGACCATCCGAAAACTCGACGAAGCCGTCAAAGCCTATCTGCGACTCCGATCGGCCGGGAATGGCCGCTCTGTCGAAGAGGAGGTTCGGGTCATCCTGGGAGAACTCATCCAGGGACGTCCCGAATTGCCAGGCGCCCCCAGCTCCGCCGCCGAAGCCCCCGCACAGGCCCCGCGCTCGGTCGACGCCTCCAACGCGCGGAACGTCACCCTGATTATTGGCGGCGGCATCGCTGCCTTCAAATCGCTGGAACTGATCCGGCGGCTGAAGGAGCGGCACATTGACGTCCGTTGCGTGCTGACGAAAGCCGCGCAGCAATTCGTCACGCCGCTTTCCGCCAGCGCGCTCTCGCATGAGCGCGTCTATACGGATCTGTTCGATCCCGGCAGCGAATTCGACGCCGGTCACATCCGCCTGGCACGCGAATGCGATTTGATCATTGTGGCGCCCGCGACCGCCGACCTGATGGCGAAGATGGCGCAGGGCCATGCCGACGATCTCGCCAGCGCAATCCTGCTCGCGGCCGACCGGCCGATCCTGCTGGCGCCCGCGATGAATCCGCTGATGTGGAATAACGCCGCCACCCGCCGCAACGTGCTGCAGCTCCGCCGCGACGGCGTCCAGATGATCGGCCCCAATGCCGGCGAGATGGCTGAGTCCAATGAAGCCGGCGTCGGACGGATGTCGGAGGCCGTCGAGATCGCCGCCGCCGCCGTCGACATCCTGCGTCCGCCGCAGCCGCGCCCGCTCGCGGGCAAGCGCGTGCTGATCACGGCGGGGCCGACGCATGAGCCGATCGATCCCGTGCGCTATATCGCCAACCGCTCGTCCGGCAAGCAAGGGTTTGCCATCGCCGCCGCAGCACGGGCCGCGGGCGCCGACGTCACGCTGGTCTCCGGCCCGGTCGAATTACACGATCCCGCCGGCGTTACGGTGATCCGGGTGGAATCGGCCCGCGACATGCTGCACCGGGTGCAGGCCGCATTGCCGGCGGACATTGCGATTTTCGCCGCCGCCGTCGCCGACTGGCGCGTTGCCAATGAAGGCGAGCAGAAACTGAAGAAGACCTCTGCCGGCATGCCGCCACTGCAACTGGTCGAAAACCCCGACATTCTCGCGACGATCTCGAATCTGACGGACAAGCGTCCGCCGCTAGTGATCGGTTTCGCCGCCGAGACCGAGCACCTGATCGACAACGCCAAGGCCAAGATTGCGCGCAAGGGCTGCGACTGGATCGTCGCCAACGACGTTTCGCCCGCAACCGGCGTGATGGGCGGCGATCGCAACACCGTCCATCTGCTGACGCGCGATGGCAACGAGATCAATGCCGACAACATCAAGGTCGAGTCCTGGCCGGTCATGACCAAGGAACAGGTCGCCGCCGAACTGGTGGCGAAGATTGCGAAAAGCGTGGAGAAGAATTCGTGAGCGCGACGGTGAAGGTCGACATCCGCCAATTGCCGCACGGCGAAGGCCTGGCCCTGCCGGCCTATCAGAGCGCCGATGCCGCGGGGCTCGACCTGCTCGCGGCGGTGCCGGCGGACGCGCCGCTGATTCTTTCGCCCGGAAAATTCGCGATGGTACCGACGGCGCTGACGATCGCGCTGCCGTCAGGCTATGAGGCGCAGGTCCGGCCACGTTCCGGGCTTGCCGCCAAGCACGGCATCACGGTGCTGAATTCGCCGGGCACGGTGGATGCGGACTACCGCGGCGAGATCAACGTGCTTCTGATCAACCATGGCGGCGCACCGTTTCCGATCAAGCGCGGCGAACGGATCGCTCAGCTGGTGATCGCGCCGGTGGTGCAGGCGGAACTGGTTCCCGTTGCGTCGCTCTCGACAACCGGTCGCGGCAGTGGCGGTTTCGGGTCGACCGGGCGTTGAATTGCGTCGCTGAACACGTCTGAAATTGCTGATCCGCCGATTTCTTCACAGCCAGATTCACGTTCACGGTCTGGACTCTTACCCCTTGAGTCGCGTTTGAGGGATACTCTCACTTGATTCGTGCACGGCGGGGGTAGCGCCGGGCCTGCAGTCGTGCGTTTTTGGGGCAAATAATGTCGGGCGTAGTCGCGGCGATGCGTCGAACCCTGCTGTCGTGCACCTCACTGGCGCGCCACGGCACGATCGCGCTTGCCATCGCTCTCCCCGCGTTGTCTAAACCCGCGTTCGCCGCCGATTTGACTATCACACAGGCAATTTCCGCCTTGTTAGACCTCAATCACCAGGAATTCGCGGCGCTGACGACGGCGCTGTCGTTGCTCGGTTTCACCGTGGTGGCGGCGATCCTCTTGATGCGTACACGCATTCGGGCCACCCGCACCGAACTCAGCCTGCGCTCCGACATCGCCGACCTGCAGGTGCAGGCCGACCGGCTGCGTGCGCTTCTGTTTGCCGAGCCCCAGGTTCTCATCTCCTGGGCGGCGGGCGACAACCGGCCGCAGATCAGCGGCGATATCTCGCTTCTGATCTCGCAGGACGCGCTCTCGAACTCGCCGCAACGCATCCTCGCCTTCGGAACCTGGCTGCCGCCGGAACCGGCGCTGCAGATGGACCATGCGGTCGACGCACTGTGCGCGACCGGCGAAGGCTTTCTGCTCAACCTCTCCACCTCGAACGGCCGCGCCATCGAAGCGATGGGCCGCGCCATCGGCGGACAGGCCATTGTGCGGATTCGCGAACTAGGCGGGCTGCGCCGTGACCTCGCCGAGGCTAATCTGCGCTACAGAACGCTGCTGGAGGAGACGGATCTGTTGCGCGACTTCGCCGCCGCCGCGCCCTGGCCGATCTGGGCCAAGAGCACCGAGGGCAATCTGCGTTACGCCAATACGGCCTATGTGCGCGCCACCGAGGGCGCAAACCTCGCAGACACGCTCCACCGCAATCTCGAACTGCTGGAGAACGACCAGCGCGTCGAGATGGGCAAGGTGCTGAACGACAATTCCAGCTTCAGCGCGCGGCTGCCGATCGTGGTCGGCGGCGAGCGGCGCATCTATGACGTTCAGGCACTCAGGCTCGGCGGAGGCAGCGCCGGCATCGCCATCGACGCCAGCGAAGCGACCGCGTTGCGCGACGCCATGGAGCGGATGGCGGAAGCCCATCGCCGAACCCTCGATCAGTTGTCGTCAGGGGTTGCCGTGTTCGACGGCCAACGGCGGCTGGCCTTCTACAACGAATCCTACCGGCGGCTGTGGAGCCTGGATCAGGCCTTCCTCGATTCCAACCCCGACGATTCCAGCGTGCTCGACCGCCTGCGCGCGACGCGCAAACTGCCCGAACAGCCCGACTTCCGCGCCTGGAAAGCCAAGCTGCACGAGGCCTACCGCGCCGTTGAGCCGGCGACCTACAGCTGGTTCCTGCCAGACGGCCGGGCGCTGAGCGTCGTCACCACGCCAAACCTCGAAGGCGGCGTCACCTATCTGTTCGACAATGTCACCGAAAGCCTCGATCTCGCACGCCGCTACGACCGGCTGACGCGGGTCCAGCATGAAACGCTAGACAATCTTGCCGAGGCGGTTGCGGTGTTCGGCAGCAATGGCCGCGTCGAGCTGTTCAATCCCGCATTCGTCAGAATGTGGAAGCTGTCGGCGGAATCGCTGAAAGAGCAGCCTCACATCGAGACCGTGGAAGCGTGGTGCAAGCCGCTGTTCGACGACGCGCTGACCTGGCGGGCGCTCCGTGAAGCGATCACGGGAATCGAGAACCGGGCGCAGCTGGCGCTGAAACTGGAGCGCAAGGACGGCAGCGTGCTGGATTGCATGACCATGCCGCTGCCGGATGGCGCGACGCTACTGACTTTGCAGGACATCACCGACACCGAAAATGTCGAGCGCGCGCTGCGCGAACGCAACGAGGCGCTGGAAGCCGCCGACCAGATGAAGGTCGATTTCGTCCACCACGTGTCCTATGAGCTGCGCGCGCCGCTGACCACCATCATCGGCTTCGCCCATTTCCTCAGCGATCCCTCGACCGGCCCGCTGACGCCGAAGCAGGCCGAATATCTCGACTACGTCACCAAGTCGACCAACGCGCTGCTCGCGCTGACCAACAACATCCTCGATCTCGCCACCATCGATGCCGGCGCCATGAAGCTCGAGCTCGGCCCCGTCAACATCGAAAAAGCCATTCAGGCCGCCGCCGAGGGCATTCAGGACCGGCTGGCGACCGACCGCATCGAACTCAAGGTCGATATCGATCCCAATATCGGCAACTTCACCGGTGACGAGCGGCGCGTGGTGCAGGTACTCTATAACCTGCTCGCCAACGCCGTCGGATTCTCGCCGCACGATGCCGCGGTCATTATCAGCGCGCGGCGAACCGAGCATCGCGTGATCTTCACGGTCAGCGACTCCGGCCCCGGCATTCCGGCCGATGTGAAGGACAAGGTGTTCGACTGGTTCGAAAGCCACTCGCACGGGTCGCGCCACCGCGGCGCCGGCCTCGGACTGTCGCTGGTGCGTTCCTTCGTCGAACTGCATGGCGGCCGGGTGCGCGTCGATTCGGTGGTCGGCAAGGGCACGACGGTCACCTGCGACTTCCCGGTCGATCAGAACGCGCACCGCAACGCCGCCGAATGACCGCCCCGACAACATTCACGGCGGCGCTGGCAAATGAGGCAGCGACGGCGCATCTGATGGCCGACCTCGCGCTGCTGGTCGGCCCGGGTGACGTCATTACGCTCTCCGGCGATCTCGGTGCGGGGAAAACGGCCGCCGCGCGCGCCATGATCCGCTATCTCGCCGATGATCCCGCGCTGGAAGTGCCAAGCCCAACATTCACGCTGGCGCAGAACTACGACCAGCCGTTTCCGCTTCTGCACGCCGATCTCTACCGCATCAACGATGCGAGCGAGCTGGAGGAAATCGGGTTATCGCCGTTGCCCGAGGGCACGCTGGCGCTGATCGAATGGCCGGAGCGCGCCCCCGATGCGCTGCCCGAAGACCGCATCGATATCGCCTTCAGCCATCGCCCGGCACTCGGCTCCGCCGCCCGCGCCGCCGAGATCACCGGCTACGGCAAGGCGGCGGCGCAGGTGGCGCGGCTGAAGGCTTTGCGAAAATTTCTCGAGGACGCCGGCTTTCTGAATGCCGCGCGTGAGCGCATGCCCGGCGACGCCTCGACGCGCTCCTATGCACGCTTGATCGACAAGGACGGCACGTCGATCCTGATGAATTCGCCGCGCCGTCCGGACGGCCCTGCGATCTATGGCGGAAAGTCCTATAGCGCGGCCGTTCATCTCGCCGAGGACGTCAAGCCGTTCGTCGCGATCGACAATGGCCTGCGCGCGCACGGCTTCTCGGCGCCTGCGATCCGCCATGCCGATCTCGAATCCGGATTCCTGATCACCGAGGATTTCGGCAGCGCCGGCATCATCGAAGGCGACCCGCCGCGGCCGATCGCCGAGCGCTATGAGGCGGCGACCGACATGCTCGCGGCGTTGCACCGCGAAGCCCTGCCGGAAACGGCCCCGCTGGCGCCGCGGGCTTCCTACGATATTCCGCGCTACGATATCGATGCGTGGCTGGTCGAGATCGGGCTGATGCTCGAATGGTATCTGCCAGATCGCGGCGCTGAGGTGAGCCAGGAACAACGCGACCAGTTCGTTGCGATGTGGCGAACGCTGCTGGAAAAGCCGGCAGCCGCGCCGCGAACCTGGGTGATGCGGGATTTTCATTCGCCCAACATCATCTGGCTCGGCGAGCGCACCGGGATTTTGCGCATCGGCATCATCGACTTTCAGGATGCCGTGCTGGGGCCCGCTGCCTACGATCTGGTGTCGCTATTGCAGGACGCGCGGCTCGACGTTCCCGAACAGCTCGAGCTGTCGCTCTTGACCCGCTACATCAAGGCGCGGCGCGCGACGGACAGTCAGTTCGACCCGGCCAGCTTCGCCGAACTTTATGCCATCATGTCGGCGCAGCGGAATACGCGCCTGCTCGGCACCTTCGCCCGGCTCAACCGGCGCGACGGCAAGCCGCAATATCTGCGCCATCAGCCGCGGATCTGGACCTATTTGAACCGCTCGCTGGCGCATCCGGCATTGGCGGCGTTTCGCGAATGGTATGCCGCCAACGTGCCGCCGCCGCTGCCCTGATTTACCTCCTGTTAGCCAACCCGCATCTAATCTGGAACCCGCCATGCTGTGCAGCCATGGCGTAAGCCGGTTTTTGAAACAGGAAGACAGCCATGGCGGGGGCGGAACGGCGCCGGGGAGATCGAGTCGTGTTCGAGCGCGGCTTTGCGGCGCACATGATGGGAATCGACGGCACCTGGCGGCGTGATTGCGTGATGGAAGACGTCTCCGAGACCGGCGCCAAGCTAACGGTCGAAGGATCGGTCGAGGGTCTGCATCTGAAGGAATTCTTCCTGCTGCTGTCGTCCACCGGGCTGGCCTATCGGCGCTGCGAACTGGCCTGGGTCAATGGCGACCAGATCGGCGTCAATTTCCTGAAACAGGGCGACAAGAAAAAGAAGGCGGCCAAGCGCGGGGCCGAGGACGCCGAAGCCTGAGTTTGGATAGCGCCCGCGGCCGTCGTACGGTCGTCATGTGCGGCCACTAAGGCCTCATGGTTGCTGGTTCAAGCGAATCGCCGTGGTATGCTCCGCGGCGTGATTTGATGGTTCGAGAAGCTCCGAAAATGTCCGTTACGCCCACCAAAGCCATGGTCCTTGCCGCCGGTCTCGGCTTGCGCATGCGCCCGCTCACCGACAACATGCCGAAGCCGCTGGTGAGCGTGGCCGGCCAGCCACTGCTCGATCACGTGCTCGACAAGCTCGCCGGCGCCGGTATCGCCGAAGCCGTGGTCAACGTGCACTATCTGCCCGACCAGATCATCCGGCACACCGCGAGCCGCAAACGCCCCCGTATCATCATTTCCGACGAGCGCGACGAGGTGCTCGGCACCGGCGGCGCGGTGGTTAAGGCGCTGCCCCTGCTCGGCACGGAGCCGTTCTTCCACCTCAACGCCGACACGATGTGGATCGACGGCGTGCGGCCCAATCTGGAGCGGCTCGCCGAAACCTTCGACCCCGCACGGATGGATATCCTGCTCTTGATGGCGCCGACCACGAGCAGCATCGGCTACACCGGCCGCGGCGACTACGCCATGCTGCCGGACGGCGCGCTGCGCAAGCGGCGCGAACATCAGGTGGTACCGTTCGTCTATGCGGGCGCCGCGATCATGTCGCCCGCGCTGTTCGCCGATGCTCCGGCCGGCGAGTTCTCGCTGACCAGGATGTTCGACCGCGCCAACGAGCAGGAGCGGCTGTTCGGGCTGCGGCTCGATGGCGTCTGGATGCACGTCGGAACCCCCGACGCGGTGCAGGCCGCGGAAGAGGCGTTTCTGGAGAGCGTGGCCTGATCCTGCGCTGGACCGGGGTCGAATCGATCCGCCGTCGGCGGGACGCATCCGCGATGCTCGCCCCTGGAACGCAGTGCAGATGGTCATCGGCGGTCCGCCGCAAGGCTCAGACAAAAATCTCGAAAACAACCCCATGCAAAGTAGAATGGGCCCGGATGGCAGTGAGTAGCGGGGACGCCGCCCTTACCCGCATGACCTCTCCCCCATCGCTGCCTATATTGGCGCCTGACCTCGAATCAGGAAGCTCATGCGCATTTTCAGCGTTCCCCTCTCCGCGCCGTTCCTGCGCACTGTCATCGCGGCGCTGGTCGACGGCCGGCTGGTCGAGGGATTCGAGGCGCGCAAGGATCCGCTCAATCTCGCGCGCGCAACGCTTTATCTGCCGACCCGGCGCGCCGGGCGGCTGGCGCGGGAGATCTTTCTCGATGAGCTGAAGACCGATGCCGCGATCCTGCCGCGCATCGTGGCGCTCGGCGACATCGACGAGGACGAGCTGGCGTTTGCGGAAGGCTCCGAACAATTCAGCGGCGTGGCGCCGCTCGACATTCCGCCACGGCTCGGTGAGTTGGAGCGCCGACTGACGCTGGCGCATCTGGTGGCGGCCTGGGCCAAGAGCCCGGTGTCGGCGCCGCTCGTGGTCGGCGGCCCGGCCTCGACGCTGGCGCTGGCCGGCGATCTGGCGCGGCTGATGGACGACATGGTGACGCGCGGCGTCGCCTGGGAAGCGCTCGACAAACTGGTGCCCGACCAGTTCGACAAATACTGGCAGCATTCGCTGGAGTTCCTGCGAATCGCGCGCAAGGCATGGCCGGAGCATTTGAAGGAAATCGGCAGGATCGAACCCGCCGAACGCCGCGACCGCCTGATCGAGGCGGAAGCTGCGCGCCTGACCGCGTATCATGAAGGACCCATAGTTGCCGCAGGTTCGACGGGTTCGATGCCCGCGACCGCGAAATTCCTCACAGCCGTGGCGGGCCTCAAACATGGCGCGGTGGTGCTGCCCGGGCTCGACACCGATCTCGACGAGGAGGCCTGGCAGACGATCGGCGGCATCCGGGACGCGCAGGGCAAGTTCACCACCCAGCCCTCCTCGAACCATCCGCAATTCGCGATGCAGGGATTGCTGGATCGTTTTGGCATCAAGCGGAGCGACGTCGAAATACTGGGCACGCCGGCACAACAGGGCCGCGAGGTGCTGATGTCGGAGACGATGCGGCCGTCGACGGCGACCGAGCAATGGCATGATCGGCTGGCGCAGCCGGATGTATCGCAACGGATCGCCGCCGGCATGACGAAGCTTGCCGTCGTCGAAGCGCCCAGCTCGGAGATGGAAGCGCTGGCGATTGCGGTAGCAATGCGCGAGGCGCGGCACCTCAACAAGTCGACGGCGCTAGTGACGCCGGATCGCGCGCTGGCGCGGCGGGTGATGGCGGCGCTGAGGCGCTGGAATCTTGAATTCGACGATTCCGGCGGTGACGCGCTGATGGACACGCCGAGCGGCATTTTTGCCCGCCTCGCCGCGGAAGCCGTCGCCAAGGGACTGGAGCCGCCGACGCTGCTGGCGCTATTGAAGCATCCGCTGTTCCGGCTAGGCGGCGCATCCGGCGCGTTCAGGCACGCCATCGAGACTCTCGAACTGGCGCTGCTGCGCGGCACCCGTCCGCAAGCGGGAACGAGTGGCCTTGCGCGCGACTTCGACCGTTTCCGCGTTGAGCTCGGAAAGCTCCGGCGCAAGGAGACTTCTTCGCTTCACGCTTCCGAGCCGCGCGCAAAATTGAAGGATGACGAACTCGATCAGGCCCAAGCGTTGATCGCATCGCTGCAGAAGGCACTGTCGCCGCTGGAAGTCATGGGCTCGTCAAAGCCGTACGATTTCGCCGAGCTCGCGGTACGCCATCGCGAGATCCTGATTGCATTGTCGTCAGATCAAAACGGTGTGGCCGTTGCCTTCGAGGAGGCCCAGGGATCGGCGCTGTCAGCGGCGTTCGACGACCTGCTCGCCGAGCAGAAGCCGAGCGGCCTGATGGTTCAGCTCGGCGATTACCCCGAGGTGTTTCAGACCGCCTATGCCGATCGCATGGTGCGACGGCCGGAGCAGGCGAACGCGCAGCTGCAGATCTACGGCCAGCTCGAAGCACGGCTCACCGAATCCGACCGCGTCATCCTCGGCGGGCTGGTCGAGGGCGTATGGCCGCCGGCGCCGCGGGTCGATCCCTGGCTCAGCCGGCCGATGCGCCACGAGCTCGGCCTCGACCTGCCGGAGCGGCGCATCGGCCTCTCCGCGCACGACTTCGCGCAATTATTGGGAATGGACGACGTGATCCTGACCCATTCGGCCAAGGTCGGCGGCGCGCCGGCGGTCGCCTCGCGCTTCCTGCACCGGCTGGAGGCGGTGGCGAGCGAAGCGCGCTGGGACGAGGCCAGAAGGGCCGGCGATAATTACGTCCGCTTCGCCGCCGAACTCGATCAGCCCGACGCGGTCGAACCGGTCGCGCAGCCCGCACCGAAGCCGCCGGTCGCGACGCGGCCGCTCAAACTGTCGGTCACCGCGATCGAGGATTGGCTGCGCGACCCTTATACGATCTACGCGAAATATATTCTGCGGCTCGATCCGCTCGATCCCGTCGACATGCCGCTGTCGGCGGCCGATCGCGGCTCGGCCATCCACGATGCACTCGGCGAATTCACGCAGAAATTTGCCGACACCCTGCCCCCGCAGCCCGCGCTGGTGCTGCGCGGCATCGGCGAGAAATTCTTTGCACCACTGATGGAACGGCCCGAGGCGCGGGCGCTGTGGTGGCCGCGGTTTCAGCGCATCGCCACCTGGTTTGCGGATTGGGAAGAGGCGCGGCGCGAGGACATCGAAAAAATTGCCGCCGAGATCAAAGGCGAGATCAAGATCCCGCTCGACAACGAGCGGATCTTCACCCTGTCGGCGCGCGCCGACCGGATCGAGCAGCGCCATGACGGCAGCTTTGCGATCCTCGATTACAAGACCGGCCAGCCGCCTACGGGTAAGCAGGTGCGCATGGGCCTGTCGCCGCAACTGACGCTGGAGGCCGCGATCCTGCGCGAAGGCGGCTTTGAGAACATCGACGCCGGCTCCTCCGTCGGCGAGCTCGTCTATGTCCGCCTCAGCGGCAACAATCCGCCCGGCGAGCACCGCTCGCTGGAGCTGAAGATCAGGAACAACGATACGCCGCAGCGGCCGGACGAGGCGGCCGACTACGCCCGCGAGCAGCTTGAAGCGCTGATCCGCAAATTCGAGAACGAGGAGACCGCCTACACCTCGCTGAACCTGTCGATGTGGTCGAACCGCTACGGCGCCTATGACGATCTCGCCCGGATCAAGGAATGGTCGGCGGCCGGCGGCCTGGGGATCGAGGAATGGTGAAGGCTCGGCGCATCATCCCCGACGCGGTTCGCGCAACGCAGGCGCGCGCGTCCGATCCGGCGGCGTCTGCTTTCGTTTCGGCGAATGCGGGCTCGGGCAAGACCCATGTGCTGGTGCAGCGGGTGATCCGGCTGCTGCTCGACGGCGTGGCGCCGGAAAAGATCCTCTGCATCACCTTCACCAAAGCAGCCGCCGCCAACATGGCCGAGCGCGTGTTCACCACGCTGGGCCATTGGGTGACGCTCGACGACGACGCACTGGACGCGGCGATCCGCGAGGCCGGCATTCCCCATCCCAGTGTGCGTTTGCGCAAGTCGGCGCGCAAACTGTTCGCCTGCGCGCTGGAGACGCCGGGCGGATTGAAGGTGCAGACCATCCACGCGCTGTGCACGCGGCTGCTGCAGCAATTCCCGTTCGAGGCCAACGTGCCGGCGCGCTTCGCCGTGCTCGACGACCGCGACCAGAACGAGATGATGGAGCGCGCCAATCTCGCCGTTTTCCTCGAGGCGTCACGCAATCCCGACAGCGCCACCGGGCGCGCGCTGATGACGGCGATGGCAAGCGCCGCCGACGTCACCTTCAAGGACGTGGTGCGCGAGGCCTGTCTCAGCCGCGACCATTTCATGGCCTGGACGGATGCCGCCGGCAGCGCGCAGGCGGCAGCAGTGCAGATTTCGGCGGCGCTCGGCGTCGCTCCCGATGATCGCATCGAGGATGTCGAGCGTGACATCGTCGACGGACCAAATCTTCCGCGAACTCGATGGCAGGAAATCGCATCGGTTCTAGATACAAGCAGCAAGGCCGATCAAAAACAGGCCGACCGACTTCGTGGGGCGTTGGCGTTTGCTGGATCTGCGCAGGTCGACGAGTATCTCGGGGTGTTTCTCACGGATGAGCGAACGCCACGCGCGACGGTCGTTACCAGCGCCTTCGTCAAGAAGAATCCCGCAGTTGGTCGCTTGTTCGATTCGGAAATTGACCGCCTCGCGCGCCTGATC
The DNA here is from genome assembly GCF_056174665.1 of Bradyrhizobium sp. WYCCWR15520. Classification (NCBI taxonomy): domain Bacteria; kingdom Pseudomonadati; phylum Pseudomonadota; class Alphaproteobacteria; order Hyphomicrobiales; family Nitrobacteraceae; genus Bradyrhizobium; species Bradyrhizobium sp. WYCCWR15520. The sequence continues at coordinate 29,089 of NZ_JBWBWM010000020.1, forward strand.
GAACGCCGCCGCGCCGTGGTGGCGCGCGACCGCACCGAGGCCCTGCTCTATATCGCGACCGCGGCTGCGGCGAACTATCGCCGCGAGAAGCAGGAACGGGGCCTGCTCGACTATGACGATCTGATCGACAAGACGCTTGCCATGCTCGACCGCGTCTCCTCGGGCTGGGTACACTACAAGCTCGACCGCGGCGTCGACCATGTACTGATCGACGAGGCGCAGGATACCAGCCCCCGGCAATGGGACATCGTCGCGCATATCATCTCTGAATTCACCTCGGGCGCCGGCGCGCGCGACGGCGTGGTCCGAACGGTATTTGCGGTCGGCGACGAGAAACAGTCGATCTTTTCATTCCAGGGCGCGGCCCCTCGCGAATTCGACCTGCGCCGCCGGGCACTTCAGCGGAAGTTCGAGGGTGCCGGGCTGAAGTTCGATCCGGTATCGTTTACCTATTCGTTCCGCTCGGGACCGGCGATCCTGCATGCGGTCGACCAGGTGTTTCGCGAGCAGGATATCTTTCGCAGCATTCATGCGGTCGATATCGGCAATCCGATCCATCACGCGCTGGCCGACGCCGGTCCGAGCCAGATCGACCTTTGGGAGCTGGCCGAGGCCGACGACCGGCAGGATATCGAAGGCTGGCGCGCGCCGTTCGACGGCGTCGCCGCGACCAGTCCCGAGGTGAAGCTGGCCCGGCGCATTCAGGCCGAGATCAAGGCGCTGGTGGCTAGTCGCGCCATGACCGGCAGCAAGGGCGACCGCCGGCCGCTGCGCTATGGCGACATGCTGGTGCTGGTGCGCCGGCGCGGCAACGCGTTCGACGCCGTGATCCAGGCGCTGAAGCATGCCGGCATCCCGGTCGCCGGCGCCGACCGCCTCAAGCTGACCGAGCACATCGCGATCATCGACCTGATGAATCTCGCCGACGCGTTGCTGCTGCCGCAGGACGATCTGGCGCTGGCGGTGGCGCTGAAGAGCCCGCTGTTCGGACTCGACGACGACGACCTGTTCAAGATCGCCTGGCAGCGCAAGGGATCGCTCCGCGCCGCATTGACTGCGCGCGCGCCGACCGACGGCCGCTTACGCGACGCACTGTGGCGGCTTGAGCAGTGCGAACGCCGCTTTGCCAGCGAAACGCCGTTTGCGTTCTATGCCTGGCTGCTCGGCGGCGACGGCGGCCGCGCGCGAATCCTGCGGCGGCTCGGACACGAGGCCAACGACGCGCTCGATGAGTTTCTGGAACTGGCGCTGAACTACGAGCGCAAGGCGCCGGCCTCGCTGCAGGGCTTTATGGCGTGGCTCCGCACGGCGGACCTCGAGGTGAAGCGCGACATGGAGATTTCGCGCGATGAGGTCCGCGTCATGACCGTGCACGGCGCCAAGGGGCTGGAGGCTTCCGTCGTGTTCCTGGTTGATACCACGACCTCGCCTTCGGATACGCAGCGGCTGAAGCTGATCAACCTGCCGGTCGGCAATGCCGATCCGCATGCGCCAGGGGTCGTGGTCTGGGCCGGCCGCAAGGCCGAGGATCCGCCGGCCGTCGCCACGGCCCGCGCGGCGATGATCGACGATACCGAGGATGAATACCGCCGCCTGCTCTATGTCGCGATGACGCGCGCGGCGGACCGCCTTGTCGTCGGCGGCTGCATGCCCGGCAACATGAAGAGCGTCCGGCCGCTGTCCTGGTACGACCTGATCACCAAGGGGCTCGCCGGTTCCGGATTGCAGCTTCAGGAGATCGAAACGACCGCCGGCCGCGTGAAGCGCTATGCGCGCCCCGAGGAGACCGCGCCATCGGCCGCTCCGGCTGCCACGCCGTCCTCGGCGGCGCCGATCGTTCTGCCAAGCTGGCTGCTGACCCCGGCACAGCCTGAAATTTCGCCGGGAAGCCTGCTGCGCCCTTCCGACCCCGCGGACAGCGGGCACCAGCCGGTACGGACGGCCGAATCGCTCATGCAGCGCGCCCGCGCCCTGCAGCGCGGCACGCTGGTCCACCGGCTGCTGCAATCCCTGCCCGACGTCGCCGCCGAACGCCGCCGCGAGGCCGCGCTGGCCTATCTGGCCCGCAATGCCGATGGCTGGACCGCGGAGGAGCGGCAGCAGCTCGCCGAAAGCACGCTGGCCCTGATCGCGGAGGCGCGCTTTGCGCCCGTGTTTGCCCCGGGCAGCCGCGCCGAGGTCTCGATCGTCGGGCGGCTGGAGCGGCCGGGCGGGCGTCCGGCGCTGGTGTCCGGGCAGATCGACCGCCTCGTGGTCACGGACAGCGAGGTCCTGATCGTCGATTTCAAGACCAACCATACCCCGCCGAGCCGGCCCGAGGAGGCGCCGCGGGGCTATGTCCGCCAGCTCGCGCTGTACCGGGCGGTGCTCGGCAAGCTTTATCCCCAGCTCCCGGTCCGCACCGCGCTGCTGTGGACCGAAACCTCTGAATTAATGGAGATTCCGGCCCCCGCGCTGGAGGCCGAGCTGGCATCCATCATCTCGGCGTGACCGCGCTTGACCCGGCAGGATCGCGTTCATAGGTTTGCCACATCATCCCAGGGCGCGATTCTTGACCGCGCCCCTTAATTTCTAACCGAAGAGGTAATTCCGATGGCCGTTGGCAAGGTTTCTGACGCCGATTTCGAAGCCGAAGTGCTCAAGGCCACCGGCCCGGTGGTCGTCGATTTCTGGGCCGAATGGTGCGGCCCCTGTCGCATGATCGCGCCTGCGCTCGACGAGATTTCCGGCGCGATGGGCGACAAGGTCAAGATCGTCAAGCTGAACGTCGACGAGAGCCCGAAGACGGCCTCGAAATACGGCGTGATGTCGATCCCGACCCTGATGATCTTCAAGGGCGGCGAGATGGCGTCCCGTCAGGTCGGCGCCGCGCCGAAGGCCAAGCTGCAGCAGTGGATCACCGCGGCGGTCTGATCGTCTCTTTATAGAATTTTTCCGACAACGGCCGGCGAATAGCCGGCCGTTTGCGTTGAGACGGCATGTCTCGCGTAGAAGAATCCCTGAGCCTGCCGTCTGGAAAGGCTCGCCGGAATTCCGCCCCGCTCGCGGCAATGGAAGCGCGCTCGGTCGATGTCATCCCGCGCGGCGCGGAATGGCAGTACGAGCCCAAATGGGACGGCTTTCGCTGCCTGCTATCCCGCCAGGGCGACAAGGTCGACCTCCGGTCCAAGTCGGGGGAGGACCTCGCCCGCTATTTTCCCGAACTGGTTCGCGCCGCGCTGACGTTGAAAGCCAGCGCCTTTGTGCTCGACGGTGAAATCGTCGTGCCACGCGGCAAAGCGTTTTCGTTCGACGATCTGCTGCAGCGAATTCATCCCGCCGAAAGCCGCGTCAAAAAGCTGTCCCAGGAAACGCCGGCGCTGTTTCTCGCATTCGACCTGCTGGCCTCAGCGACGGGCAAGAAACTCGCCGCCTCGCCGCTGCGCGAGCGCCGCCCCGCGCTGGAGGCTTTTGCAAAGGCCCAGTTCAAATCCAGTCCGACATTTCGCCTGTCGCCCGTCACCACGAGCTATGCCACCGCGCAAAAATGGCTGAAGCAATCCGGCGGCGGGTCGGACGGCGTGATCGCCAAGCGCATCGACCTGCCCTATCAGGCCGGCAACCGCGACGGCATGCAGAAGATCAAGAAATTCCGCAGCGCCGATTGCGTGGTCGGCGGCTTCCGTTACGCCACCAACAGACTAGCGAACCGCAGGGTTGTCGGCTCCCTGCTGCTCGGTCTCTACGACGACGAGGGACTCCTGCATCATGTCGGCTTCACCTCTGCCATCAAGCAGGCGGACAAGCCGGCACTGACGGCAAGGTTGGAGCCGCTGATCGCAGCACCCGGCTTCACCGGCAACGCGCCGGGCGGCCCGAGCCGATGGTCGACCGAGCGTTCGGCGCAGTGGTGTCCCCTGAAGCCGAAACTCGTGATCGAGGTCTGCTACGATCATTTCAGCGGCGAGCGATTCCGCCACGGCACCTCCATCCAGCGCTGGCGGCCCGACAAGGCGCCGCGGCAATGCACCTTCGATCAGCTCAAGCAGAAGGCCGCCGACCCGATGAAGCTGCTGAAGTGAGCGGCCCTATGTCGTGAAGCGGGCGTTGCGCATGGTTGTGCGACGCACTGTCCCGCGCCCTTTGCGCCACCGCGCAGGAACTCGCCTCCTGATAGGTAGTTCAATGCCTATTGCCCATTGAGGAGGCATTCATGACAAACCCTAGATCGACCGCGCAAATCGCCGGTCACCCAATCCATCCCATGCTCATTCCATTTCCGGTCGCCTGCTTCGTTCTGGCCTTTGTTTCGGATATCGCGTTCTGGCGAACCTCGAACGAGTTCTGGGCCACCGCCTCGCTCTGGCTGCTCGGCATCGGCCTGATCATGGCCGCGCTCGCGGCCGTCGTCGGCGTGATCGACCTGATGGGAGACGATCGCATCCGCAATCTCAACGATGCCTGGCTGCACGCCGGCGGCAATGTCGTTGCGGTCCTGATCGAGCTTTACAACTGGTATTCGCGCTACACCGAGGGCACGTCAGCCATCATCCCGACCGGACTGGTGCTGTCGTTCGTCGTCGTGCTGATCCTGCTCTTCACCGGCTGGAAAGGCTGGGAGATGGTCTATCGCGACCATGTCGGCGTGTCCGACATCGCCGATCAGCCGCGCTGATCGAACCACGTAGCCCGGGTGAAGCCAACGGGTCGCGCGAATGCGCGCCCGATGACAGGCTCCGCGTAACCCGGGATTTTCGCTCATTGAAGGAGTTGCCCCGGATTGCGCTTCGCTCCATCCGGGCTACAGGGCTACGGGCGTCGGCTATCCGATCCATCCCGTCGCCAGCGCTGACGCGAGTTCGGCCTGACCATTCCGCCGCGCCAGTGCCGCCATCGCCTCGTGATCATACGGCACATGCCGAAACGTCACGCGCCAGACGCCATCGGTGAGTTCGAGGATCGCGTAGCGCGCATCCGGTGTGCCGGCTTCGATGACATGCAGAAAAGGATGGACGTCGCGATAGCCGGGTGAGCCGACGCTGCCGGGATTGACGATCCATCGACCATCGCGAAGCCTGACCGCGCGCGCAATGTGGGTGTGCGCGCAGAGGATGAGGGATTGCGGGATGCCCTGCGCATGCTGCTCGATCTCATCCAGCGATGACATCCGCACCGTGCCGTCGGGCAACACCTTTTCCAGCCAATAGATCTCATCGTGCTGGGGCGTGGCGTGACACAGAAAGACCTGATCGCGAAACACTGATGTCTTCGGCACGGCGCGAAACCAATCGAGATGGCGCTTATCGAGTTGCGCATGGGCCGGGCGGTCCCATGATCCCATCTTCTCCGGCGGCCGGTCGATCAGATAGCGATCATGATTGCCGAGCACGTGAACGGCATCGAGCGCCATCAACGCGTCCATGGTGCGCCGCGCGTCGAGCGGGCCGCTCGCCATGTCGCCGAGATTGACGATTTCCTCGATGCCCTGCGCGCGGATGTCGGCCAGCACGGCCGCCAGCGCGAGATAGTTTCCGTGCACATCGGCGATGGCGGCAAAACGCATATCGATTACAGCTCCGCTGTTCTGTCTCACAATGCGACAACGATGCTACGGCAACCTACCTCATTTGGGTGAAACCAGCCTGCAACATTATCCTTGTTTCCTATTGCGGAACTCAGGTTCCTACTCGCGGCTTTCAGACACGTTGGTTAGTCTTTGCAAACACCGGGGCTGGCGAATTCCATAAACAATCAATTATTTCTTCCCGGGCGGCCGCTGGAAGCAATTCCAGCGGTCATTTAATTTCTAGCCTGGTGGCGTGCCGTTGATCGCGAGTACATGGCCGGCAAGATAGAGCGAGCCGGTAATCAGAATCCGCGGCGGCACTTCATAGGCGAGACGCGAGAGTGCGTGCAGCGCGGCTTCGACGCTTGCAGCATTTTCCACGCGCATGCCGAGCGCGCGGGCCGCATCCGCCACCCGGTCCGGCGGCATCGCGTTGTCGCGGCCCGGAATCGGCACCGCCATGATGTGGCGCGTGAGACCTGCGAAATTGGCGAGGAACGCGCCGACATCCTTGTTCGCCATCATGCCCGCGATCACCACCAGCGGCCGCGACACCCGCTCTTCGAGATCGCCGAGCGCCGCCGCAGCAACACGGCCGCCTTCGGCATTGTGTCCGCCGTCGAGCCAGATCTCGCAGCCCTTCGGCCCCTGATCGACCAGCGCGCCTGCGACCAGCCGCTGCATCCGCGCCGGCCACTCGGCGCCAACGATGCCGGCCTCGAATGCCGGCATCCCGATCCTGAACGCCTCGATTGCCCGCAGCGTCGCAATCGCAAGCCCGGCATTGTCGAACTGATGCCGGCCGAACAGTTTTGGCGCCGCAAGGTCCATCAGGCCGCGCTCGTCCTGATAGACCAGCCGTCCGCGCTCGACGCCGACATGCCATTGCTGGCCTGCCGTATGCAGCGGTGCGCGCATGCGATTGGCCTGTGCTTCGATCACCGACATCGCCTCCACCGCCTGCTCCGCGCAAATCACCGGCGCGCTGCGCTTGATGATGGCGGCCTTTTCGCCCGCAATCGCAGTCAGGGATTTACCGAGAAACTCGGTATGGTCCATGCTGACCGGCGTGATGACAGTGGCGACCGGCCGGTCGATGACGTTGGTGGCGTCCAATCTTCCGCCGAGACCGGTTTCCAGCAAGACGACATCGGCGTCATGCTCCGCGAACAGGCAAAACGCCGCCGCGGTTTCCATCTCGAAAATCGTGACCGGCTCGCCTGCGTTGACCTGTTCGCAATGCTCCAGCACCCGGCGCAACTCGGCATCATCGGCCAGCCGTCCGCCTCCGCTCTCGCCGATGCGATAGCATTCGTTGATCCGCACGAGATAAGGTGAAGTGAAGACGTGGACGCGCAGCCCTGCGGCTTCGAGGATCGCGCGCAAGTAGGCGATCGTGGAGCCCTTGCCATTGGTGCCGGCGATATGGATCACCGGCGGCAGCGTCCGCTCGGGATGATCAAGCCGCGCCAGCAGGCGGTGCATGCGATCGAGGCTGAGATCGATGCGCTTTGGATGCAGCGCAGACAGCCGCGCGATCAACTCACCGAGCGGCTGAGGATTGGCGGCCGGTAGGTTCACGCGTGGGGCGCGGCCGGCACGGCTTCCGGCGTCGAGACGATCTGGGCGGGGTCCGTGACCTGCGGCGAAGGCTTGGAGGCTGTTTCAAGCGGCGGCGATTTGGTCAGGATCCGGCACAGCCGCGCCAGCGTCGGACGCATCTCGTGACGATGCACCACCATGTCGATCATGCCGTGGTCGAGCAGATATTCGGCGCGCTGGAATCCTTCCGGCAGCTTCTCGCGGATGGTCTGCTCGATCACGCGCGCGCCGGCGAAGCCGATCAGCGCACCCGGCTCGGCAATATGAACGTCTCCCAACATCGCATAGGACGCGGTAACGCCGCCGGTGGTCGGATTGGTCAGCACCACGATGTAGGGCAGCTTCGCTTCGCGCAGCATCTGCACGCCGACAGTCGTACGCGGCATCTGCATCAGCGACAGGATGCCTTCCTGCATGCGCGCGCCGCCGGAGGCGGCGAACATGATGAAGGGCGATTTCTTTTCGAGCGCGAGTTCGAGCCCGCGCACGATCGCTTCGCCCGCGGCCATGCCGAGGGAGCCGCCCATGAAATCGAAATCCTGCACCGCGATGACGACGCCGGCGCCTTCCAGCTTCCCGTAGCCGACCTTGATGGCGTCGTTCAGCCCGGTCTTGGCGCGGGCATCCTTGATGCGGTCGACATATTTGCGCTCATCGCGAAACTTGAGCGGATCGGCCGTCACTTCGGGCAGCGCGATGTCGTACCAGGTCTCGTTGTCGAAGATCGACTTCAGCCGCGCCACCGCGCCCATGCGCATGTGGTAGTTCGAGCCGGGGATGACGAACTGGTTGGCCTCGACGTCCTTGTAGAACACGAGCTGTCCGGAATCCGGGCACTTGATCCACAAATTCTCCGGCGTCTCGCGCCGCAGGATGTTGCGGATCTTCGGCCGGACGACGTTGGTGAGCCAATTCATGTTTCGCTCCGAATGCGGTTAACGCATTGACTGGAATATATGGCGGCCTGGCCTGGACCCGGCAAGCCGCTGCCTCCTAGTTTGGCATGATCTTTTCGGAAAACCGGTCTCCACTTCCGGATCATGCCCCGCCTATTTCCACGCAAATTGTGGCTTATTCCGCAGCCTGCTTCGCGCCCCGGACGCCCTGCGCCAGCGACGCCACCAGATCGGCCACCGCGGCCACCGTCTTGGAGGTCGCCTGCCCCTGGGTGTCGAGGCTGTCGCGCAACGCGTCGACCAGGGCGGTGCCGACCACGGCGCCATTGGCCTTCTCGGCAATCGCGCGCGCCGCCTGCGGGGTGCGGATGCCGAAGCCGACGCAGACCGGAAGCTTGGTGTGGCGCTTGATGCGGGCGACTGCATCGCCGACGGTCTTCGAATCGGCCGCGGCAGCGCCGGTGATCCCGGTGATCGAGACGTAGTAGACAAAGCCGGAGGTGTTCGCGAGCACGGCGGGCAGACGCTTGTCGTCGGTGGTAGGCGTTGCGAGGCGGATGAAGTTGAGCCCGGCCTTCAGCGCGGGAATGCAGAGCTCATCGTCCTCCTCCGGCGGCAGGTCGACGATGATGAGGCCATCGACGCCGGCGGTCTTGGCATCGGCGAGGAACTTGTCGACCCCGTAAATGTAGATCGGATTGTAGTAGCCCATCAGCACCAGCGGCGTGGTGCTGTCTTCCTTGCGGAAGCCGCGCACCATCTCGAGCGTCTTCCGTAGGGTCATGCCGCCCTTGAGCGCGCGCAGGCCCGCAGCCTGGATCGACGGACCGTCCGCCATCGGATCGGTGAAGGGCATGCCGATCTCGATGATGTCAGCGCCGGCCTTGGGCAGCGCCTTGATGATGTCGAGCGAAGTCGCGGGATCGGGATCGCCGGCCATCAGGAAGGTGACGAAAGCCGAGCGGCCTTCTTTTGCGAGCTCGGCAAAGCGTGCGTCGATACGGGTAGTCACTGCTTCCTGCCTTTCAATATCTCCGTGATCTGCGGAATGTCCTTGTCGCCGCGGCCGGAAAGATTGACCACCATCAGGTGGTCCTTCGGCCGCTTCGGCGCGAGCTCGGTAACCTTGGCGATTGCGTGCGCAGACTCCAGCGCGGGCGGAATGCCTTCCAGCCGCGACAGCAGCATGAAGGCGGCAAGCGCTTCGTCGTCGGTCGCGGAAAGATAGGTGACGCGGCCGGTCTCGTGCAGCCAGGAATGCTCCGGGCCGATGCCGGGATAGTCAAGCCCTGCCGAGATCGAATGCGCATCCTGGATCTGGCCGTCATCGTCCATCAGCAGATAGGTGCGGTTGCCGTGCAGCACGCCGGCCCGGCCGCCGGCGATCGAAGCGGCATGGAGTTGTGTCAGCCCATGCCCCGCCGCTTCGACGCCAAAAATTTCGACCGAGGGATCGTCGAGGAAGGGATGAAACAGGCCCATCGCGTTGGAGCCGCCGCCGATGCAGGCGACCAGCGAATCCGGCAACCGGCCTTCGGCCTCCTGCATCTGCTTGCGCGTTTCGTCGCCGATCACCGACTGGAAGTCGCGCACCATCATCGGATAGGGATGCGGCCCCGCCACCGTGCCGATACAGTAGAAGGTGTTGTGCACGTTGGTGACCCAATCGCGCAGCGCCTCGTTCATGGCGTCCTTCAGCGTGCGCGTGCCTGACTGCACCGGCACGACCTTGGCACCCAACATCTCCATGCGAAACACGTTCGGCGCCTGACGGGCGACGTCCACCGCGCCCATATAGACCACGCATTCCAGACCAAAGCGCGCGCACAGCGTTGCGGTGGCCACGCCATGCTGGCCGGCGCCGGTCTCGGCGATGATGCGCTTCTTGCCCATGCGCCGCGCGACCATGATCTGGCCGAGCACGTTGTTCACCTTGTGCGAGCCGGTATGGTTCAGCTCTTCGCGCTTCAGATAGATCTTGGCGCCGCCGAGATGCTCGGTGAGCCGCTCGGCGAAATAAAGCGGAGACGGCCGGCCGACATAATCCTTGAGATAGCCATTCATCTCGGTCTGGAATGACGGATCGGCCTTGGCCGCCGCATAGGCCTTTTCCAGATCGAGGATCAGCGGCATCAGCGTTTCCGCGACAAAGCGGCCGCCGAAATTACCGAAATGCCCGCGCTCGTCGGGGCCGGTGCGGAATGAATTGGGCAGGCTTGGATTCATCGGACCATCAGTTCTTCGCTGGCGCGCGCGGCGCGAATGAAATTGCGGATCAGCTCGGGATCCTTGACGCCGGGCGAGCTTTCGACGCCGGAGGACACATCGACGCCGCCGGCGCGGGTGACGCGAACCGCCTCTGCCACGTTGGCGGCGGAAAGCCCGCCCGAGACCATGAACGGCAGTTGGAGGTCGAGCTTTTCCAGCACGTGCCAATCGAACACCGCGCCCAGCCCACCGGGCCGCGTGGCGTCCTTCGGCGCGCGGGCGTCGAACAGGATGCGATCGGCCACGTCGGCATAGCCCGGCAGCGCGGCGAGATCGGCCGACGTTTCGACCGCGATTACTTTCATCACCGGAAGCGAAAACTTCGCCTTGATGTCGCGCACCCGCGCGATGGTTTCCTTGCCGTGCAGTTGCAGGAGATCCGGCCGCAGCGTCTCGACGATGTTTTCCAGCGTCGCATCGTCGGCATCGACCGACAGCGCCACTTTGGCGGCGCGGCCTTTGGCCAGCCTGCCGAGTTCCCGCGCGGTCTCGAGGCTGAGATGGCGCGGCGACGGCGGAAAGAACACGAACCCCACCATGTCGGCGCCCGCTTCAAGCGCCACCTCGAGCGTCTCGCGCGTGGACAGGCCGCAAATTTTGACGAGCAGGGACATGGTTTCTCGGGCGCATAGTTCGAGCCCCGTAACCGGCTGGAACCGGGGCTGACGGGGCGGGTTCTACAACGTCGCGCCCTGCTTGTCTCGCCCGGCGGCCCCATAGAGTCCGTAACTAGAGGGCGCCGGAAGCCGCTGCTGATCGCCCCGGGACACCGCCGCCGCAGCCCGCAAATCGGCCGTTTCCGCCCTGGCACGACGGGCATCCGCCTCATGGTGGCGCGCCGCCCGGCGCCAGTGCCGCTGGCGGAACCAGGTCGCCATGCCGCCGGCCACGACCCCCAGAATGGCCACCGTAATGATCACGGCAAACAGCGGCATGCTCACCGCGATCGCCGGATCGGCGGCATTGAAAGGGTCGAACGACACGGTCACGAAATGGCGGTTGGCGACCGCAAAGACGATGAAGATCAGCCCCAGGGGAATGACGACCAGCGCCGTGAAGAACTTTCGCATGACCATCTCTCGGTGTGATGGAGAAAGGCGGGTACGAGCCCCGCAACACGGCTACATCCAGTCAAAGCCCGGAAAAGCTTTACGCGCCGGCCTCGGGCGAGCTGTCGTCGCGGTTCAGCCGCTCGCGCATTTCCTTCCCCGTTTTGAAGAAGGGGACGCTCTTCTGGTCGACCGGCACATGCGCGCCGGTGCGTGGATTGCGGCCTGCGCGCGCCGGGCGATGCTTGACTGAAAAAGCGCCGAAGCCGCGCAGCTCGACACGGTCGCCGCGTGCTAGAGCCGCGACGATCTCATCGAGGATCGCGTTCACAATGTTTTCCACATCCCGCTGGTAGAGGTGCGGGTTGTGCTCGGCGATGCGCTGAACAAGTTCGGATTTGATCATCGAAGTTGGGATCCGGGATCGTGCGGATATCCATTTCCGTGAAAATACCTTGAACTGTCAAGACGCTAAATCACTTTTGGGCAACGCGATATGGCATGCCCAGCCGCCCGGAAGGGGTTTGTGACAACACCCGCGGTGCGGGAGAACGTGGCGAAGAGCAGCCGCTGCGGTTCAATTGGCGGCTGCAGGGCGCCACAACGCCAGCATGCCGTCGAGACTGAGCTGATCCACCGCTTGTGCAACGCCGGCCTGCTCGATCTGGCGCGCGATGGAACTCAATCCGAGCGCATCGAATGCGATGGAAGCTGCCGCGCGCAGGAAAGTCAGGTCGCCGAACTGCGGGGTGAGCTTGAAGTCGCGCACCGGCAGGTCGCTTTTGATCTTCTTTTCGGCCACCAGCCACGCAACGGCTGATTTTTCGTCGCCGAGTTGATCGACCAGCTTCAATTCGACCGCCTGGCGGCCGGTGAAGACGCGGCCATCCGCGACCTTTTCGAGCAGCGCCTCATCCATGCCGCGCCGATCCTTCACCAGGCCACGGAACCAGGCATAGGAATCCTTCACCAGCGCATCGAGCGCGGCGCGGGCCTCCGGGCTGGTCGGCTCGAAACCGTTGGGCGCAGCCTTTAACGGCGAGGATTTCACTTCCTCGACCTTGACGCCCACGGTCTTCATCAGCTCGGTGAAATTCGGAAATTGAAACAGCACGCCGATCGAACCGACCAGCGAGCTCTGGCGAGCAACGATATGATCGGCGGCGAGCGCCGTGATGTAACCGCCCGACGCGGCCAGCCCTTCGACCACCACGACCAGCGGCTTCTTGGCCTTCAGCCGCACCAGGGAATCATAGAGCTGTTCGGAGCCGGCCGTGGTGCCGCCCGGCGAATTGATATGCACGATAACGGCCACGTGGCTCGATTTCTCCAGCCGCTCCAGCGCCTCGACGCGCTGCTGGTCGCTGCGGATCAGCCCCTCGATATTGACACGCGCGATCGATCCCGACGCCGTCAGCGCAGCCGGACCGCTCCTGGTCGCGAGCACGCCGACGGTGACGATCGCGGCGATTGCAACCAGGCTGGCCACGACGCGCCAGAATGTCAGCTTCCGGCGGATCCTGCGGCGATCGACGATCACGTCCGAATCGAGCGACATCGAATTTCTCCTGAAATATCCCGGTCGTTTTGCATCCGCAGCGCTAGCGAAGCTTTACCTGATTACATCAATTGCGGTGCAATATGAAGAAAACAAGACCCCTGCCGTCCACGTCGTAGCCCGGATGGAGCGAAGCGCAATCCGGGGCAAGTTCATCCGCGGCAAGGACCCCGGATTTCGCTACGCTACATCCGGGCTGCGGGAAGAGGGAAACAAAAAGGCCCCGGTTGAAACCGGGGCCTGATGTCGCAGACAGATAAGCGAACGCTTACTTCTCGCGGTTCTTCAGCGCGGTGCCGAGAATGTCGCCCAGCGTCGCCCCCGAATCGGAGGAGCCGTACTGCGCGATGGCTTCCTTCTCCTCGGCCACTTCCAGCGCCTTGATCGAGACCTGCACCTTGCGGGCCTTCTTGTCGAACTGGATGACGCGGGCATCGACCTTCTCGCCGACGGCAAACCGTTCGGCGCGCTGATCGTTGCGGTCACGGGCGAGTTCGGAGCGCTTGATGAAGGTGGTGAAGTCGGTGCCGGAGATCTTCACCTCGATGCCGGCTTCCTTCACTTCGAGCACTTCGCAAGTCACGACTGCGCCCTTCTTGACGTCGCCAGGTTCTGCGAAGGGGTCGCCTTCGAGCTGCTTGACGCCGAGCGAGATGCGCTCCTTTTCGACATCGACGTCGAGCACCACGGCCTTGACCATGTCGCCCTTCTTGAAGTTGTCGATGACCTGCTCGCCCGGAAGTTTCCAGTCGAGGTCGGACAGATGGACCATGCCGTCGACGTCGCCGTCGAGACCCAGGAACAGACCGAACTCGGTCTTGTTCTTGACCTCGCCTTCGACGGTCGAGCCGACCGGGAACTTCTCGACGAAGACTTCCCAGGGGTTGCGCATGGTCTGCTTGAGACCGAGCGAGATGCGGCGCTTGACCGAATCGACTTCCAGAACCTGCACTTCGACTTCCTGCGAGGTCGAGACGATCTTGCCGGGGTGCATGTTCTTCTTGGTCCACGACATTTCCGAGACGTGGATCAGGCCTTCGATGCCCGGCTCCAGTTCGACGAACGCGCCGTAGTCGGTGATGTTGGTGACGCGGCCGGTGAAGCGCGCGTTCAGCGGGTACTTGGCCTCGATGCCCTGCCACGGATCGTCCAGCAACTGCTTCATGCCGAGCGAAATGCGGTGGGTCTCGTGGTTGATCTTGATGATCTTGACCTTCACGGTCTGGCCGATGGTGAGCACCTCGGTCGGGTGATTGACCCGGCGCCAGGCGATATCGGTGACGTGGAGCAGGCCGTCGATGCCGCCGAGATCAACGAACGCACCGTAATCGGTGATGTTCTTGACCACGCCGTCGATCACCTGACCTTCCTCGAGGTTCTGCACCAGCTCCTGGCGCTGCTCGGCGCGGGTCTCTTCGAGAACCGTGCGGCGCGACACCACGATGTTGCCGCGGCGGCGATCCATCTTGAGGATCTGGAACGGCTGCGAGTTGTTCATCAGCGGAGCGACGTCGCGGATCGGACGGATGTCGACCTGCGAGCGCGGCAGGAAGGCAACAGCACCGTCGAGGTCGACCGTGAAGCCACCCTTGACCTGGTTGAAGATAACGCCGTGAACCTTCTCGTTGTTGTTGAAGGCCTTCTCGAGCTTGCCCCAGCTTTCCTCGCGGCGCGCCTTGTCGCGCGACAGCACGGCTTCGCCGAGCGCATTCTCGATCCGGTCGAGGAACACCTCGACTTCGTCGCCAACCTTGAGATCGCTTTCGCGGCCGGGGCCGGCGAATTCACGCAACGCGACGCGGCCCTCGGTCTTCAGGCCGACGTCGATGACGGCCATGTCCTTTTCAATTGCAACTACCTTGCCCTTGATGACGGAGCTTTCCTGCAGATTGCCGCCGGCGAAGGACTCGTCCAGCATTGCAGCGAAATCGTCGCGGGTAGGATTATAAGAAGCAGCAGTCGAAGCCATATGTTCTCCAGATGCGGTATTGCCGGCCATTCGGGTTAAGGGACGCGTCGCGCGTGAAGTGTCAGGGGTCCGCAAACCCTAACGACCGCATTTTGCGGGAGTAGCGCAAAAGCGGGCCGGCAGCATGCCTGCACGTTCGATACGTTTGATTTATCCGGGCCTGAAAACCAGCGTGTCGACTTCAGGAGCCTGGAGCGGACTTTCCTCCAATGACGGCAGGGGCTGAAACCTCCTGCCGGCCCGCTCGGACAGCCCTGATCTTATCGACGGTAGCCCGGATGGCCGTGGATATAGCCCCAAGGGCCATTTTCGGCAAGCCGGAAATGGCCCGATTTACGGGCCCTTAAGGCTGACGGACGCTAACCATGGGCCGTGCTTTGGGACCGCGCATTCAACCCCTTGTTGACCGCATGACGCGAAAGGTCCGCAAGCCCAAGCAAGATGGAACCCGCCCTTAAGCGCCCGCCCCACACGATGGCACGGGTCCAAAAACAGGGAGAGCTCCACCCATGAAGAGCCTGATCGCTCTGACCGCCTTCGCCGTCTTTACCGTCGCCGTGGCCGTTGCCGGCAAGCCGGCCGCTTTTGCGACCGACAAAGCGATTGCCGCTGCCAAGTCGAAGCCCGTCATGATGGCCGAGCAGCAATTGCCGTTCGACCGCGCGCGCTCGAAGAACTGACAAAATCCAGCTCAATTGCGAGGGCTTGAAGCCGGGGATGCCCTGCGCCTCCTGCCGCACAGCCTGACCCGATACCGAAGCTTCACCGCCTGGCGCGGACGGCCTCGACGATCGCAATGGCGGCGCTCACGCTGGCCTCGATATCGAGATTTGAGTTATCGAGGATATGGGCGTCGGCCGCGGCCTTCAGCGGTGCGGCCGCGCGGTTCTTGTCCCGTTCGTCGCGCTTCAGGATGTCCGCCAGTACCATCGCCTCGTCGGCGGCTTCGCCGCGCGCCAGCGCTTCCAGCGTCCGGCGCTGGGCCCGCACCTGCGGATCGGCAACGACAAAGATCTTCACGTCGGCATTCGGGCAGATCACCGTACCGATGTCGCGCCCGTCGAGCACGGCGCCCGGCGGGTCGGCCGCGAACTGGCGCTGAAAATTGACCAGCGCCTCGCGTACCCTGGGGATGGCCGACACGACTGAAGCTGCGTCGCCGATGCGCTGCGTTTTCAGCTCGGGATGGCCGAAATTTTCGGGATCGAGTTCCATCGCCACCGTGACGGCGCGCGCCTCATCGGTGAGATCAAAACCCTGATCCAGCAGCGCCTTCGCCACCGCGCGATAGATGACGCCGGTGTCGAGATGGCGATAGCCGTAATGGTGAGCGAGCCGCTTGCCGAGCGTACCCTTGCCGGATGCCGCCGGCCCGTCGATAGCGATGATCATGAGTGCCATGTGCACAGAGCGGCGATGATGGTCAAGACCGCGCGCCAAAGGTTATTGACGGCCGCGTGGAGGCGTCCGCGCCGGGACGGTCGCGTCTCCCGCCGGGAATATGAATTCCGCAGAGCGAACGGATGCGCCCCAGATGCGTCCAAATGTTTCCTCGCCCAGGCCGTTGCCCCCCTTTAATCTGAAACCTGCCCGGGAATTCCATTCAAGGATCTGCAGAAATAGCACCGGCGGGAGGGACACAATGAGCGCCATTTCACGACGTCGTTTTATCGGCAGCGCAGCCGCCGCCTCGGCGATCCCGCTGATCGGGTCCTCGGCCCATGCGCAGACCGACTGGCCAACCAAGCCAATCAAGATCATCGCCGGCTATCCCGCCGGCGGGCAGACCGATTTGTTCGCGCGTACCTATGGCGAATATATCCGGACCGAGACCGGCCAGAACGTGACGGTGGAAAACAAGGCTGGCGCCTCGGGATCGGTCGCAGCGGTTGAAGCCAAGCGCGCCGCGCCCGACGGCTACACGCTGATGTTCACGATCTCGACGACCATGATCATGAACCGCGTTCTGATCAAGGACATCGCTTACGACGCCGAAAAGGATTTTATCCTCGTCTCGATCATGCCGGCGGGCAGTCTGCCGTTCGTCGCCAGCGAAAAGACCGGCGCCAAGACCCTCGATGAATTCATCGCCTATGCGAAGAAAGCCGAGAAGGTCAACATCGGCACCTATGGCGCCGGGTCATACGCGCACATGGCGGTCGCCGAGATGAACAAGCAGTACGGCCTCAAGATGGAAGCGGTTCATTATCGCGGCGAGGCACCGATGTGGACCGATCTTGCCGGCGGATTTATCGACGGCGCCCACGGCAGCTATTCCGCGGCACTTTCGGTCCTGCAAAGCGGCCGCGGCCATGCGGTCGCGGTTTCGCGCAAGCGGATGTCGACATTGCCGGATGTCCCCTCGTTCAAGGAGCAGGGCGCGACATCGCGCATCTTCCAATTGACCGGCTTCCAGTGCTGCGCCGCTCCCGCCGGCACGCCGACGGACGTCATTCAAAAACTCTCAAAACTCCTCGTCGCCGCCGGCAAGACCGAAAAGGTGCTGAAGGTCATGAAATCGTTCGGCGTCGATGACACCGCGATGACCTTCGAGGAGACGCAGAAATTGTACAGGGAAGAATCGCCGGTCTGGCTTGAGGCGGTGACGAGCCTTGGGCTTGCGCCGTCCTGAACCCAGCAAGCCCGCCTCTCACGAAAACTCCGCGCCCAGCGCGCGCATCATCGGAATGAAATCCGGGAAGCTGGTGGCGATGAAGGCGGTGTCGTCGACCTTGACCGGCTTGTTGGCGGCCAGTCCCATCACCAGCGCCGACATCGCGATACGATGATCCATGTGGGTGGCGACGAGACCGCCGCCCGGCACGTGGCCGCGGCCCTCGACGATCAGGTCATCGCCGGCAATCTCGACCCTGACTCCGTTGACGCGCAGCATGTCGGCAGTCGCCTCCAGCCGGTCGGATTCCTTGACGCGCAATTCCTGCAGGCCGCGCATGATCGTCGTGCCTTCCGCGAACGAAGCCGCAACCGCCAGCACCAAATATTCATCGATCATCGAGGGCGCGCGCTCCGGCGGCACCTCGACTCCGCGCAGTTTGGAGGCACGCACGCGCAAGGTGGCCATCGGCTCGCCGGCGTCGCCGCGAACATCGTGCTCTTCAATGGACGCGCCCATCTCGCGCAGCGTCGTGAACAGGCCGGTGCGCAGTGGATTGGTCATGACGTCGGAGAAGGTTACGTCGGAGCCCTCGACGACCAGCGCCGCCACGACCGGAAATGCCGCCGACGACGGATCGGCCGGCACCACGACTTCGGCGCCATGCAGTTCGGGCTGGCCGGTGAGCGCGATCTTGCGGCCGTGGCTGCCTTCCCTGGCCGAGACGATCTCGGCGCCGAAATGTTTCAGCATCAGTTCGGTGTGGTCGCGGCTGGCTTCCTGCTCGATGACGGTGGTGACGCCGGGCGCGGCAAGCCCCGCCAGCAGCACTGCCGACTTGATCTGGGCCGAGGCCACCGGAGTCCGATAGAGGATCGGCACCGGATCGCGCGCGCCATGCAGCGTCAGCGGCAGGCGGCCGCCTTCCCTGGTCTCGCCGGCCTTGGCGCCCATCAATTCGAGCGGATCGAGGATCCGGCGCATCGGCCGGGAGCGCAGCGAGGCATCGCCGTCGAACACGGCCGAGATCGGGCAGCCCGCCACCGCCCCCATCACCAGCCGGCACCCGGTACCGGAATTGCCGAAATCGAGCGGGGAGGCTGGCTGGGCGAAGCCGGCCACGCCGACGCCTGCGACCTTCCAGGCAAACGGTCCGGTCCGCTCGACCTTGGCGCCCAGTGCCTGCATGGATTTGGCCGTGTTGAGGACGTCTTCGCCCTCGAGCAGGCCTGAAATGCGGGTTTCGCCGACCGAAAGTGCCCCCAGAATGAGGGCGCGATGCGAAATCGACTTGTCGCCGGGAACGCGGACTTTCCCGGTCAGGGGGCCGCCGGCGCGGGATTCCAGCGGTGTTTGGGCGGTTGAGTGGGTCAAGATTGTGGTCCTCTGCGGGGGCCGCAGTATCACATGGGCCCCAGCACGTCACGCTGCCGTCAAATGCGACAAACTGCTATTGACACCAGCCCCTCAACTAGCCAAGTGAAGCACCGTTTTTCAGAATTTCCCAGGATCCACACGTGGCTAAATCCGATCTCGGAACCAAACGTATTTGCCCGACGACGGGTAAGAAATTCTACGACCTGAACAAGAACCCGGTGATTTCGCCCTACACTGGCGAGGTCGTGCCGATTGCGCCGATTGCGCCGCCCCGGGCCGCCCGTGGCGATGCCGCACGCGCCGCTGCCGCCGCGACCACCGCTGCCGACATGCCGGAGCCCGCCGAGGCCGAAGAGTTGGTCTCGCTCGAGGAGGCCGATGCCGAGGAGAACACCGGCAAGGTCAAGGCCGTGGTTCCCGAATCGGAAGACGACATCGAGATCGACGAGACCATCGAGGACGATGACGACGACGATTCCACCTTCATTCCGGACGAGGAAGAAGGCGATGAAGACGTTACCGACATCATCGGCGACGTCGGAGGTGATGAAGAGACTTGAGATCGTCCCTGAACTGTGGTTCAGGGACATGCCCGCACGCCGAATTTGAGGCGCGCGATTCTTAAGGGGCCATAGCTCAGCTGGGAGAGCGCTTGCATGGCATGCAAGAGGTCGGCGGTTCGATCCCGCCTGGCTCCACCAGCCTTCGCTTGCTTCGCAAGCTACGGCTCGGCAAGCCAGCCGAGCTCCATCGTAGCGAAGCAAGCGAAGGCTGCCGCGGCGTAGCCCGAAGGGCGAAGCCGGGCCTCGGCAAGCCTATCGGTCGAGTGTAGGCTGGACGGCGGGGGCGATCCGCCATGAAGTACGTCTACATTCTCGAAAGTCTCGACTCGCTACATTTCTACGTTGGAATTACCGATGACCTACGTGCGCGACTGGCCAAGCACAATGCTGGTGAAGTCCCGCACACATCGAAGCATGGACCGTGGAGGATCAAGACTTACGTGGCCTTCAGCAATGCGGCGCAGGCGTTCGCCTTCGAAAGGTATCTGAAGTCGGCGTCCGGCCGCGCCTTCGCCAAGAAGCGCCTCTAACCGCCCCCCTACTCCCCAAGCACCGCATTCAGCCGGTCGCGCAGCGCGACGATCTCGTTCTTCATCGAGACGAGTTCGCCAACCGAGCAGGCTGACGCCGCCAGAATCGATTGCGGCACGGCTCTCGCTTTTTCCCTGAGCGACTCGCCCTTGATCGTCAACGCGATCAGCACCTGCCGCTCGTCCTCGGTGCTGCGGGTTCGCTTGATTAGGTCGGCGGCCTCCAGCCGTTTGAGCAGCGGCGTCAGCGTGCCGGAATCCAGGAACAGCCGTTCGCCGATATCCTTCACCGGCACGCCGTCGCGCTCCCACAGCACCAGCATGACGAGATATTGCGGATAGGTCAGGCCGAGCTTGTCGAGCAGCGGCTTGTAGACGCGATTGAACGCGTGCGCGGTGGAATACACCGCGAAGCAGATTTGATTATGGAGCCGGAGCGGAAGGTCCGCCGAAGATTTCCTGGCCATCACGACCTCGTTAACGGGCAGCGCCCGGGCGCTGATTTGGGAACCTAAACGCTTGATTTCAATTGCATACAATCAAATTGTGCCGCCCGCAATATTTTATATTGCGCACAATCTAATTGTGTGCAATACATAGGCCATCGAAACGGCAGACCCAAGGGAGATCACCATGTCCGTGAACGTGCTCTACAAGACCAGCGCCAAAGCCACCGGCGGCCGTGACGGCACTGCCGCCACCCTCGACGGCGCGCTCGACGTCAAGCTCGCGACCCCGAAGGAGCTCGGCGGCGGCGGTGGCGCCGGCAACAATCCCGAGCAGTTGTTCGCGGCCGGCTATGCCGCCTGCTTCATCGGTGCGATGAAGTTCGTCGCTTCCCAGGGCGGTCCGAAGGTGCCCGCGGACGCGACCGTGACCTCCACCGTCGGCATCGGCCCGCGTTCGGAAGGCGGCTTTGGCCTCGAC
This sequence comes from Bradyrhizobium sp. WYCCWR15520, assembly GCF_056174665.1. Classification (NCBI taxonomy): domain Bacteria; kingdom Pseudomonadati; phylum Pseudomonadota; class Alphaproteobacteria; order Hyphomicrobiales; family Nitrobacteraceae; genus Bradyrhizobium; species Bradyrhizobium sp. WYCCWR15520. The sequence goes on from NZ_JBWBWM010000020.1 coordinate 49,987, forward strand.
ATCGATCTCGCCGTCTCGCTCCCCGGCGTTCCCAAGGCGGAAGCGGAAGCGCTGGTGGCGAAGGCGCACCAGGTGTGCCCCTACTCCAACGCCACCCGCGGCAATGTGGATGTCCGCCTGGCGGTCGTATAACGACCGGCCGTCGTCTGACAACACGATCCGGACGGCCCGCCGCTGCTATCGACGGGCCGTTCGCCCCGCGGAATTTTTGCGAGGTTGCTACCGCGTCATGCGGCTGTGCGCGCGACGCCATTGCCGCCGCGCCTGAAGACCGCTAGCTCAGGACCTCCATTCTCATCCTGAGCGAAGGTTTTCTCCATGAGTTCTACCGGCGCAATGACCGGCCTGCGCGTGATCGACCTGACGCGCGTGCTCGGCGGCCCCTATTGCACGCAAATCCTCGCCGACCACGGCGCCGACGTGATCAAGGTTGAACCGCCGGCCGGCGACGAGGTGCGCGACTGGGGCCCTCCTTTCCATGATGAGGACGCGGCCTATTTCGTCGGCATCAACCGCAACAAGCGCTCGATCGGGCTCGACCTCGCTTCCGAAGGCGGGCGCGCCGTGCTGATGAAGTTGCTGGAGACCGCCGACGTCCTGATCGAGAATTTCAAGCCGGGCACGCTCGACAAATGGGGCATCGGCAACGACGTGCTGCGCGCGAAATTTCCAAAGCTGGTGCATTGCCGGATTTCCGGCTTCGGCGCCGACGGCCCGCGCGGCGGCAATCCCGGCTATGACGCGATCATCCAGGCCATGACCGGCATGATCGCGGCGACCGGCTCGCCCGAAAGCGGCCCGATGCGAATCGGCGTTCCGCTGGTCGACATCACCACCGGGCTTTATGCGGCGATCGGCATCCTGATGGCGCTGTCGGAGCGGCAGCGTTCCGGTTTGGGACAGTTTCTAGAAACCACGCTGTATGAAACCGGCCTCGCGATCATGCATCCACATACCGCGAATTATTTCATGCATGGTAAGCCACCGGGCCTGACCGGCAACGAGCACCCGAACCTAGTGCCGTATGCGATCTTCCCGACCAAAACCGACAACATCTTCATCGGCGTCGGTAATGACGGCACCTTCCGCAAGCTCGCCAAGGAAATCGGCAAGCCCGAGCTCGGTACCGATCCGCGCTTTGCTCGCAACAAGGACCGGATTGCCAACCGCGACGCATTGCGCGCCGAGCTTGCTGCCGTGTTCAGCCAGCACGAGGCCGAGCCGCTCTGCAATCGCCTGCTGGCCGCCGGCCTGCCGGCCGGTCCGGTGCAAAAGATCGACCAGGCGCTGACCAATCCTCATACGCTGCATCGCGGCGATATCATCGAAAAGGACTGGTACAAGGGCGTCGCCTCCCCGATCCGGCTGGAGCGGACCAAGCCGAGCCTGCGCCGTACGCCGCCGAAATTCAGCCAGCACACATCAGAGGTGCTCGGCGAGTTCGGCTATTCCAAAGACGAGATCGCGGCGCTGGTCGCCAAGGGCGCGGTCTGCGGCTCGGACCGCAAGCGCTGACGCTCTCGTGTCCCGGGCGCGGCAGCGTGCAACGCTGCTCCGCAGCGCCCGGGGCACGTCATCGCTATTCGCCGCAGGCGTAAACGTCCCCTTCGCCTATTTTCCGGCTTCCCTCCGCGCCCGCTTTCCCCCTACCATCCTTTCGCTTATAGGGTCATTTGCACGTCATCCAGCGCTGTTATCGCGCGAAACGAAGGTGACGACCCCAACCCGGAGGAATTCCATGGCACTTCGACAATTCAGCGCAGCGGCGGCAGTGACTGTTGCGCTGGCGCTCGCAACGCCTGCCCACGCTGTGACCGAGATCCAGTGGTGGCACGCCATGACCGGCGCCAACAATGACGTCGTCAACAGGCTTGCCGAGGAATTCAATGCCAGCCAGGCCGACTACAAGGTCGTGCCTTCCTACAAGGGCAATTACCCCGACACGATGAACGCCGGCATCGCCGCGTTCCGCGCCGGCAACGCGCCGCACATCATCCAGGTGTTCGAGGTCGGCACCGCCACCATGATGGGCGCGACCGGCGCCATCAAGCCGGTCTACCAGCTGATGAAGGACGCCGGCGAGCCGTTCGACCCCAAGGCGTACCTGCCCACCATCACCGGCTATTACTCGACCTCGAAGGGCGACATGCTGTCGTTTCCTTTCAACTCGTCCTCCATGGTGATGTGGATCAACAAGGATGAACTGAAGAAGGCCGGCGTCGCCGATATCCCGAAGACCTGGCCGGAGGTGTTCGACGCCGCCAAGAAGCTCAAGGCCGCCGGCCACGACACCTGCGGCTTCTCCAACGCATGGGCAAGCTGGGCGCATATCGAGCAGTTCTCGGCCTGGCACAACGTGCCGATCGGCACCAAGGCCAACGGCCTCGACGGCTTCGACACCGAGCTGAAGTTCAACTCGCCGCTGCACGTCAAGCATCTGCAAAACCTCGTCGACCTGCAGAAGGACAAGACCTACAGCTATGGCGGTCGCACCAGCGCCAATGAGGCGCGCTTCTCTTCCGGCGAATGCGCAATCTTCCTGACCTCGTCGGGCTACTATGGCACCGTGAAGGCCACCGCTAAGTTCGACTTCACCTCCGCGCCGATGCCGTACTATCCGGACGTCGCCGGCGCGCCGCAGAACTCGATCATCGGCGGCGCTTCGCTGTGGGTGATGGGCGGCAAGAAGCCGGAAGATTACAAGGGCGTCGCCAAGTTCTTCACCTTCCTGTCGGACACCGGCCGCCAGGCCAAGCTGCACCAGGAGTCCGGCTACCTGCCGATCACCAAGGCGGCCTACGAGAAGTCGATCAAGGAAGGCTTCTATGAGAAGAACCCGGTCCTGCAGACCCCGTTGAAGGAGCTCACCAACAAGGAGCCGACCGAGAATTCCCGCGGCCTGCGCTTCGGCAACATGGTGCAGATGCGCGACCTCTGGGCCGAGGAGATCGAGGCAGCCCTCGACGGCAAGAAGACCGCCAAGGAAGCGCTCGACGCGGCCGTCTCTCGCGGCAACGCAATGTTGCGTACCTTCGAGAAGACTGCAAAGTAAGCGATCTGAAGGCTCACTACCGGCGCTCCCTCCCGTGACCCGGGAGGGGCGCTTGCATCACCCGGCAGACCGCGACGCCTGAATGGAAAAGTCCACCGTCTTCAACAACCGCCTGCTGCCTTATCTGCTGCTGCTACCGCAGCTCGTCATCACGGTTGTCTTCTTCTATTGGCCCGCAAGCCAGGCGATCTGGCAATCCTTCCTGCGCGAGGACGCGTTCGGCCTCGTCTCCGAGTTCGTCGGGCTGGAAAACTATCAGGCGCTGTTCGCTCAGCCGGAATACTACAAGGCGATGCTGACGACGGTGATCTTCTCGACGCTGGTCGCCGGACTCTCGTTGTCCATCGCGCTGCTGTTCGCGACGCAAGCCGACAAGAATCTCAAGGCGGGCGGCCCTTACAAGACGCTGATGATCTGGCCCTATGCGGTGGCGCCGGCGGTGGCCGGCGTGCTCTGGTTCTTCATGTTCCAGCCCTCGCTCGGCATGCTCTCCCGCCCGCTGCGCGGCATGGGGATTGACTGGAATCCGCTGCTCAACGGCAACCACGCCATGACCCTGGTGGTGATGGCGTCGGTGTGGAAGCAGATCTCCTACAATTTTCTGTTCTTCCTGGCCGGCCTGCAGGCGATCCCGAGGAGCGTGATCGAGGCCGGCGCCATCGACGGCGCCCGTCCGATGCGCCGCTTCTGGACCATCGTCTTCCCGCTGCTGTCGCCGACGACGTTCTTCCTGCTTGTGGTTAACATCGTCTACGTCTTCTTCGACACGTTCGGCATCATCGACGCCGTCACCGGCGGCGGACCTGCCGGCGCCACCACCACCATGGTCTACAAGGTCTACGCCGATGGCCGTCTCGGCGGCGACCTCGGCGGCTCGGCCGCGCAATCGGTCGTGCTGATGGTCATCGTGATCGCGCTGACCGCGGTCCAGTTCCGCTATGTCGAACGCAAGGTGCAGTACTGATGGTCGAGCACCGTCCGCTGAGTGACTTCATCGCCTACGCCATCCTGACGCTGGGCGTGCTCATCGTCGCCTTTCCGGTCTATCTCGCGCTGATCGCCTCGACCCACGACGCCGCGACCGTGGTCGGTGGCCATATGCCGGCAACGCCCGGCAGCCAAACGCTGGAAAACTACTACCGAGCCATCTTTGTCGGCGGCTCGCGAACCAGCCGCGAGCCGGTCGCCAACATGCTGATCAATTCCTTTGTCTCGGCGATCGGCATTGCGGTGGGAAAAATTTTCATCTCGATCCTGTCCGCTTACGCAGTCGTGTATTTCCGCTTTCCGTTTCGCAAGACCGCGTTCTGGATCATCTTCATCACGCTGATGCTGCCGGTCGAAGTGCGCATCTACCCGACCTACAAGGTGGTCGCCGACTTGCGCATGCTCGACACCTATGCCGGGCTGATCCTGCCGCTGATCGCGTCCGCCACCGGCACGCTCCTGTTCCGGCAATTCTTCATGACCGTGCCCGATGAACTGCTGGAAGCTTCGCGGATCGACGGAGCCGGCCCGTTCCGCTTCTTCTGGGATACGCTGCTGCCGCTGTCGGTCACGACCATGGCGGCACTGTTCGTGATCCAGTTCATCTATGGCTGGAATCAATATCTCTGGCCGCTTCTGATCACCACGCAGGATTCGATGCAGACCATCGTGATCGGCATCAAGAAGATGCTTGTGACCACCGATGAGCTTGCCGAATGGCAGCTCGCGATGGCGACGACGGTCCTTGCGATGCTGCCGCCCGTTGCGGTGGTCATCTTCATGCAGCGGCTGTTCGTGCGCGGCCTGGTCCAGACGGAAAAGTGAATGGCGAATAGCGAATGGCCAGTAGCGAATAGGGGTCATTCCCCTCGCCGGCGCGCTCTCTTCCCTATTCGCTACTCACTATTCGCTATTCGCTGAGAAAACTCGATGGCTAATGTAACCCTCCGCAACGTCCGCAAAACCTACCTTGGTGGCTTCGAGGCCATCAAGGGCATCGATTTCGAGGTCGGCGATGGCCAGTTCTGCGTGCTGGTCGGCCCGTCCGGCTGCGGCAAGTCCACGCTCTTGCGCATGGTGGCGGGGCTGGAGACCATCACCGGCGGCGAGATCGATATCGGCGGGCGCGTCGTCAACCAGATCGAACCCGCCGACCGCGACATCGCGATGGTGTTCCAGAACTACGCGCTCTATCCGCATATGAGCGTCTACAACAACATGGCCTACGGCCTGCGCAACCGCCGCATGCCCGAGCCCGAGATCAAGACGCGCGTCACGGAAGCCGCCCGCATCCTCGAACTTTCGGCAATGCTCGACCGCAAGCCGCGGCAATTGTCCGGCGGCCAGCGCCAGCGCGTGGCGATGGGCCGCGCCATCGTGCGGCAGCCGAAAGTGTTTCTGTTCGACGAGCCGCTGTCTAACCTCGACGCCAAGCTGCGTATCGCGATGCGGGTCGAAATCCGCAAATTGCAGCGCCGCCTTTCGACGACCTCGATCTACGTCACCCACGACCAGCTCGAGGCGATGACGCTGGCCGATATCCTCGTGGTCATGAATGGCGGCCAGGTCGAGCAGATCGGCAATCCGCTGGAGATCTACCAGAAGCCGGCGACCACCTTCGTCGCCTCCTTCATCGGCGCCCCGCCGATGAATCTGATGCCGCTGCGCTCGGACGAACTGAAATCGCAACTGGTCAATGATGCCCGCATTGGCGAAGCCGGCATCTTGGGCATCCGGCCCGAGGATTTCGTCATCACGAACGAGACGGTAACCGGCGGCGTCGCGCTCGGCCTCACCGTGGAAGCGATCGAGCGCGTCGGCGCCGAAACCTTCGTCTACGGCACAAGGCAGAAGGAGGAGCAGGGCGTCGCCGCCACCCCGGGCGAGCTGCCGCCGGGCGAAATCATCGTGCGGATTCCCGGCGCCGTCGGCCCCGCCATCGGCGAGCGAATCAGGGTGGTGGCGGCTAGCGACAAGCTGCATCTCTTTACCGCCGATGGACGGAAGCGGGTGGGTTGAGGTTGTCACCCCGGGGCGCGAAAGTACCCGCCGCGGCCGATTTACGCAGCTTTCAGAGGTGCTTGAACACTCCCCAAATCACCCCCATATTGTTCCTTGACCGGACGGCAAGTCGGCCGGCCGGTTGAATGGGGTGCCGCAAGGGCCCCTCAAAGTCGCTTCGAGAGGACTTTGTGATGTCTCGTGTTCCTTCGTTATCCAGTCCGTTCCTGCTTGGGTTCGACGAAATCGAGCGTGCGCTCGATCGCGTCGTCAAAGGCGCCGACGGTTATCCTCCCTACAACATCGAGCGGTGCGACCGTGCCAACGGCCAGCCCGAACGGTTGCGCATCACGCTGGCGGTGGCGGGTTTTACCCGCGACCAACTCGATGTGACCACTGAGGAAAACCAGCTCGTGATCCGGGGCCGCCAGCAGGACGACAAGGCCCGGCAATACATCCATCGCGGCATCGCCGCGCGCCACTTCCAGCGTACCTTCGTGCTGGCGGAGGGGATGCTGGTGCTGGGCGCGGATCTGAAGAACGGGCTGCTGTCGATCGATCTTGCCAGGCCGGAGCCTGAAAGGGTCGTTAAGACAATAGCTATCAATGAGCACGAATAATGGAACAAGTAGCGGACTCGACCGCTTAGACCCAGAAGGAGTCGAGACCATGAGTGACGTGAGTGTGACGTTCGAATCCGAAAAGGTTTCCGTTGAAGCGCTGGCCCATCTAGGTGAAGGCCACATCGCTTACGTGAAACAAGTCCGTTCCGAGGATGTGCCGGGACTGTTTCCGCAGGCGCCGAAAATCGCGCCAGGGCTGAAACTGTTCGCGCTGCATGCCGCCGACGGCACCCCGATCATGCTGACCGACAGCCGGGAAGCTGCGATCGCCAACGCATGGAGCAACGAGCTTCAGGCCGTCAGCGTGCATTGACGCGGCGTTTGCCGCTGTCGCTGAAGCAGCACGTGCTGCTTCAGTCGCGCGGCGGCCGCCAAGAAGCGCTGCCGTGATGGCCGATTGAGGCCGCAACGAAAGTTCATCATACGCGGGCGCGTCCTCCAGGACCGGCCCGCGTATTTTTTTGGTATTTTTGCGTCTCTTACGCCGCGCGAACGGTGGAGAGGAATTTCTCCACCTCGCCCTTGAGATGATTGCTCTGTCCGAGCAGCGAGCGGGCCAGCCCGTGCACATGCGTCGAGGCCGCGCCGGTGTCGGTCGCGCCGCGGTTGACGTCGGTGATGCTGCCCGCGACCTGGGTGGCGCCCTGCGCCGCCTGCTGCACGTTGCGCGAGATTTCCTGCGTCGTGGCGCCCTGCTCTTCCACGGCTGCTGCGATCGCCTGCGAGATTTCCGCGATGCGGCCGATCGTGCCGCCGATTTCCTGGATCGCCGACACCGACTGATTGGTCGCCGACTGCATCTGGCCGATCTGCTCGCTGATCTCCTCGGTCGCTTTTGCCGTCTGCGCGGCCAGCGCCTTGACCTCGGAGGCGACAACCGCAAATCCGCGTCCCGCCTCGCCGGCCCGCGCCGCCTCGATCGTGGCGTTCAGCGCCAACAGATTGGTCTGCTCCGCGACCGCGCTGATCATCTTGACCACTTCGCCGATCCGGCTGGCGGATTGGGCGAGGTCGGCGATGCGCGCATTGGTCTGCTCGACCTGGCTGACCGCCTCGCACGATATCTTGTGCGAGTCCTGCACCCGGCGGCTGATCTCCGACACCGATGACGCCATCTCTTCCGCGGCGGCTGCGGCGGATTGCGCGTTGGCCGAGGATTGCTCCGATGCGGAGGCAACGGTTGCCGAAAGCACCTGGGTCACTTCGGCGGTCTTGGTCAATTGTCCGGCCGACGATTCGAGTTCGGACGAGGCGGTCGACACGTTCTGGATGATTTTTCCGATCGCGGCATCGAATCCGTCAGCCATCTGCTGCATCGCGGCCTTGCGGTCGCCTTCCGCCTTCTGTTTCAGGTTCGCCTGCTCCGATTCCATCGACTGAACGCGCAGCGCGTTGTCCTTGAACACCTGAACCGCGCGTGCCATCGCGCCCACTTCGTCATCGCGGCTGAGCGCCGGGACCGAGACAGCGAGATCGCCGCCGGCAAGCCCTTTCATGACGGAAGTCATTTGCGCGATCGGACGAATGACACCGAAGGCCACGCCGAAAATGCCGGCGCCGATGATAAGGAACACCACGGCAGAGACGCCCCACAGCACCCACGTGAAGGTGCTGACGCGCTCCGTCGCCGCGACTTCGGTCGCCGCATTCTGGTCGTTGGTCTGCTTGACGATATCGTCGATGATGGCGCGGTGCGCGGTGTAACGCGCCGTGATCTCGGCATAGGATTTCGCAGCTGCAGCGCTGTCGCCTTTGGCGAGCGCGGGCAACAGGCCCTCCTGGATCGCGGTCCAGAAGCGTTTCACTTCGCCGTCGGATTTGTCGACCAGCTTCGTCTTCAACACGGGGTCAAGATCGGATTTGACCCAGAAATCGCGCCGCTCGTCATATTCCTTCTTGAGCTGCGCAATACGGTCGCGATGGCCCGCAAGCTTCGCCGGATCGTGCAGCACGAGGGTCGCCTCGAGATAGGCTTCGATGACATATTCCGGCGGCGGCAGGATGTCGGCAATGAGATCGTTGCCGAGCTTGATCTGGTTATAGAGCGGGCCGCCGACCTTGAGCTGTGACAGTCCGTAAACACTGGTGGCAATTACGGCACCGAGCCCCAAGGCGGTAACCAATCCGAAAATCAATATCGCGCGCGAAATCGTCAGCCGCAGCGTCATGGCAATGTTCTCCGGGCAAAATGGAAAATCCCAGCACCCGAAATAACCGCTATTTAGCTTAAAATTGCGTTTAACCCGTTCTCTACCAAAAGGAGAATCGTCATTCCCAGGAGGGAACTAGGCCGCGCTCGCCGGCGGCAGCGCCAGCACCGAATAGATCGCCTGGGCGTCGCGCGAGGCGCGCAGCTTCTTGGCGACGTCAACGTCACGCAGCAGGCGGGCGATTCGCGCCAGCGCCTTCAGATGATCGGCGCCCGCGCCTTCCGGGGCCAGCAGCAGGAAGATCAGGTCGACCGGCTGGCCGTCCATCGCCTCAAAATCGATCGGGCGCTCGAGCCGGGCGAACAGCCCGAACAGCTTTTCCAGTTTCGGCAGTTTGCCGTGCGGAATGGCGACGCCGTAGCCGACGGCGGTGGTGCCGAGCTTCTCCCGCTGCAACAGCACCTCGAACACCGAGCGTTCGTTCTGGCCGGTCAGGGCGGAAGCGCGCGCCGCGAGTTCCTGCAGCGCCTGCTTCTTGCTGATGACCTTCAACGCGGGGAGAATCGCCTCGGGTGCGACCAGATCGGTAATCGTCATGGGGCGTTCCGAGGTGAATTAACCGTCAGGTTGCGAGATAGGTTCTAGAACCGGGGCGTCAAGAAGATGAGACGGGAGGCGGGGTTAGTCCGGGTCCCGATTTGCTGGGCTTCTACTCCAACGCTTGGCCGGTGCCAACTCCCGGATGCGGGTTCCTGCACTGCCATCGTTAGGGGCGGCGGACCATAGGGAGGGTGGCCCGGGGCGTCAATGCGGCTCGCCATATATGTCATGGGGTAACCGCCGGGGGGTCGACCCAGCCGACATTGCCGTCCGTGCGACGGTAAATGATGTTCACCCGGCCGCTGGACCCGTGCTGGAATACGATGCAGGAGGCCCCGGTCAGGTCGAGTTCCATGACCGCCTCGCTGACCGAAAGCCGTTTCAGCGACGTGGTCGCCTCGGCAATGATGACGGGGCTGTAGGAGGTGACCTCCTCGTCGCCTTCGGCCGGCGCCTCGATCACATAGCTTGGCGCGTCCAGCGACGGGGTGTCGATCTCCGCCAGCGCCGCGGAGGCCGCATAGGCCTTGCGGGCCGAGCGGTCCTTGAGCCGGCTCTTGTAGCGGCGCAGGCGCTTCTCGATCATCAACAGCGCCTGGTCGGCGCTGGCATAGGCGTCGGTGGCGTTGGAATCGGCCTCCAGCGTAATCCCCGAATCAAGGTGCAGCGCGCAATCGGTGCGGAAGCCGAAGCCATCCTTGCTCAGCGTGATGTGGCCGGAATAGTTGCCGTCGAAATATTTCCTCAAAACCTCATCGGTGCGCTCGCTGACGCGCGAACGAAGCGCCTCGCCGACGCTGATGCTTTTGCCGGAGATTCGAAGGGTCATTTGATGCCTCGCTTGATGGCTCGACTATTCTGGTCTTCCCGGGCCGGCTTGGGGGAACTGAGACTATCGCGATCTGACGCGAACGCAATCAGGCTGGGGCCGTGTCGCGGGACCGGTCGGAGGAGGTGGCGGGAGCGGAAAGGGCGTTACCGAGCATGCTCTGTTTGTCACGGCGGCGCTGGACCGAGGAAGGAATACGCATGGCCTCGCGGTATTTCGCGACCGTGCGGCGGGCAATATCAATGCCGGATTCGCGCAATCGTTCCACGATCGTGTCATCGGAGAGGATCGCGCTCGGGGCTTCCGCGTCGATCAATTGCTTGATGTGGTGACGGACCGCCTCCGCCGAATGCGCCTCGCCGCCATCGGCCGACGCGATCGAGGCAGTGAAGAAATATTTCAGTTCGAAGCTGCCGCGATTGGTCGCCATATATTTGTTGGCGGTCACTCGCGAGACCGTCGATTCGTGCATCTGGATCGCGTCCGCCACCGCTTTCAGATTCAGCGGCCGCAAATGCGCGACGCCATGGGTGAAGAAGCCATCCTGCTGGCGGACGATTTCGGCGGCGACCTTCAGAATGGTGCGGGCGCGCTGATCGAGCGCGCGGACCAGCCAGGTCGCGTTCTGCAGGCAGTCGCTGAAGTAGGATTTGTCGCCGTCCTTGCGGATCGTCTTCGACAGCTCGGTGTAATAGACCTGATTGACCAGCACGCGCGGCAAGGTGTCGCTGTTGAGCTCGACATGCCATCCGCCGTCCGGGCCCGGCCGCACATAGACGTCGGGCACCATGGTCTGCGTCCGTGCCGAGCCGAATTTGAGGCCGGGCTTCGGATCGAGACGCCGGATCTCGCCGATCATGTCGGTGATGTCTTCATCGTCGACGCCGCACAATTTGCGTAAAGCGGCAATGTCGCGCCGCGCGAGCAGGTCGAGATTTTCCACCAGCGCCTGCATCGCAGGGTCGTAGCGGTTGAGTTCGCGGAGCTGGATCGCAAGACACTCGCTCAAATTCCGCGCGCAGACGCCGGGCGGATCGAACTTCTGCAGTACGGAGAGCACGGCATCGACGTCGGCCTGCGAGGCGCCGAGGCGTTCGGTCGCCTGCCCAAGATCCGGCGGCAGGTAGCCCGCATCGTCGACAAGGTCGATCAGATATTGTCCGATCATGCGCTGCGCCGGCGCAGAGAACGCAACCGCGAGCTGTTCGGCGAGGTGGCTGCCGAGTGTCACCTCGGCGGCAACGAAGGCTTCCAGATTGTAGTCGTCGTCGTTGGAGGCGCCGCCGCCCCATTCGGTGTAGGCGGTGGGTGCTGCATCCTGCGCGGCGCGCGCGGCGGCTTCCGCGGGCTCCTCGGGAAAGACATTGTCGAGGGGGGTGTCGAGGGTCTGCTCGATCTCGGTGCGGCTGCCGAGGTCGCTGTTCAACCAGTCCTCCTGGCCGGGCTCGAAGGCCTCGCTCCCCGGGCTGGTGCCCATATCGGAGGCATCGCCGCCGCCATCCTCGCCATAGCTGCCGGAATCGGAGAACTCGGCCCCCTCGGCGGCCGGTTCGCCTGCAACCGGGGGTTCGGGGCCGTCGCTGGCGCGATCCAGGAGCGGATTACGCTCCAGCTCCTCCTCGACGAAGGCCGACAGGTCGAGATTCGACAATTGCAGCAGCTTGATCGCCTGCATCAATTGCGGCGTCATCACCAGCGACTGCGACTGGCGGAACTCTAATCTCTGCGTCAGCGCCATGAGGTCAAGAACCGATCCACTGAAAGTTGGTCCGATTCTTGCTTATATTAGTCCAAAGCCCTTGTACACGTCTTGACGGATGCAAAAAACGGGCTATGGCGCGATCGGCAACGGCGAAAGCCGATTTCGGGCCGGGATACTCCGCGGTTTTCTGAATAAGCGCAATATCTTAACGCCAAACCGTCCGCGCATTCACAAGGCGCACGCACTACAGCCGGAATTCCTCGCCAAGGTAAAGGCGGCGTACATCCGGATCGTTGACGATCTCTTCCGGACTGCCCTCGGTCAGGATCTGCCCGGCATAGACGATATAGGCGCGGTCGGTCAGGCCGAGTGTTTCGCGCACATTGTGGTCGGTGATCAGGACGCCGATGCCGCGGTTGGTGAGGTGGCGGACCAGGTCCTGAATGTCGCCGACCGCGATGGGATCGATGCCGGCAAAGGGCTCGTCGAGCAGCATGTAGTTCGGACGCGTCGCCAGTGCGCGTGCAATTTCGACGCGGCGCCGCTCGCCGCCCGACAGCGCGATCGACGGCGATTTGCGCAAGCGGGTGATGTTGAACTCATCGAGCAGCGAGTTGAGTTCGGCCTCACGCTTCTTGCGGTTGGGCTCGACGACCTCGAGCACGGCGCGGATATTCTGTTCGACGGTCAGGCCGCGGAAGATCGAGGCTTCCTGCGGCAGGTAACCGATGCCGAGCCGCGCGCGCTGATACATCGGCAGTTTCGTCACGTCGTGGCCGTCGAGTTCGATGGCGCCGCGGTCCGCCTTGATCAGGCCGGTGATCATGTAGAACACCGTGGTCTTGCCGGCGCCGTTCGGACCGAGCAGGCCGACCGCCTCGCCGCGGCGGACATAGATGCTGACGCCGCGCACGACCTGGCGCGTGCCGAAACTCTTTTCCACGCTATGCACCGCAAGAAAGCCGGGCCGCTTGATCAGGCGTGGCGCTTCGCCGCCATTGGCCTTGACGTTGGACTTGGGCCGCGGCGCCTGAGCCCGCGAACGTGGCCGCTCTTCGCGCGGCGGTTCGACGTCGGGCTCGGACTGCGGCAAGTCCAGCCCGGGCAGTGAGGCGGCACGCGCCATCGGCGGCGCATCGCGCACCGGGCTCGTCATCATGTCACCGAAGGAATCGCCGAGCGCCGTGATGTCCTCGCGCGAGCGCGCAAAGCCAGGTGCGCCGCGTTTCGCGGGGCGTCGACGGAACATGCCGAGTAAATCCACCATTCCGCTTCGCTTAAGCCTTTCACGGTGATACCGCGACGCGCCCGCCGGCGAATCGCTACGCCCGCGAACCATGAATGAATGGATGTCCCCTGCCCAGCGAAACACCCCGCCGTGCGCCCTGCCAGTAGATACAGGCTCGCACCTCAAGCTTCAACCATCCGCGCCCATAAGAATCTTTAAAGCACTGATCTATCTTATTTTTTGCCGGGGATCAGCGACGGTATGGCAACCGGCGCCTGCTTCGCCCCACCTGAGCCGGACCCGCAATTCTCACCCTGGATGAACATGCCCTGCACTTTGCCGCTGTCGGATTCGACCCGCGACACGCCGGTGGTCATGTCGACCTTGAGGCGGTCGCCGCGGAGCACGTTCTTGCACTGGGTCAACACCACGCCACCCACCATGGTGATGAGGTTGGCCCGGGTGTCGAAGATCGCGGTCTCGCCGGTCACGACCTGATCCTTCTGCGTCACCACGACGGAGCCCTTGGCTTCCAGCCGGCGGATCGACGAGCTGCCGCCGGGTCCGGGAGTCGCAGACTGCATCGATCCGGATTTCGATCCCTTCGGTGCGGCGGGTTGCGGCGCGGCCTGATCCGAGCCGGAATCGTAAAACACCACCAGCGACTTCGAGGTCATGGTGGTGTCGCCCTGCACGACCTTCACGTTGCCGGCGAAGGTCGCCTCCTTTTTCTTGTCGCGCATCTCGAGCGAGGCCGCCTCGATCTGAATCGGCTGATCGCGGTTTTGCGAAAAGCCCTGCATCGCATTCGGCACGCCTGACATCGCGCCTTGCGCGAAGACGTTACCGGAGGCGGTCAAGGCGAGCGCAAGCGCGGCTGCCGCAAAACTGCGCGAGAACAACTGCATCATAAATTTCATTTCGTGTTGGCCGACTTGCCGGTAACGGACCGCGTCTTGGGCGGCGGCGCAGGCTCCGGTTCGGGCTCAGGCGCCGGAGGGCTTTCCATGATCAGGTTCATCACGACATTGCCTTCGAAACGCACGACCTCGCCGCTGTTGATGATCCTCAGCCGGTCGGCGGTCAGCGTCCCGTTCAGCAATTTGACGTCGACATGCTCGTCCGACGTCACCGAACCCTTGTTGATATCGACATAGGCCTGCGACAGCTTCGCCTCATAGCCGGTGGAGGATTGCAGGAAGATATCCTTGCGCAGGTCCAGCATCTGCTGCTTGCTGTCGAAAAATCCGGTGCGGGCGTCCATCGTCACCGTGCTCTTGTCCTCCATCATGACCTTGGCCCGCAACGTCCTGAGCTCGACGTGGTCGGGGTTGGCCAGATCCTGGACCGCCGCCTTGGCCCACAATTCGTAAGGGCGCTGATCGGTGGAGAAGCCGGCGAGGTGCGGCGTTTCCATCGTGATCTTGGTGCCTGACACCACGAGATTGCTGATGTCGACGGGCAGCTTCGCCAGCTCCGTAATCTTGAACGGGTTGAAGATGGCGATGTAGATGACGACGGCCATTGCCAGCGCCACGGCCGTGGGAACCGCAACCCGCAGCATCCGCACCATCCGGCTATGGCGGGCGGCCGCCGCAAAGCGGGCCTCCATTCCGGTGGCATAGGCTGGATTCTGTATCGAGTTCACCGCGGCTCCAAGGGACGCTAAGACGCCCAAGAAAGCGTCATTCTACCCGCAATCGCGGGATTATGCAGCCCGGACACTCGCGATCAGTGTGACCGAAACGGGGCGGAAGCGGGCTCCGCGGCGCTTCAAATGGTCTCGGTCACGAATGCGCGAAGATGTCCTCGGCCTCCCAGCCGCCGAGATCGAGCTTGGCCCGGGTCGGCAGGAAGTCGAAACAGGCCTGCGCCAGTTCATTGCGCCCCTCGCGCGCCAGCACGGCATCGAGCCGCTCGCGCAAGGCGTGCAGGTGCAGCACGTCGGAGGCGGCATAAGCGAGCTGCGCCTCGCTGAGGCTCGCCGATCCCCAGTCGCTCGACTGTTGCTGCTTCGACAGATCGATGTTGAGCAGTTCGCGCACCAGATCCTTCAGGCCATGTCGGTCGGTATAGGTGCGAGTCAGCCGCGAGGCGATCTTGGTGCAGTAGACCGGCTGCGGCATCACGCCAAAGGTGTTGTAGAGCACGGCGAGATCGAAGCGGGCGAAGTGAAAGATTTTCGTGATGGCCGGATTGGCCAGCAGCGCCTTCAGGTTCGGCGCATCGGTGTGGCCCTTCGGGATCTGGATGACATCGGCGCTGCCGTCGCCGTTCGACATCTGCACCACGCAGAGCCGGTCGCGATGCGGGTTGAGCCCCATGGTCTCGGTATCGATCGCCACCGAATCCTTGTAGCGGGACAGATCGGGCAGATCGCCGCGATGCAGGCGAATGGTCATGAAGGAAAGCCTCGTGTCTCTGGTCGATTCGACGGAACACTAGCGCTCCGAGCCGCGGGAGGCGAGCGGCTGGGCGTGGCTTATAGGGCGGGAATTTGCGGCCTCGCCGGGATTTTTGCACGCGGGACGTGCATTCCCCGGCCTTGGCGCGACGCGGTCGCGACGGCGTGGCAGGCCTTATTTAGGGGCATTCGGAGGAGCGGCCTTCTTGTCGGACAATGTCGGCGGCTGCAGCTCCGGACTATTGGCCCAGCGGTCAAGATTCTCGATGACCTTGGCGTGGCTCGGTCGTCGCGGCGGCGGACATTCCTGCTCTTCGGACAGCTTACGCGGCAGCTTGATGCGCTCTGTCATGGCCGTACTCCAGGGGCCAGATCATGCGCCTGGGCTAACCGTAAATCAATCGCTAAAATACTGTTTTTACTGATGTATTTAGCTAATTTGAAGTCGGAACGGGGTTTGATGGAACCGGCTGCAACGACGCGCGTTGAGTAAGCGGCTCAATTGGACAACCCTGCTCAATTTCCTCAATCAGCACCTCTTGCCATGGCTGATACCCGCGGTGAACGGCTCCAGGTGATGCTCTCCCCCGAGGAACTGACCGTGATCGATGATTTCCGCTTCAGGCACCGCATGCCGACCCGCGCCGCTGCGGTGCGCGAGCTGTTGAAGCTGGGGCTGACGGTTGCGACGGCAAACGGCAACGGGATGAAATCCAGCGACTATGGCGTGTTCAGCCGCGGTCGGGACGGACATACGTCGGAGCACGATCCGGATCCGGCGGCATAGCCCGCAGATCTATCGCGTCACTGCGGTCGCGGGCTGGCTCACGCTTCAGAAAAAATCCGCCCGCGGACACAGCGGCCCGGCGACCTCGAACCCGGCGCGCCTGCGTAGCGACCAAATCCTCGCCGAATTGGCATCGAGGTGAGGCTGTGGTTCGCGACGTCATATTGCTGCTCGGGCTTGCCCTCGGCCTCGCCGCCTGCTCGCCATCCGACGACTTCGCGGCCTGCACGGCCGGTGACGGCGGCCCTGAAGCCGTCAGCGCCTGCTCGCGCGTCGTCCTGATTACAAAAATCCTGCCGCTCGGCCGGCAATTCAAGACCCACGACCTCGCCAAGGTTTACATGGCGCGCGGACGCCATCTCGCCGCCATGGGCGAACTCGATTCAGCGATCGTCGATTTTGGCGAGGTGATCCGGCTCGAACCGCGTGAGACACAGGCTTTGCTCGAACGGGCCGCGGCCTGCCAGAAGCTCGGCAACCACGATCGCGCCATCGCCGACCTGAGCGAACTGATCCGCCGCGACGCGCGGCGTGCAAGCCATTACGCCGCGCGCGGCAAGGCCTATCAGGCGAAGGGCGACGACGAGGGCGCGCTCAGGGATCTCAACCAGGCGATCGCGATGGATCCAGGCGATCCGTTCTACAAGATTGCGCGGGCGGCGAGCCACCGCCGCAAGCGCGATCACGACCGCGCCATCGCCGACGCCGCCGCGGCGATCGCGATCCAGCCCTACTTCGCCGTGTTCTATGTCCAGCGGGCCGACAGCCTGCTGCACAAAGGCGGCAACGCCGAGCGCGCGCTCGCCGACCTCGATCAGGCGATCAAGCTCGAGCCCGGCCTCGCCATCGCGCACAGCCGCCGTGCCGTCGTCCTCGCCTTGATGAAAGCGCCCGGCGATCCGCTCGCCGAAGCCGAGGAAGGCGTGCGGCTCGATCCGAAGTCGGCCGAGGCGCGGGTCACGCGCGGCACGATTGCGCTCGCCGCCGGCCAGCGCGAACGCGCGGCGGCCGACTTCGACGAGGCGATCCGCCTCGATCCCAGACATGCCGAGGCCTACGAGGCCCGCGGCATCCTGCGGCGCGCCGGCGGCAATCTCGATGGCGCCACCAGGGATTTCAGCGAGGCGATCCGCCTCGACCCGCGCATGGTCGGCCCCTATGTGCAGCGCGGCGGCATGTTTCGCGAGCGTGGCGCGCACGACAAGGCACTCGACGACTTCACGCTCGCGATCCGCAACGCGCCCATGCAGGCCGGCCTCTATGTCGAGCGCGCGCAAAGCCACGAGAAGCTCGGCCGGCTGCCGGAAGCACTCGACGATTTCCGAATCGCGCGCGGGCTCGACCCGCGGATGCCTGCCGCGAGCGACGGCTATGCACGCATCGAGGCGGCGTTCGCGGCGAGCGGCCGGCCGAAGCCGTCGGGAAATCCCTGAGGTCGGTGCGCACGAGGGCCCGGTGGTATTGCGGACCCGGTCAGCGGATCAAAGAGACCGCATTTCAGCGAATCATGGGCAAGGGCACTTGGTGCCCAGGGCTTTCTTTTGGGTCGATGGGATCAACGGCACTTGAGCGGTGTCCTTAAGTAGTCCGTAACGGCGACTCGCCTAAAAGTTGTTAGCGATAAAGCCAAGCGGATTGCTGCGAAAAGCAGAGAGGGAGCAAGGAATGCATATTGCGCGTGGGCTATTCTTGCTGGTCGGCGCTCTTGTCATCGCATGGACCCTCTCGATCCCTACGCCGGGCCAAGCCCAAGACTTTGGCCGTGCAAATGGCACGTGGGAGGGCAGTCTTGGTCCTGTCAGCGGTCCCGGGTTGTTCGCGTCTGATAAGCCTCTCCCAATCCGTATGATCATTCGAGACGAGGGGCCTCAAGTGTTCACTGGTGAAGACTTCACCGTTGAAGCCAAGCCAGGGAAATTCAAGATCGACCGAGTCGCGACCAATATGATCGTTTCTGCGATTGACTCAGGCGAGGACAATGACGGGGTTTGGGTCGAAACATGGGCGTTCGTAATTACACAGAAGGACCGAAATACCTTGATCACGAACTTTTATCGCGTGGTCAACAACACTGACCTGCCTCTGAGCAATGATGATAGCAAATTTTCCTCGGCAAAAGCTGGCGAGCTCAAGCGAGTTTCACCGGAATAGCGTCACAACGGCCCACAGCCTGATGAAAAATGGTCAATCGGCAGCCACTTGCAATCGTGATCCGAATACCAGACGTCACCTTGTCGCGGCCTGACTTGGAGACGGCGTTGGGACGGCCTCTGGACCGCTACGAGCAGGCAAGGGACAGCGCCTCCGCATATGCTCAGATCGACGGGCGGAACGGCGTGCATAGTCATTCAGTTTCTCGGCGACGGATAAAAGAATGAAGTTCTTGGCCCGAGACGAAGCGACTTTGTTGGAGAAGAAGCTTCGTCGTGAGATCTCAGAACAGGCTGATCCGAGATCAGTTCTCTATTACGAGAGTGGCAACCGTGATTATGCGGCCGCCGCGAATACAATCGCGCTATCGATCGGGAAATTTTCCGAGGCTACGCTGGTTTTTTTGTGGTGCCTTAGCGGCGACGGGTGGGACGAGCCTTCGGCGTCGACAGAAAGCTGGAGGCGGTACAGAAAATGGCGAGCTGCGAATAATGAGGAGCGTCGACTGTACCAAGCCCCTGGCCATCGGTTCGAAGCGAACGAGGTCGAACGGTTGTCCAAGACGGTGAAGTTTGCCCTTGAACTGGGCTGGGACGCTTTGGTCGAGGCGAAGCCGGGACGACAGCTTCTGTTCCTCTCGCACGACGATCGTTTGGAAATCTACCGAGGCTTCAGTGGCGGGTTGCTGGTCAGGCAGTTGACCGGGCTCGGATATTGGCGTCGCGCTGATCGGTAACGAAGTGACGGAATGAAAAATGGTCAATCGGCAGCCCCTTGGAATCGTGATCCGAATACCAGACGTCACCTTGTCGCGGCCTGACTTGGAGGCGGCGTTGGGACGGCCCCTGGATCGCTACGAGCAGCCAACGGATCGCGTCTGCGCGTATGCCCAGATCCACATTCCAGGTGATCAGGACCAATGGGCTGCTGCTCTCGATTGCGTTCAATCGATCGGTGCCCGCATGCAGCGGCTGGTCTCAGAAAACCTCATTGGATCCTCGCAGATGGACATTGCGGTGGCATTTCCCGATTCGGCCGTCATGAAGTCCCTGGAAATTCCTGCACGACTAGCTGCCGTTGCGGGTGAGACAGGGATGGATATCGGCATCTCCATCTATCTAACTGACGCTTGAGGCTCGGAAAATGGGCGAACGATCAGGAGCACCAGAGACTGAGGCAGATGCAGCGAAGCTGAGCTTACAGGAGCTGAACGGCTGGATCGCCCGCGCCGAATTTATGGCGTCGCATTTGAAACGCGCTGCCTCACTCAAGAAGTCGGCGATGAAACGCCTGGTCTGGCTCGAGCCCAGCGCGAGAGGCTTCATGGCGTGCCTGCCCCGGATCGTGGCCGGTTCTGATTGCATCCTAATGAGCAAGAAACGCCATAGGCCGCCTGAGGCACGCCCTCGCATCGTCGACAGAATTCAACTCGCGAGGTCCACCGGCCGGCACCTTGATGGAATCTGGATCGGATGTTGGCGCGGCAGGCCTGAAGACTTGATGCGCGTCGAAGGCGCGTTGCTGCTCATTAAGCAGCATAGTCCCCTGGACTACGCACGCATCACCCGCGAGCTTGAACGAGTTTGGGTGCGCCTGCTGCCGCACAGCCTTGGCGAATACATGCATTCACTCAGGGCCTGCATTCTCGACGAGCGATATGTGGCCGACCCGGCCACGACCGTCGAGCAGATCGCATCAACGATCGTGCATGAAGCCACGCACGCAAGGCTCGAACGATGCGGGATCGAATACGAGGAACAGCGGCGCGCAAGAATCGAGGCAATTTGCTTCCGCCGAGAGCTAGCCTTTGCAGCTCGCTTGCCCGACAGCGCCGAACTGCAGGAGGGTATTGCACGATGTTTGGAGTGGTATCAGGCCAATCCCGAGCAGTTCAGCGATGCTCACTTTCAAGAGGCTCACGCGGCGGGTGCAGTTGGAGCGCTGCGCTACCTGGGGAGTCCTGAATGGTTCGTCAAAGCCTTCTCGCTGACCCTACCAATCGTCAGCCGGGCGAGGAGCCTGTTCCGTTTCCAATCGCGATGAGTCGGCTGCCCGCTGTGCCCGCTCTTGTGCACCCGTCAGCGGACCAAGCAGCCCGCATTTTCGCGAATCATGGGCAAGGGCAATGGTGCCCAGGAAAGGACTCGAACCTTCACGGCCGTGAAGCCACTGGCACCTGAAGCCAGCGCGTCTACCAATTCCGCCACCTGGGCCCGGGCGGGTTAGTAAGGAACGGTCACGCGCTTGTCAAATCGCTTCATCGCGGTCCGAATACGCTGTACAGCGGGGTCGCGTTGGCGTATCGCGAATCCGCTAAATCCCACCGTTATCGTTCGAATTTGACCGGCAGGAATTGACCCGATGACATCGAACCTGGAAACGCTCGTTACGGTCTTTGGCGGATCGGGGTTTCTCGGGCGAAACGTGGTGCGGGCGCTGGCCAAGCGAGAATACCGGATCAGGGTGGCGGTGCGGCGGCCGGAACTGGCCGGGCACCTGCAGCCGCTCGGCCGGGTCGGCCAGATCCACGCCGTGCAGACCAATCTGCGCTATCCGGCCTCCGTCGAGGCGGCGATGCGCGATTCGGCGGTCGCCATCAACCTGGTCGGAGTCCTGGCCGAGAGCGGCGCGCAGACCTTTGACGCCGTACAGGCCAAGGGGGCCGAAACCATCGCCAGGACGGCAAGCGCCACCGGCGCGCGGATGGTGCATGTCTCCGCGATCGGCGCCGACGAGAACTCCCCCTCGGCCTACAGCCGCGCCAAGGCGGCCGGCGAGAAGGCCGTGCTGGCCGCCGTCCCCTCGGCCACCATCCTGCGGCCCTCGCTATTGTTCGGGCCCGAGGATCAATTCACTAACCGCTTTGCTTCGCTGGCCCGGATATCGCCCTTCCTGCCGCTGATCGGCGGCGGCGAAACCCGGGTGCAGCCGGCCTATGTCGCCGACGTCGCGGCCGCGGTGGCCAATGCGGTCGACGGCAAGACTAAGGCCGGCGCGGTGTACGAGCTCGGCGGACCGGAAGTGCTGACCATGCGCGAGATCATGGAAACCATTCTCGCGATCACCGAGCGCAAGCGCATGCTGCTGTCGCTGCCGTGGGGACTGGCGCGGTTTCAGGCACATTTCCTGCAATTCGCGCCGGGAGCGTTCAAGCTGACGCCGGACCAGGTGGCGATGCTGCAGTCGGACAATGTGGTGTCTGACGCCGCCAAGGCCGCAGGGCTCACGTTGGAAGGGCTGGGCATCACGCCTGATTCGATGCAGGCGGTCGCCCCGCAATATCTCTGGCGCTTCCGCGCCGCCGGGCAGTTTCAGCGCAAGAGCGCGTAGTTTCGTAGGGTGGGCAAAGCGAAGCGTGCCCACCATTCGCGCCGCCGAGATAAATGGTGGGCACGGCGCAAGAGCGCCTTTGCCCACCCTACAATTTTCGGATCTTACTTCCCCAGCGCCAGCGCGATCAGGCCAATCGTGCCGATGACGACGCGCCACCACGCAAAGAACGTGAAGCCGTGGCGGGTGACGTAGGTCAGGAACGTCTTCACCACGATCGCCGCCGTGATGAAGGAGACCACGAAGCCGATCGCGAGGATGCCGACGTGATCGAGTGTCATCTCGGCGCGGTTCTTGTAGAAGTCATAGGCGAACGCGCCGACCATGGTCGGAATCGCCAGAAAGAACGAGAACTCCGCGGCCGATCGCTTGTCACCACCGAGCAGCATTGCCGCCACGATGCTGGCGCCGGAGCGCGATACGCCGGGAATCATCGCCACGCATTGCGCGATGCCGATCCAAAGATACATCAACAGCGGATAGCGCGTGGCGTCATCCTCGGTCGGCTTCAATTCGAGCTGATCGACCCAGAGCAGGATCGCACCGCCGACAATCAGCGTAAAGTTCACCACCCATGGATTGAACAGCAGCTCCTTGATGTATTTTCCCGCAATCAGGCCGATGACGACCGCAGGCAGGAACGCCAACAGCACACCGATGACGAAGCGGCGGTCGTCGGGATTTGTGAACATGCCGAGCGCCACGCGCGACAGCTTGACGAAATACAGCATGACGATGGCAAGGATCGCGCCGAGCTGAATCAGGATCACAAAACTCTGCCAGAAGGCGCCCTCGCCGAGGCCAAAGAAGCGTTGCGCGAGCAGCATATGGCCCGTGGAGGAAACCGGGAGAAATTCCGTGATACCCTCGATGATGCCGAGAATCACCGCCTTCACTGCATCCGACATCATGGTGTGGTCCATTCTGGCTGGAAAAAGCGCGTTCTTCTCGCCTATTCCTCCCCATGCCGCAATCGCAAAAAAACGCCAAACATAGGTTGCCTCATGCGCCTGCTTGGCTAGTGTCCCGATTCGCATGACGCGGTTTGAGGGTTCCTTCAGGCGCGATTTTACCCCAAGGATTTCATGTACACGCTTTATCACCACCCGTTCTGCCCGCATTCGCGCTTCATTCGCCTGGTGCTCGGCGAACACGGCCTAGACCTGCGCCTGGTGGAAGAGCGGGCGTGGGAGCGGCGTGAGGGGTTTCTCGTGCTCAATCCGGCCGGCACGACGCCGGTGTTGATGGCCGACGGCTTTCCGCCGATCCCGGGCGCCGGCGTCATCGCCGAATATCTCGACGAGACTCACGGCCTCGAAGCGGGCGACCGGCGGCTGTTGCCGGCCTCGATGGGCGAGCGTGTCGAGGTGCGCCGGCTGATGGCGTGGTTCAACGAAAAATTCTTCGAGGAGGCCTCGAACCCGCTGGTGACCGAGCGCATCTACAAGCGGTTCATGAGCGAGGAGAATGGCGGCGGGGCGCCGGCGGCGGACGTAATCCGCGCAGCCAAGGCCAATGTGCGCTATCATCTGGCCTATATCGGCTGGCTGGCGCAGACGCGGAATTTCCTCGCCGGCGACCGCCTGAGCTACGCGGACCTCGCCGCCGCGGCGCATCTTTCGGCGATCGATTATCTGGGCGACGTGCCATGGAGCGAGGACGACGCGGCAAAGGCGTGGTACGCGCGGGTGAAATCCCGCCCGTCGTTCCGCCCGCTGCTGAGCGAATGGCTGGCGGGCGTGCCGGCCTCGCGCACCTACGTGGACCTCGACTTCTGAACAAGGCCGTCAAACTCTCCGCCGCCGACTTGAAGACCGCGCTCATGCGCGAGGCGGAGACACTCGGCTTCGACTGCATCGGCGTCACCGACCCCGAAGGAATCAGCGGCGCGGCAAGATATTTCCGCGAATTCCTCGCTGCCGGCGCGCATGGCGACATGGACTGGCTCGCGGCGCAGCCCGAGCGGCGGATGGACCCGCGCGTGCTGTGGCCCGGCGTCCGCTCGATCATCATGCTCGGCGTCAACTACGGCCCCACTGAAGATCCGCTTGCACTTCTTGCCAAGCGCACAAGCGGGGCGATATCGGCCTACGCACAGGGCGACGATTATCATGACGTCATCAAGAAACGTCTGAAGACGCTGGCAAGGTGGCTGGTCGCGGCCTCAGGCGACGAGGTGAAGGTGTTCATCGATACCGCGGCCGTGATGGAAAAGCCGTTGGCGCAGGCGGCGGGAGTTGGCTGGCAGGGCAAGCACACCAACCTGGTCTCGCGCGAATTCGGCTCATGGCTGTTTCTCGGCGCGATTTTCACCGCATCCGATCTTCCGCGCGATGCCGCCGACACCGATCATTGCGGCTCCTGCAACGCCTGCCAGGAGATCTGCCCGACCGCGGCGTTTCCGGCTCCCTACAAGCTCGATGCGCGGCGCTGCATTTCCTATCTCACGATCGAGAACAAGGGCCCGATCCCGCGCGAATTTCGCAAAGCCATCGGCAACCGCATCTATGGCTGCGACGATTGTCTTGCGGTGTGCCCGTGGAACAAGTTTGCAAGGGAAAGCAGTGAAGCCAAACTCGCCGCGCGCGCCGAATTGCGAGCACCACAGCTTTCCGATCTCGCGCGGCTCGACGACACCGCGTTTCGCGCGCTGTTTTCGAAATCCCCGGTCAAACGCATCGGCCGCGACCGTTTCATCCGGAACGTACTGATCGCGATCGGCAACGCGGAGGATCCGTCGCTGACGGCGGAGGCCGAGCGCTTGCTGGATGACGCAAGCCCGCTGGTCCGCGGCGCGGCGGTATGGGCGTTGTCGCAGTTGGTGGATCGCGAGAGATTTAACGCACTGGCGGCGAAGGCGATCGGCACCGAGACGAATGAAGACGTTCGGACAGAGTGGCGCCTCGCCACCGCTGCCTGACCCTTCACGCTGAGGAGCGCACAGCGCGTCTCGAAGGGAGAGGCCACCGGCCGGGCCTCTTGATTTCACGCAACAGAATCCGCCATGGTCGGCGTGCATGACAAAAAATCAGCCCTTTTTCACGCACGACCGCGCCAACGACATCTTCATGCCCACGCCCGTCTCTAACGGCCCGTGGGACCCCAACTCGCTACACGGCCGCGTCGTCATCGGCCTGCTTGCGCACGTGATCGAGCAGCGCCACGGCTCCGATGATTTCGTGCCGGCGCGGCTCACCGTCGACATGTTTCGCCTGCCGAACATCACGACGCCGATCGAGGTCAGGAGCAGGCAGATCCGTGACGGGCTGCGCATCAGGGTGGTCGAGGCCGAGTTCTTCAGTGGCGGCACCAGCATGGCGCGCGCTTCCTGCCAGTTATTGCGCAAGACGGAAAACGCGCCGGGCAATGTCTGGTCGCCCCCGAACTGGGACGCGCCGAAGCCGGCGGACATTCCGAAGCCCACCGATGTCAGGCTCGGCATGAACGGCAAATGGACCACGCGGCCGATCGTGGGTCACATGGGTTCGCTTGGGCCGCGGCGGCTCTGGATGAGCGAGGTGCGCGAACTGGTCGAGGGCATCCCGATGTCGCCCTTCGTGCATGTTGCCACGGGCGCCGACTTCGCCAGCCCCTTCGCCAATGCCGGCGACCAGGGCCTCGGCTACATCAACAGCGACGTCACGCTCTATCTGCACCGGCTTCCCGTGACGCCCTGGGTTGGCTTCGAGGTGGTGAACCACCACGCCACCGACGGCGTCGCGATCGGCGAATGCTGGCTCTATGACGAGCAGGGCCCGATCGGCACATCGACGGTCGCAGCGCTGGCGCAACGCAAGCCGATGGCGAAGCCGCCGCCGCCGTAGTCGCATTCGTTATTGCACACGCTCTCTCATCCGTCACTGCGAGGAGCGAAGCGACGAAGCAATCCATGCTTCCGCAAGCGGAGAGATGGATTGCTTCGCTACGCTCGCAATGACGGTGAAGAGGCAATCACTCCACCAAATGCCGCTTCATCTCCGGCCGCGCCTTCAGCGCCGCGCCCTGTTTGGCAACGATCTTCGCAATCCGCTCCGGCGCAAATTTGAGATCGACGAAGGCCGGTGCGGTGTTGGCGACCTCGTGATATTCCGCGATCTTGCCGTCGCGCAGCCGCATGATCGCGACGCCCTCGAACATCGCCCGCGCGCCCTCCGCTTCCGACAGCGTAGAGCGATAGCTGAATGTGTAGCGCGCATAGAGCGTCTCACCGTCGCTGACGGGATCGTGCATGTCCCAGCGAAAATCGGTGGCCGTGCGATAGAACCAGTCGTCGATCATCCCTGCGATTTTCGCGCGGCCGGCGAATGCGCCATAGAACACGTCATGATAGACGCCGTCCTCGGTGAACAGTTCCGAGAAAGCCTTGCCGTTGCGTTGCTCGACGGCGTCGCAGAAGGCGCGGAGCATGGTGGATGGGTTCATCGGCCTTCTCCCGCATCGTTGCTTCTTTCCCTCTTCCCTTGTGGGAGAGGGTGGATCGAATGAGCGTAAGCTCATTCGAGCCCGAGTTGGGTATCTTAATATTTGTCGAAGTCGGATAAATCCGACTTCGATGGGAGAAGGAGGATCAGCATCACCCCATCTCCGCCACCGCGGCCATGATGCGCGCGATGTCCTGCGGGCGCGACAGGCGGTGGTCGCCGTCCTGGATCATGGTCAGCACCACGTCCTCGGCCGGCAGCCGGTGCGCCAGCGCAAACGCGTGTTGCCAGGGCACATCAGGATCCTTCGCGCCCTGCAGGATGCGGACGGGGCAGCCGACCTCGATGGCGCCGCCGAGCAAGAGGTGATTGCGTCCCTCCTCGATCAGCGCGCGGGTGATCGGATAGGGCGTGCCGTCGCCATACTCCGACGGCCGCATCCAGACGCCCTTGGTCCTGATCTCCTCGCGGATCTCGTCCGAAAAATTGTTCCACATCAATTGCTCGGTGAAATCAGGCGCCGGCGCGATCAGCACGAGACCTGCGAGGCTCGCCTGTTTCGCATCGCGGCTCGCAATGGCGCGCGCCAGCAAGAGCGCCATCCAGCCGCCCATCGAGGAGCCGATCACGACCTGCGGACCCCGGCAGAACTGCTCGAATACCGCGACGGCTTCTTCCAGCCAGCGCCCGATGGTGCCGTCGATGAAGGCGCCACCCGATTCACCGTGGCCGGAATAATCGAATCTAATACAGGCGCGGCCGTGTTCCGCGGCCCAGGCGTCGAGCGCCAGCGCCTTGGTGCCCCTCATGTCGGAATTGAAACCGCCGAGCCAGAACAGTCCCGGCCCGCTGCCGGCGCGGGCGCGCACGGCGATGCGGCGGCCGCCGTCACCCTCTCCCACCTCGATAAAGGCCGGTTCCTGGTCGATTGCTGCTGAATTGGTCATGAATCGGTCTCTCGCCCTGCCGCTTTGTCCGCGAGCGCGCTTCACGGGTCAAGCGCGACCCTCTGGCGCTTGCGGATCAGGTGGCCGGCCTATATTTGGCTGAAGTGACCGAATTGCCTCGCATTTGACGGTTTTCGGGCGCAGTGAGCGAGTTCGCTTGCTGTCTTCAGCATATTGCTTCAAACTACGGCCCTTCCTTTCACAACTTTGGAGAGTTACCCATTCGCCGTCCCAACAGAGCCCCGCCCGCTGCAACCAAAGACGGGCCGCGCACCAATGATGATATCCGCAACGCGCAGATCCAGCTGATCGATCAGAACGGCACCAACCACGGGACCATCGAGACCGTGGTGGCCATCAAGATGGCCCTCGAGGCGGGCATGGATCTTGTCGAGATTTCGCCGAACAACAATCCTCCCGTCTGCAAGATTATGGACTACGGGAAGTTCAAGTATTCGGCACAGAAGAAAGCGGCCGAAGCCCGCAAGAAGCAGAAGATCGTCGAGATCAAGGAGATCAAGCTGCGGCCGATGATCGACGATCACGACTACGACGTGAAGATGCGCGCGATGCAGCGGTTCTTCGAGGAAGGCGACAAGGTCAAGATCACCTTGCGCTACCGTGGCCGCGAAATGGCGCACCAGGAGATCGGCACCAAGCTGTTGGACAAGGTGAAGGCCGACGTCGCCGAGTTCGCCAAGGTCGAGCAGGACGCCAGGTTCGAGGGCCGCCAGGTCGTGATGGTGCTGGCGCCGCGCTGAGTTTAGTCGGTTGTAAGATATGAAGCGGCCCGTCAGACGATCCGGCGGGCCGTTTTCATTTCTCGTAGCCCGGATGGAGCGAAGCGCAATCCGGGGCAGGTCGATCCGCATACGCAGCACCCCGGATTTCGCTTCGCTACATCCGGGCTACGGCTCTTAAAAGTCAGCCCCGCGTGGCCTGCCAGGTACCGCTACAGTAATCGCCGGTGATGATGCCGCGCCACGAGCCCGCCCCGTAGCTGCCCACAAGCCGACCGCCGCCGCTGGCGCGGGATGCGCCGACCGAAACCCGGACCGCAACCACACCGGCGCGACTGACCGATCCCGAAACCCGGCCGCCGCCGGCCGATAAAACCCGGCTGCCGATGACGGTGAAGGGAACGCTGTAGCCTGAACTGCAATTGCCCCGCGTCGTGGCAAAGACCACGTTCCAGATGCCGTCATAGGCTCGGATTGCCCTGGCTCCCCTCGGCGCGGATTCAGCGGTGACCGGGGCCGCCAGGACGGCCAGCGCGGCGAAAACGGGAAGCCAGCGCGAGGCCCGAAGGCCGGGAGAAGTGCCAAAACGGGCGATCGATCTCTGAAAATGGGTCATTGTTCCTGCTCCGGACGGGGTATGACGTCAGCGATAGGTAGCGGCGTCGGGCGCCGCGGTTCATCGTTGCCAATTGCCGTTTCCTCTGTCATAAGCCCGACCTTCATCGCCCGGCTGATAAGGGCTGCCGTGTCGATGTCCGTGCGGGTTATTCCGTTTTCTGGAAAAATCTGAGCACTTTCAACGCTCTAACGAGCATTTTAGCCGGCACAACGCCTTCACGGGCGTTTTCGTGTTGCGGCCACAGGAGAGCCAAATGCCCAAGCTGAAGACCAAGTCAGGCGCTAAAAAGCGCTTCAAGGTGACTGCCACCGGCAAAGTGATGCACGCCCAGCGCGGCAAGCGCCACGGCATGATCAAGCGGACGAAGAAGCAGATTCGTCAGCTCCGCGGCACCCGCGTGCTGTTCAAGACCGACGGCGACAACGTCAAGAAGTACTTCTTGCCGAACGCCTGATCGCGTTCACGCCGATAGCAGCCGAGCCGCGCCTGCGCGCGGCGATCCCGTCACCTCATTTCTGATCAAGGATTCCAGTCATGTCTCGCGTCAAACGCGGTGTGACCTCTCACGCCAAGCACAAGAAAGTCTACAAGGCCGCCAAGGGTTTTTACGGCCGCCGCAAGAACACCATTCGCGCCGCCAAGGCCGCCGTCGAGAAGGCCGGCCAGTATGCGTTCCGCGATCGCAAGCGCAAGAAGCGCACCTTCCGCGCGCTCTGGATCCAGCGCCTGAACGCGGCCGTGCGCCCGTTCGGCATGACCTACAGCGTCTTCATCAACGGCCTGTCGAAGTCGGGCATCACGGTCGACCGCAAGGTGCTGTCGGATCTCGCCATCAACGAGCCGGCGGCGTTCCAGGCGATCGCCGAGAAGGCCAAGGCCGCGCTGGCGGCCTGAGGCCGGCCTATTTGGCCGCCTTGAGTGCGCGCTGCGAATAGCGCTGGGCGACCTTCGCCCGGCAGAACGCCGCGAACGAAATGTACATAGTGCCTTCCTCGTGGCTGAACTTTCGGTCGCAGGCATCCTTCTCGCGCTGATAGGTCCGCTTCTGCTGCGCGCTGAGGCGGGCCAGGAAGTCACCCTCGCATCTCGCCTCGACGGCGTCGGTAAGCCCAACGTCGCCGGTGGCCCTGCCCGAGCAGGCCGAGGCTATCTGCATGGCGCGCTTGCAACTCGGAGCAGCCTTCATCGCCGCCGTGACCTCGTCCCTCGACTTCGCCGGACAATCTTCGGCGGCGGCCGGTGCGGCAAACGATAGAACGAGGGCCAGAACAGCCATCCCGGGTCCAAAACGTATCTCGAGCTCCATTGATCGAACTCATCTTGGTGCGGCTCCGCGTGAATTGGTTCAAGGGTGCCGGGCCGCCGGTCCGACATTTGACGGGCTTTTTGCTTGACGTTTTGGCCCCCGAGCGGCGACAACCCGGCGGCCTTTTGCGAAAGAGATTTGACCGTGTCCGACCTCGCCACACTCGAAAAGTCCGTTCTCGACGATATCGCCGCCGCCGGCGATGAAGCTGCCCTCGAAGCCGTCCGCGTCGCAGCGCTCGGCAAGAAAGGCTCGATCTCCGCCTTGCTCGCCACCCTCGGCAAGATGTCGCCGGACGAGCGCAAGACGCAGGGCGCGGCGATCAACCTCGCCAAGGACAAGGTCACCCAGGCGCTCACCGCGCGCCGCGATGTCCTGAAATCGGCCGCGCTCGACGCCCGGCTTGCCTCCGAGACCATCGACGTCACGCTGCCGCTGCGGGAGGCGCCCGCGGAAGCGGGCCGCATCCATCCGCTGAGCCAGGTCTGGGACGAGCTGACGACCATCTTCGCCGACATGGGATTTTCCGTCGCCGAAGGTCCCGATATCGAGACCGACGATTACAACTTCACCAAACTGAATTTCCCGGAAGGGCATCCGGCGCGGGAAATGCACGACACCTTCTTCTTCAACCCTGGGGAAGACGGTTCGCGCATGCTGTTGCGCACCCACACCTCCCCGGTGCAGGTGCGGACGATGTTGTCGCAGAAGCCGCCGATCCGCGTGATCTGCCCGGGCCGCACCTATCGCATCGATTCCGACGCGACCCACACGCCGCAATTCCACCAGGTCGAGGGCCTCGTCATCGACAAGGGCTCGCATCTCGGCCACCTCAAATGGATCCTGCACGAGTTCTGCAAGGCGTTCTTCGAGGTCGACCACATCAACATGCGCTTCCGGCCGTCGTTCTTCCCATTCACCGAGCCCTCGCTCGAGGTCGACATCCAGTGCCGGCGCGACAAGGGCGAGATTCGTTTCGGCGAAGGCGAGGATTGGCTCGAAATTCTCGGCTGCGGCATGGTGCATCCGAATGTGCTGCGCGCCTGCGGCATCGATCCCGATGTCTATCAGGGCTTTGCCTGGGGCATGGGCATCGACCGCATCGCCATGCTCAAATACGGCATCGCCGATCTGCGCCAGTTGTTCGAGAGCGACGTGCGCTGGCTCTCGCATTACGGTTTCAAGCCGCTCGACGTCCCGACGCTCGCGGGAGGCTTGAGCACGTGAATTCGGTCCCTGAAAAATATCGGGGTTTGCGCTCGTTCGCGTTCGGCGACGGACCGGAGCTGGCCGACGAGTTGCTCGACCTCGTGATCAAGGGCGTGAAAACCGCGACCTGTTCGACCGAGGACGAGCCGAACACGTCGACGCCAGGCGAACAATGGGTCGTGCTCGACGGGCGTGGCGCGCCACGTTGCGTGATCGAAACGATCGAAGTCACCTATCGCCGCTTCCCCGAGGTGAACGCCGCCTTTGCCTATGATGAAGGCGAAGGCGATCGCAGCCTCGACTACTGGCGACAGGCACACCGCATCTATTTCGGCCGGCAAGGCAAGTTTCGCGAAGACATGATGCTGATGTGCGAACGCTTCCGGCTGGTTGAGGTTTTTGCGCAGGCGAAGCAGTCATGAGCGGAGTTGAGCTGACATCAGGCTCCGCCGTGCCGTCCCTCGCCATCATCGTCGCGGAGAGAGCCCCCACCCTAACCCTCCCCCGCAAGCGGGAGAGGGAATGGACCGCCGTTTGGGCGACTAGCTTTCTTCACATGGATACGGACCCTCCATCCAGGCAAGCGGTCAAGCTCCCTCTCCCGCTTGCGGGGGAGGGTTGGGGTGGGGGTATCTCCGCATCGGAGGTGTCAATGGTCGATCCGGAACATCCCAACTGGAAGGTCTCCGACAGGCTGCGCACAAACGCACGGGCGCTTCGCAAGAACTCGACAGACGCCGAACGAATCCTCTGGTCGGAACTCCGTAATCATCGCCTGAACGGCGCTAGCTTCCGCCGTCAGGTGCCCATCAAGAACTTCATCGCCGATTTCGTCTGTCATGCGGCCAAGCTCGTGATCGAACTCGACGGGGGCCAGCATTTTTCCGATCAGGCAGAGCAAAAAGACGCCGTCCGATCCGCCGCTATTGAAGCGCAAGGCTTCAAGGTCCTCCGTTTCAGCAATCACGACGTCATGACAAACCGCACCGGCATTCTCGAAACAATTGCCGCTGCTGTTGCGGAGAGAGCCCCCACCCTGCCCCTCCCCCGCAAGCGGGAGAGGGGACAAGAGAAGCAAACATCATGAAATTCACGCTCTCCTGGCTGAAGGAACATCTCGACACCGACGAGCCCTTGGAAAAGCTCGCCGAGAAACTCACCATGATCGGGCTCGAGGTCGAGAGCATCGAGGACAAGGCGAAGGCGCTTGCGCCGTTTTCGATCGCGCGGGTGATCTCGGCCGAGCAGCATCCGAACGCGGAACGCCTGCGTGTCTGCATGGTCGATACCGGCGACGGCGGCGCGCCGGTGCAGGTCGTCTGCGGCGCGCCGAACGCGCGCGCGGGCCTGGTCAGCGTGTTTTCGCCGCCCGGCACGTTCATCCCAGGCAAGAACATTACGCTTGGCGTCGGCACCATCAGGGGCGTCGAGAGCCGCGGCATGCTGTGCTCGGCAGCCGAGCTCGAGATTTCCGAGGACCATGACGGCATCATGGAGTTGCCGGCCGATGCGCCCATCGGCAAGGGCTATGCCGAATGGGCGGGCCTCGGCGACCCCGTGCTCGAAATCAACCTGACGCCGAACCGCCAGGACTGCACCGGCGTGCACGGCATCGCGCGCGACCTCTCCGCCGCCGACATGGGCAAGTTCATCGATCCCGGCATCAGGCCGGTCAAAGGCGAATTTCCCTGCCCGGTGAAGGTGACGGTGGAAGATACCACGCTGTGCCCGGGCTTTGCGCTGCGGCTGGTGCGCGGCGTCAAGAACGGTCCCTCGCCGGAATGGCTGCAGAAGCGCCTGATCTCGATCGGATTGCGGCCGATCAATGCGCTGGTCGACATCACCAACTTCATGACCTACGACCGCGCCCGTCCCCTGCATGTGTTCGATGCGAAGAAGGTGACGGGCAATCTCAGGGTTCGTCGGGCGAAGGAAGGCGAGAGCCTGCTGGCGCTCGACGGCCGCACCTACACGCTCGATCCCACGATCTGCGTGATAGCGGATGAGCACGGCGTCGAATCGCTCGCCGGCATCATGGGCGGCGAGACCTCCGGCTGCGACGAGAACACATCAGACGTGCTGATCGAATCGGCGCTGTGGAACGAGATCAACATCGCCCAGACCGGGCGCAAGCTCGGCATCAATTCGGACGCACGCTACCGCTTTGAGCGCGGCGTCGATCCGGCGTTCATGGTGCCGGGGCTCGAGCTTGCGACCAAGCTGGTGATGGAGCTCTGCGGCGGCACGCCGTCGGAAACCGTGGTCGTCGGCAATGCCTTCGGCGACGACCGCATCATCGATTTCCCGCTCGCCGAGGTGAAACGCCTCGCGGGGATCGAGGTGCCGCTGGTCGAGATGCGGCGCATCCTCGGTCACCTCGGCTTCATGGTCGCCGGCAACGGCCCCGTGGTGAAGATCGCTGTCCCCTCCTGGCGCACCGACGTGCACGGCAAGGCCGATATCGTCGAGGAAATTGTCCGCATCGTGGGCGTCGAGAAGGTGCCGATGACGCCGTTCGAACGCGGCGACGATGCACGCAAGCCGGTGCTGACCACGATCCAGTCCCGCACCCGCCGCGCCAAGCGCGCGCTGGCCGCACGCGGCATGGTGGAAGCCGTGACCTGGTCGTTCATCTCCAAACCGCACGCCGAATTGTTCGGCGGCGGCCAGGCGGAGCTTGTGCTCGCCAACCCGATCGCGTCCGACCTCTCCGACATGCGGCCGAGCCTGCTGCCGGGCCTCGTCGCCGCGGCGCAGGCCAACACCAACCGCGGCTACCCGGATGTCGCGCTGTTCGAAGTCGGACAGGTCTTCAAGGGCGACAAACCCGAAAACCAGTTTGTCGCAGCCTCCGGCGTGCGCCACGGTTTTGCTTCGGCGAAGGGCATGGGGCGGCACTGGTCCGGCTCGGCCCAGACCGACGCGCTCGACGCCAAGGCCGACGCCTTCGCTGTGCTCGCTGCCGCCGGCGCGCCGATGCAGGCGCTGCAGATCGTGCCGGGTGGCGCGAGCTGGCTGCATCCGGGACGCTCCGGGACGATCCAGATCGGACCGCAGAACGTGCTCGGCTATTTCGGCGAGTTGCATCCGCGCACGCTTGAAGCGCTCGGCGCCGACGGCCCGCTGATGGCGTTCGAGGTGATCCTCGACCGCATTCCCGAAGCCAAGAAGAAGCCAAGCCGCGCCAAGCCGCTGCTCGAACTCTCCGCGTTCCAGCCGGTGTCGCGCGATTTTGCCTTCATCGTCGATCAAGGCGTCAAGGCCGGCGACATCGTTCGTGCCGCGCAAGGCGTCGACAAGAAGCTGATCACGGACGTATCGGTATTCGACGTCTATGAGGGCAAGGGCATCGATCCCGCCAAGAAATCGATCGCGATCGCCGTGACGATCCAGCCGCGCGAGAAAACGCTGACCGATCAGGAGATCGACGCGGTAGCGGCAAAGATCGTGGCCGAGGTGACGAAGAAGACCGGCGGCACCTTGCGGGGATGATGCCGCATGAGTCCCGCGGCGCTCATTCCGGCTGACGTTAGCCTCAACGCGGCGATGGCGATCTGCGCGGTCGCCTTCGTCTCAGGCACGGCGCGGGGGTTTTCCGGGTTCGGCTCGGCGCTGATCTTCATGCCGCTGGCGAGCTCGATCGCCGACCCGCGGCTGGTGGCGGCGCTGCTCCTGATCATCGACTTCGTTGCGGCCGCGCCACTGCTGCCGAATGCGTGGGAGAAGGCCGACCGCAAGGCGACCGCGGTCATAGTTACAGGCGCCTTGATCGGCGTGCCGATCGGCACCTATTTCCTTAGCCGGCTGGAGCCGGTGACGACGCGCTGGATCATTTCCATCTTCGTATTCGCGCTGCTGATGCTATTGCTCTCGGGCTGGCGCTACCGCGGCAAGGACCACGCGGCGATTGCGATCGGCATCGGAGGACTATCAGGCTTTTGCAGCGGGCTTGCGCAGACCGGCGGCCCGCCGATCGTCGGCTACTGGCTCGGCCGCCCGATTCCTTCGGTCATCGCGCGCGCCAACATCGTGCTGTTCTTCGGCGCGTCGGATCTCTTCTCGGCCGTCAGCTACACCGCGACCGGGCTGATCACATTGGATGCGATCAAGTTCGCTTTCGTGGTCGGCCCCGTCTACGCCTGCGGCGTCTGGTTCGGCGCCTCACTGTTCGGCAAGGCTAGCGAAACCGTATTCCGCGCGATCTGCTACGCGCTGATCGCGGCGGCGGTGATTTTTGGATTGCCGGCGCTGGATGGCGTGCTGCGCTGACATGCGAGATGCGTAGAGTGGGCAAGGCGCAGCGTGCCACCACAACACGCACCGTCAGCGGAATGGTGGGCACGCTTCGCTTTGCCTACCCTACGGCCCTGCCATCAGTTGGTCGGGGACCCGCGCCGCCGCTGCTTCGACGGCCGCGCTTCCGGCTCGGGATCCCTTAACGCGCCGATCCGCCGCAACGCAGATTCGGCGGCGCGCTCGCCGCTCTCCCAGGCGCCGTCGATCGTTCCCCACAGCGTTTCATGGGTGGCTTCGCCGGCCAGATACATGCAGCCGATCGGCTCGGTCAGAACCTTGCGCGAGGACTGCCCGCCGGGCCCGGCTGCCGACATTGCGCCGAGCGCGAACGGCGCGGCGTTCCAGCGCGTCGCGCTCGATTTCTTCACCGCGGCCGCCGCCTCGCTGCCATACAGCTTGGTCAGCCATTCCACCGCAAACGCCACCATGGCCTTCTCGCCCTGCGCCGAGAGATCGCGACCGAACGAGCCGGCGACATCGAGGATGCAGAGGGACGAGCCGCCGATGTTGGCGTACATCAGCGCTGTCCTGGTCGAATTGCTCTGCTCGATGATGACGTCGTCACGGGCAAGGCCCAGCGGATTGCCCGACATCTGCAGCGCGATCCGGTCGTAGCTGCCGAGACTGAGTTTCGACGCCGCGTCAAGCATGCGCTTCGGAATGTCGGGCGCGAATTTGATATTGCCCGCGGCCAGCACGTTGGTCGACACCGTGACGACAGCGGCGCGCGCGACGATCTTTCCGGCTGACGTTTCCACCATGACGTCGCGGTTGCTCCAGGACATCCGGTTGGCCGGCGTCGACAGCGCCACCGGCACCTGCTCGCCGAGTTTTGCGATCAGCGTACCCAATCCCTGCCGGCAGCCGATCGCGGTGTTGCGGTCCTGCGCGCGAGATTTGTCACCGACAGAGACGTCCTTCAGATCCTTGCCGGAGAAACTGGCCCCCAACACGAATTCCGTTGCGCCGGCCCAGTCGCCGAGATCCTTCGGCAATACCGATGCACAGGAGACGTCGAACCGCCGCGCGGCGTCGTCGATAGCGCGGTTGGCGCGCACCAGAGCGGCGAGAAACTCCTCGGTCTCGCCTGGCCGGGCGTTACGGCGCCCGATGCGAATCCTCTGGCCCGAGGGCGCGGTCGTGATCTCGAGGCCCGCTGATCGCGCCAGCTTGATCATCGGATTGGTCTCGGGATTGTGCATCCAGCGCGCGCCGCGATCGAACGGCACGTCGAAGGTGGAAGTGTCGGTCTGGCAGCGGCCGCCGATCTGGTTGGCCGCCTCCACCACAATCACCTTGCGATTCGCCGCCATGATCCGCCGCGCCGCAGCAATGCCGGCCGCGCCCGCGCCGATCACGACGATGTCAGCGTCGCGTGGCAGGGGTGCCGCTCCCGCCCGTCCTCCGGAAAAAACCGGAATCGCCGCCAAGCCGGCGGACGCCGACAGAAAGGTGCGGCGGGTCAATGTCATGTCATGGTTTCCACGGCCTGAAGGAAGCGAGAACAGCTAGCGAACTGTGCCGCATCTCACGTGACGCAGCAACACTCATGGTAAATCAATCATGATTGATCCGTCCTGCGCATGAACTAAATTGAAACGGCTTGCGACCATGATAAGGAAACAAAAAAAGCGGGAGAAAAGCCGCTCTGGGGGAGTTTCATGGGCGTAATGCTCGACACTATCGGCCAGGTGATTGCGGGCTACCTGCAGAAGGAAGTCCCGGGCTATGAGCCGTTCACACCCAGCGACCCCGAGCATCTGCGCGGCGTCATCGAGCCCGGCGATGTGCTGCTGGTCGAAGGCAACAACCGCATTTCCGGCATCATCAAATACCTCACGCAATCCACCTGGTCGCACGCCGCGCTCTATGTCGGCCCGGTCGACGGCGCGACCGAGCCCGACGGCGAGCCGCATGTGCTGATCGAGGCCAATATCGGCGAGGGCGTGACCTCGGCACCGCTATCGAAATATTATCCCTATCACACCCGCCTCTGCCGCCCGATCGGCCTGTCCTACGAGGACCGCACCACGGTGTGCCGCTACGCCATCAATCGCATCGGCTTTGGCTACGACACCAAGAACATCGTCGACCTCATGCGCTACCTGATTCCGCTGCCGATACCGCAGCGCTGGCGGCGCCGCATGATCGCATTCGGCTCCGGCGATCCCACAAAAATCATCTGCTCGGCTCTGATCGCGCAGGCGTTCGACGCCGTGCGCTACCCGATCCTGCCCAAGATCACCCGCGCCGCCTCGCGAAAAGCCCGGCGCGAGATCCTGCATATCCGCGATTCCTCGCTCTATATGCCGCGCGATTTCGACATCTCGCCCTATTTCGAAGTCGTCAAACCCACTATCGTGCACGGCTTCGACTACACCGCCCTGCACTGGGCCGACAAGCAGAAGCCGCTCGCGGAGGTAGCGGGCGAATTCGGTGTGTTTCCAGAGGTCAAGTCGCCGCCGCTTGTTCCTGAAGAGGTTGACGAAGAGGCGCCGCTTCCGGTTGCGGTTGAAGAAGTGATCGTCGAGGAAATCACCGTCGAAGCGACGATGGTCGAACGCGTCACCGTGTCGGAACATTATCTCGCCGTTGAATACATCCCGGTCCGCCCGCCGGAGCGCCGGATGAAGCGGCGCGAGATGGTGACGTAAGCACGGATTGTAGGGTGGGCAAAGCGAAGCGTGCCCACCATTGCAAGCCAACAATTCGGAAAGATGGTGGGCACGTCGCTGCGCTCCTTTGCGCACCCTACAAGCTAAAACCTCCCCGCCAGCGTCAATCTCACTGCCAATGGCTCCGCCGGATGCACATGCCGATCGGCCACGCCACCAATCGGCTCGCCGGGCAATCGCGACAGATAATAATATTCGATCTGGTTGGTCTTTGCGTTGAAGAGATTGAGCACGTCGAGTTGCAGCCGCAGACCATTGTCGAATTTGTAGCCGGCCCGCGCGTTGAAGATCAGCGACGCTTGCGAACGAACGCTGTCGTCCTCGATCAGGGGACGCGGGCCAAAATAACGCCCGCGCAGCGCGCCGAACCAGCCGGTCTCCCCGCCGAACGTCACGCCGCCGGCCGCGATCCACGCCGGCGCGCCCGGAATGAAATTGCCTGCGGGATCGAAATCGGTGAAGCGGGCGCGGGTGTAGGCGACATCCAGGTCGAGCCTCATCCACGGCAGCACTTGATATTGATTGGTCCACTCGACGCCGACCCGCCGGCTCGGCCGGCTGGCTTCGGTAGTCCCGGCATCGCCGACGAACAGCAGTTCGGAATCGAAATCCAGCACGAACACCGCGAGCGAACTCGTGAGCCCTTCGACCGCCTTGGTGCGGATGCCGACCTCCGCGCCCTTCGAGCGGACCAATAGCGGCACGCGATCCTGCGGCGTCACCTTGTCGATGGGATCGACGGTAATGGTCGCGCCCCTGATATCGTTGGAGTGCAGGCCGTAACCAGCATTGCCGTAGAATTCGGTCCTGTACCAGGGCCCCAGCACGAAGCCGGCCTTGGGGCTCGTCATCGACGCCTGCGCATTGCCGGAATTCTGCGGCGAGTCGCTCAGCACCCTCCCCGCAAAATAATCCTCGCGGATGCCGATCGTGGTGCGCAGCCAGTCGGTCCAGCGCGCCGTCGTGTCGGCCCACAGGCCGACATTGCCCTCGCGCACGCTGTCTTCGCGAACAATCGAAAGCGTCTCGCGCTGCAACGTCTTGAACAGGCCGACGCGGATATCGTCGCCGCGCGTCTGCAACCCGACACGAGCCTGCGTTTCGATACCGCCCACGCGCATGTCGAAGGCGTGACTGGCGTTGAGGCCATAGACCGTGCGCCGATCCATCTGGCTGAACTGATCGCCATTGACGGGGTCGTCGAGAAAGTAGGTGAAATTGTTGTAGAGCCGCAGCGACGAGTTGATCACATAGGCGTTGATCTTGCTCTGTCCGTACGCACTCGATTGCGCCCAATTGCTCGACAGCGAGAACCGGCTCGCGACGCCGCCATCGGTCGGATCGAGCGAACCGAACCGGCCGATGATGCCCTGATCGATGGCGCGTTGCGCGACCTGGTCGGTCGAGTTCCAGGCGTTGGAGTAGGCCATCGCAGACAGCGTAAAGCCGTCGGTAACAGTGCCTTGGCTGTAGCGCAGTACGCCGTTGAGCTTGCGCACATTGTCAGGCACGTCCCACGGGCCGTTGTATTTGACGCCTTCGACAGCCGCGAGCAGCGTGCCTGCACCGACCGCAGTCGACCCTGCCGCTAAGCCACGGTGATAGCCAAAACTGGCATTGGTCGTCTCCAAAATGTTCTTGGGCAGCCTGTTGATGTAGTCGATTGAAACGGCGCCGGCAGAGCCGAAGTCGCCGACATCAGCGAAGTATGGACCCTTGCGGACATTCACCGACTGGATCAACTCGGGAATCATGAAATTGATGTCGGCATACCCCTGACCGTGACCATGGGTCGACATGTTGACGGGCATGCCGTCGACGCTGATGGCAAGGTCGGTGCCGTGGTCGAGATTGAAGCCGCGCAAGAAATACTGGCTGGCTTTGCCCTCGCCGGAATGCTGGGTGACGATCAGCCCGGGAACCGCCTCCAGCGCCTCGCCGACGCGCGAGAACGGCCGGGCATTCACCTCCGCGCCGCTAATGCTGATAGCACTGGCGGCGGTGGGTTGGAGATATGCCGGACCAGATGTCGCGGAGCCGGCCGTCACGCCGCTACTGACCTGGGGCGGAATTTCAGCGCTTGGTTGGATGGCGGATGAATTTCGCGCACTTCTCTCGCGGCGGGGCGGCTTGGTCCGGTTACGTGGCCATGCTTGGGGCGGAGTAACCGTCACCGCGGGAAGCTGGCCGGACCCTGCCGCAGCGCTACTCTGCGCATCTGCGGGAGATGCCATGACGAACAGGGATGCGGCAGCGGAGAATGCTCCCCAGGCAGTTCTACGCAACGCTCATGCCCCCGCATGATAACTGCTACAGTCGGCATGCGACCGCATCAATTCGACTTAACCGGCGCCTCACGCTAGCAAGCGCAGTATGACGATACAATAGAAATATCATACTCCGGCATCAGGACAGAATTTTCCATGCAACGGATCACCATCACGATCGAAGACGATCTGCTCGCCGAGATCGACGCGGCGGCGGAAGCGCGCGGCTATCAGAACCGCTCCGAGATCATCCGCGATCTCGCCCGCGCCGGCCTGCAGCAGAACGCCGAGGACGCAGCG
The DNA here is from genome assembly GCF_056174665.1 of Bradyrhizobium sp. WYCCWR15520. NCBI lineage: Bacteria > Pseudomonadati > Pseudomonadota > Alphaproteobacteria > Hyphomicrobiales > Nitrobacteraceae > Bradyrhizobium > Bradyrhizobium sp. WYCCWR15520. Next base: position 90,611 of record NZ_JBWBWM010000020.1, read on the forward strand.
CCGTCAGGCCAATGCGTTGCGGCGCTGGTCTATGTCTACGATCACGCCGCGCGCGATCTATCAAAACGGCTGGTGCAGAGCTTCCACGGCCACCACGATCTGTCGCTAGCAACGCTGCATGTCCATCTCGACGACGACTCTTGCATGGAGGTGACGGCGTTGAAGGGCGCCAGCGGCGAGGTCCGGCACTTTGCCGATCACATTATCGCCGAACGCGGCGTACGCTACGGCCGCGTGGTGATGATCCCGACGGCATCCGACAAGAAACCGAAAGCGCGCAAGCACGGCCATCACCACGACTAAGGCGCGTTGCTGCCTTACCTGTCGGAGCGGCCGATCACGGCCATCAACTCCGCGATCTTCTCCCGCTGGTCGGACTTGTTGCCGCTGGTGATCGCGTGCTCGACGCAATGCGAGACGTGATCCCGCAGCACTTCCTCCTCGACGCGGCGCAGCGCAGCCCGCACAGCGGAGATCTGCGTGACGATGTCGATGCAGTAGCGGTCCTCGTCGACCATCTTTGACAGGCCGCGGACCTGGCCCTCGATCCGGCTGAGGCGCTTTTGACAGGATGCCTTGATGTCTTTTCGCATGGAGCCTATATACCCCTACAGGGTATAGGTTTCAAGCGCCGGAGCGGATGATGAACAAGAATGAGAACGCCGATCGAGACGGCGCGTCCAACAGCGCCTGCTGCGGCGGCCATGGCCATGCTCACCATCATCACAGTGACGCGGCCGCGGCCGTGCGCGACCCCGTTTGCGGCATGACGGTGAATCCCGGGACCAGCAAGCACCGTTTCGACTACAAGGGCGAGACCTTTCATTTCTGCTCGGCCGGTTGCCGGACCAAATTCGCCGCCGATCCCCTCGCCTATCTCGAAAAAGACAAGCGACCGAAGGCCGCAGTGCCGGAGGGCACGATCTACACCTGCCCGATGCACCCCGAGATTCGCCAGGTCGGCCCCGGAAGCTGCCCGATCTGCGGCATGGCGCTGGAGCCGGAGGTCGCTAGTCTGGATACGCCGCCTAATCCAGAACTGGCCGACATGACGCGCCGCTTCTGGATCGGCCTCGTGCTCGCGCTGCCCGCGGTCGTCCTCGAAATGGGCGGTCACCTCGTCGGCGGCCATGGCTTCGTCGATCCGACGCTATCGAACTGGATCCAGTTCGCGTCCGCCACTCCCGTCGTGCTCTGGGCCGGCTGGCCGTTCTTCGTGCGCGGCTGGCAATCGCTGGTGACGCGCAATCTCAACATGTTCACGCTGATCGCGATGGGCACCGGCGTCGCCTATGTCTACAGCGCCATCGGCACGGTCGCGCCCGGCATCTTCCCCGCCACCTTCCGCGGCCATGGTGGCGCCGTCGCGGTCTACTTCGAAGCGGCTGCCGTCATCACCGTGCTCGTGCTGCTCGGCCAGGTGCTCGAACTGCGCGCGCGTGAAGCGACGTCAGGAGCGATCAAGGCGCTGCTGCAGCTTGCACCGAAGACGGCCCGCCGCATCGGCGACGATGACGCGGACCATGAAGTCGAGATCGACACGCTCGCCGTCGGCGACAGATTGCGCGTGCGGCCGGGCGAGAAGGTGCCGGTCGACGGCGTCATTCTCGAAGGCCGCTCCTCGCTCGATGAGTCGCTGGTGACGGGCGAATCGATGCCGGTCACCAAGGAGGCCGGCAGCAAGGTCATCGCGGGCACGCTCAATCAATCCGGTGGCTTCATCATGCGCGCCGAAAAAGTCGGACGCGATACGCTGCTGTCGCAGATCGTGAAGATGGTGGCAGACGCGCAGCGCTCGCGTGCGCCGATCCAGCGGCTGGCAGATCAGGTCGCTGGCTGGTTTGTGCCGACGGTGATCGCCGTGGCGCTGCTTGCGTTCGGCGCTTGGGCCTGGTTCGGCCCCGAACCGCGCCTGGCATTCGGCCTGGTCGCGGCCGTCAGCGTGCTCATCATCGCTTGTCCCTGCGCGCTGGGCCTTGCCACGCCGATGTCGATCATGGTCGGCGTCGGGCATGGCGCGCAGGCCGGCGTGCTGATCAAGAATGCCGAAGCGCTGGAGCGCATGGAGAAGGTCGATACGCTGGTGGTCGACAAGACGGGCACGCTAACCGAAGGCAGGCCGAAGGTCGTCGCCGTCGTTCCGGCAGACGGATTTAACGAGACCGATATTCTACGGCTGGCTGCCACCGTCGAGCGGGCGAGCGAACACCCGCTGGCCGATGCGATCGTGCGATCAGCCAAGGAGCGCAATCTCGATCTCGGTAAAGTCGAGGATTTCGACTCGCCGACCGGCATGGGCGCCACCGGCAAGGTCGACGGCAGGACCATTGTGCTCGGCAATGCGAACTTCCTGCAGTCGCTCGGCATCGACGCGAACGTATTGAGCGAGGAGGGCGAACGTCTCCGCGGCGAGGGCGCGACCGTCATCAGCATGGCCATTGACGGCAAGCTCGCGGGCCTTTTCGCCATCGCCGACCCGGTGAAAACGTCTACGCCCGATGCGCTGAAGGCGCTGGCGGGCGAGGGCATCAAGGTCATCATGCTGACCGGCGACAACAGGACCACGGCGAACGCCGTCGCAAAGAGCCTCGGCATATCAGACGTCGAAGCGGAGGTGCTGCCCGATCAGAAGAGCGCGGTGGTGGCAAAACTGCAGAAGGCCGGAAGGATCGTCGCGATGGCGGGCGACGGCGTCAACGACGCCCCGGCGCTCGCCGCCGCCGAGGTCGGCATTGCCATGGGCACCGGCACCGATGTCGCGATGGAAAGCGCAGGGGTCACGCTGTTGAGGGGCGATCTTGTCGGCATCGTCCGCGCTCGCCGCCTGTCGCAGGCGACCATGCGCAATATCAGGCAAAACCTGTTCTTCGCCTTCGTCTACAACGCCGCCGGCATCCCGATCGCCGCCGGCATTCTCTATCCGGCGTTCGGCTTGTTGCTATCGCCAATCATCGCCGCTGCGGCGATGGCGCTATCTTCGGTGAGCGTCGTCGGCAACGCGCTGCGGCTGCGGATGACGCGGCTGTAGTTGGGAAGGCGAGCCGTTGCGGTCGTCGGCAAGGAAGGCATGGATGGCCGGGTCAAGCCCGGCCATGACGAAAGGCGTTCAGGCCGCCCTCGCCGCTCTCCCGCGCGGCAAGCCGGCCCGCGCCAATCCGCCATACAGCGCCTCACCGGGCATTTCGGATTTCAGAATTCCGCGCACCGCAATCAGCTTCTCGATATCGATGCCGGTGGCAAATCCCTTGCTCTCGCACAGGAACGCGAGGTCCTCAAACACGACATTGCCGGTGGCGCCCGGCGCGAACGGGCAACCGCCGAGACCACCGAGCGATCCGTCGAGCACACGCGCCCCGGCATCGAGCGCGGCGGAAGCGTTGGCGATGCCCATGCCTCTGGTGTCATGCAGGTGAATGCAGATCGGCCTGGCTCCCGCGATCTTCACCGCCCCTGCGACGAGTTCACCGACCTGCTTCGGCCCGGCATAACCGACCGTGTCGGCGATCGCGACCATGTCGACGCCAGCTTCGAACAGCTTTTCCGTCAACCGCAACACTTCCTTTGGGTCTACCGGCCCCACGATCGAGCAACCCAGCGCCATCGAGATCGCGGAATTTACCACCGGCTTGTGCGCGCTGGCGTCGCGCAACTCGCAGAGCCGCCTGACGTTGGCGATCGCAGATTCGCGCGAACGGTTGGCGTTGGCCTGGCTGTGCTCCTCGGTCGCCGAAACCACCGTCGCCACTTCCGCAACGCCCGACGCCAGCGCCTCGTTGACACCGCGCTCGTTCAGCGTCAGCGCGATGCCGTAAGCGCCGGGCAGCGATGCCACGGTCGCGATGATGTCCTGCACATCGGCGAATTGCGGAAACGTCTTCGCCGGCAGGAATGAGCCGACCTCGAAGTGCCGCACGCCGGCGGCATATTCGTCGCGGATCCAGCGCTGCTTGGCGGCGGTGGACGGAAACGTCTTCACGAGCTGCAGGCCGTCGCGCAGGCCTACCTCGCGCAGCACGATCTTGTTGTCTGGATAGAGTTCCTGAACACGGGTCATAGCAGCCTCTAGCGGCGTTGTTTTTTGACGGCGGTTCGCCTCCCGGGAGCCGGCAGGCTCTTGCCGAAACCCCTGGGGCTATCTACCTCTCGCGAGGGTTTTTTCACAAGAGGCCAGACCGCCATGTTGGACGCCGCCGTCAAGGCGCTTTCGCAGATCCTGTCGCCGCCGATGCGTACCATTTTGTGGCGCTCGATCGGGCTGGCGCTGGTGCTGATCACGGTGCTGGCCATCGGCTTGCAGCGCGCGTTGAGCTGGTTCGCCGAATACGGCGAAGGCTGGGCCGAGGCAATGCTGGGGCCGGGCTTCCACACGACGCTCAACATCCTTTCCTGGATCATCTCGATCGCGGCCGGGCTCGGTGTCGTCCTCGGCGGCATTTTCCTGATGCCGGCAGTCACCTCGCTGATCGCCAGCGTGTTCGTCGACGACGTCGCCGAGCATGTCGAGCGCGAACATTATCCGGCCGAGCGCCCCGGCGCCGCGCTGCCGCTTGGCATCTCGATCCCCGAGGGCATCAAAACGGCGCTGCTGACCATCCTGGTCTACCTGATCGCGCTGCCCTTTGTGCTGTTCGCGGGTGCGGGTTTTCTGATTTTCTTCATCGCCACCGCATGGCTCTTGGGCCGCGAATATTTCGAACTCGCCGCCATGCGCTTCCGCTCGCCGGCGGAAGCCAAGGCGATGCGCAGGGACAATGCGGCGACCGTGTTCACCGCCGGCCTCTTCATCGCCGCCTTCGTCTCGATCCCGATCGTCAATCTGGCGACACCCGTGTTCGGCATGGCCTTCATGGTCCACATGCACAAGCGGCTGTCGGGCCCCCGGCCGGAGCTGATCGAGCCGGCGAGGAAAACGGGAATGCCGGTGGCTTAGTTCTCCCTCTCCCCGCTCTTCGCGGGGAGAGGGTTGGGGTGAGGGGCTCTCTCCGCGTGCTCCGTCAATTGATGGACCTGTACCCCCTCACCCGCCGCGCAAGAGCGCGTCGACCTCTCCCCGCAAGCGGGGCGAGGTTGAGAAGAAACTCACACCGTCTTTTCCGGCCAGTGGCAGAGGTCGTTGATCAGACACACCTCGCAGCGTGGCTTGCGGGCCAGACAGGTGTAGCGCCCGTGCAGGATCAGCCAGTGATGGGCGTGCAGCATGAATTCGGACGGGATCACCTTCTCCAATCCCAACTCGACTTCCAGCGGCGTATTGCCGGGTGCAAGCCCTGTGCGGTTGCCGACGCGGAATACATGCGTATCAACCGCCATCGTATGTTCGCCATAGGCCATGTTGAGCACGACATTGGCGGTCTTGCGCCCGGCCCCCGGCAGCGACTCGATTTCGGCCCGGGTGCGCGGCACCTCGCCGCCGAACTCGGCGATCAGCTTTTCCGACAGCGCGATGACGTTCCTGGCCTTGTTGCGATAGAGCCCGATGGTCTTGATGTACTCGCGCACTTTCTCTTCGCCGAGCTCAAGCATCCTCTCGGGCGTGTCGGCGACCGCAAACAGCGCGCGCGTCGCCTTGTTGACGCCGGCATCGGTCGCCTGCGCCGACAGCACGACCGCCACCAGCAGCGTGTAGGGATTGAGGTGTTCGAGCTCGCCCTTCGGCTCCGGATTGGCCTTGCGAAAACGGCTGAAGGCCTCATGGATCTCGGCCGGCGTCCAGGGCTTTGGTTTCAGAGATTTTGGCTTGGCTGATTTCTTCGCCGGTTTGGGCGGCGCCTTGGCGGCCTTCTTGGCCGGTTTTTTCGGCGCGGATGGAACGCCGGGTTTTTTGGCGCTGAGAGAGCGGATGATTTTGGCCATGATCGGGATATACTGATACGCGATGACAGCAAGCAACGACTTTGATCCGGCGCTCGACCAGCCGACGCTTTTTTCGGCGCGGGTGACGCCGCATCGGTCGCTCAACCGCACTGGCTTTCTGGTGCTGATGGCATTCATCGGCGCGGTGAGTTTTGTTGCCGGCATCGCATTTTGCCTGATGGGTGCCTGGCCGGTGCTCGGCTTTTTCGGCCTCGATGTGCTGGTGATCTACTGGGCGTTCCGGATCAATTTTCGCAGCGCTGACGCCACCGAGGACATCGTGGTGACGCCGTCCGAATTGCGGGTGCGGCGGGTCAGTCATCGCGGTCATCTGATCGAATGGTCGTTCAATCCGCTCTGGGTGCAACTCGAACAGACCGGCGATCCCGAATTCGGCATCGAGCACCTTTATCTGGTATCCCGCGGCCGCCGGGTTACGATCGGCCATTTTTTGGGTCCCGACGAAAAGGCGAGTTTTGCCAAAGCCTTACTGGCTGCGCTGCAGACCGCCAAGCGCGGCATTACTTACAACCCCGTCACCTGAGGCTTTCTTTTTTACGCGTTTTCTTCGCGCGAACCGGTTCCCACTTCGCTCGAAAACGCTACGTTGGGCTTGTCGGAAATCGGGTGGTTTGAGCCGCGCATGAGCCCTAAATCAGACCCCATGATGATATCAGCCATACATGACCAGCGCCTGGCCAAGCCGGGCCTCCAGAGCGCCGCGCAGCGCGACTATGATTCCGTGCGCCGCGCCATCGCCTTCATCTCGGAGCACTGGCGCGCGCAACCGACCATCGAGGCGATGGCGGACGCCGCCGCCTTGACGCCCGATGAACTGCACCATCTATTCCGCCGCTGGGCCGGGCTGACGCCGAAGGCTTTTATGCAGGCGCTGACGCTCGACCACGCCAAGGGCCTGTTGCGCGATTCCGCCAGCATCCTCGATGCCGCGCTCGACTCCGGGCTGTCGGGCCCGGGCCGGCTGCATGATCTGTTCGTGACCCATGAAGCGATGTCGCCCGGCGAATGGAAGAACGGCGGCGCCGGCATGATCCTGCGTTACGGTTTCCATGCCTCGCCGTTCGGCACCGCCATCGTGATCGCCAGCGACCGTGGGTTGGCGGGGCTTGCCTTCGCTGACCCCGGCCAGGAACAGGTCTCCTTCGCCGACATGAAGCGGCGTTGGCCGAACGCGACCCATGTCGAGGACCACGACGGCACCGTTGGCCTTGCGCAGCGCATCTTCGATACCAGGCTGTGGCGGCCGGACCAGCCGCTGCGCGTGGTCCTGATCGGCACCGATTTCGAGGTGCGGGTGTGGGAGACGCTGTTGAAGATCCCGATGGGCCGCGCGGTCTGCTATTCCGACATCGCCACCAAGATCAAAAGCCCGAAGGCCTCACGCGCCGTCGGCGCCGCCGTCGGCCGCAACCCGGTGTCGTTCGTCGTGCCTTGCCACCGCGCACTCGGCAAAGGCGGCGCCCTGACCGGCTACCACTGGGGCATCACCCGCAAACAGGCGATGCTCGGCTGGGAAGCGGGACAGGTGGGGCTGCATTGAGAACTTGTAGGGTGGGCAAAGCGAAGCGTTCCCACCATTTCAGACCGATGATGCCAATAGATGGTGGGCACGGCGCTTGCGCGCCTTTGCCCACCCTACGCGCCCTAATTCACGCCGCCAGGTCAACCTTCGTCGCCACCGTCGAGTCCGCATTCAGCCGATAGATCACCGGTGCGCCGGTGGCGAGTTCGCGCTTGAGGATCTGTTCGGGCGTCAGTTTCTCCAGCACCATGATCAGTGCACGCAACGAGTTGCCGTGGGCGGCGACCAGCGTACGCTGTCCGCGCAGCACGCCGGGCAGAATCTCCTGCACGTAATAAGGCAGCGCACGCGCCAGCGTATCCTTCAGGCTCTCGCCGCCGGGCGGCGGCACGTCGTAGGAGCGGCGCCAGATCAGCACCTGGTCCTCGCCCCATTTCTTGCGGGCGTCATCCTTGTTGAGCCCGGAGAGATCGCCGTAGTCGCGTTCGTTGAGCGCGAGGTCCTTCGTCGTCGGCAGTCCGGTCTGGCCGATCTCGGCGAGCATCAGTTTCAGCGTATGCTGGGCGCGGGTCAGGTCGGAGGTGAAGGCAACATCGAACGTCAGCCCTTGCGCCTTCAATTTGCGGCCCGCTTCCTTGGCCTCGGCAATGCCCTGCTCGGTGAGGTCAGGATCTTTCCACCCGGTGAACAGGTTCTTCAAATTCCAGTCGCTCTGGCCATGCCGCACGAGCACGAGAAGACGATCGCTCATTACAAATTCCGTTGTTCGATGGTTAGAAGTCGGTCAGGCCGAGCACGTCGGTCATCGTGTAGAAGCCGGGCGCCTTGCCCCGAGCCCACAGTGCGGCCTTGACGGCACCCATCGCGAACATGGTGCGGTCCTCGGCGCGGTGGGTCAGCTCGATCCGCTCCATGGCGCCTGCGAAGATCACAGAGTGATCGCCGGTGACGGTGCCGCCGCGCAGCGAGGCAAAGCCGATGTCGCCCGGCCGTCGCGCGCCGGTCTCGCCGTCGCGGCCGCGCGCGGAGCGGGCATGCAGGTCAACGCCGCGGCCGGCAGCGGCGGCTTCGCCGAGCAGGAATGCCGTACCCGACGGCGCATCGATCTTGGCCTTGTGGTGCATCTCGACGATTTCGATGTCGAAACTTTCGTCCAGCGACTGTGCGACGCGCTTGACCAGCGCTGCGAGCAGATTGACGCCGAGGCTCATATTGCCTGATTGCACCACCACCGCGCGCTGGGTAACGCTCTTGATCACGGCCATGTCGGACACCGACAGCCCGGTGGTTCCGACAATGTGCACGAGGCCGCGTTCGGCGGCGATCGCGACATTGGCGATGGTGGCGGCAGGCACGGTGAAGTCGAGAATGCCGTCGGCATTGGCCGACAGCGCCCACAGGTCGGCGGAGAGTTTGACGCCATTTTCCGGCAACCCTGCGAGCACGCCGGAATCCTTGCCCAGCAGTTCCGAGCCGGGCGCTTCCAGCGCGCCGGTCAAAACCGCGCCCGGCGTCTCCGAAATGACGCGCACCAGCGCGCGGCCCATCCGGCCGCCGGCCCCCGCTACGATCAATCGCATATCGGCCATGGCTCTTACCTCTGCACGGGGTATAGCCGGGGCGGGCGATTACGGCAACTTCCCGTCAGGTAGCGGATCAGGCCTCTTCGGACAGCCCGGGAACATCGTAGCCTTCGATGACTATGAGCTCGGCAGTCGAGTGCGGCTGCCGCACCTTGATATTGGCCTGGTATTCCGGCGAGTTGTAGCAGGCCAGCGCGGCCTCGTAGCTGTCGAACTCGATCACGACGTTGCGCGAGCGGCTTTGGCCTTCGACAGCGGTGAACTTGCCGCCGCGCACGATGAAGCGCCCGCCGAATTTCTGGAAGATGGCCGGGTTGGCCGCCATGTAAGGCTTGTAGCCTTCCTCATTGTGAACGTCGACGCGACCGATCCAGTATCCCTTCGCCATCTCACTCTCCCGTTTCTTGTCTCACTGGTTTGACTATGCCAACGCTTGCATGATTTCCGCTTGGACGGCATCCGCCGCAGCCTTCGGGTCGGCAGCTTCCGTGATCGGGCGTCCGACCACCAGATAGTCCGCGCCGGCGGCAATCGCACGCGCCGGCGTCATGATGCGCTTCTGGTCGCCGGTCGCAGCACCTGCCGGGCGGATGCCTGGCGTCACCAGGTTCATCTGGTGGCCGACAATCTTGCGCAACGCCGCCGCCTCTTCCGGCGAGCTGACGAGGCCATCGACGCCGAGCACCTGCGCCTGCTGCGCGCGCGCTTCCACCAGATCGGAGACGTTGAGGCGATAGCCCGCGGCATGCAGATCGCCGTCGTCATAGGAGGTAAGCACGGTGACCGCGAGAATCTTCAAACCCGATCCGGCGCGGGCCTCGACCGCGGCCTTCATGGTCTGCGGATAGGCATGCACCGTGAGGAAAGTCGCGCCGAGCTTTGCGACGCTCTCGACGCCGCGCGCCACCGTGTTGCCGATGTCGTGCAGCTTGAGATCGACGAATACCTTCTTGCCCGACTTCGCCAGTTGCTGCACCAGCGGCAATCCGCCGGCATAAGCGAGCTGGTAGCCGATCTTGTAAAAACTCACGCTGTCGCCGAGCCGCGCGATCATCGCTTCTGCCTCAGTCACCCCGGGCAAATCGAGTGCGACGATCAGGCGGTCCCTTGCTGCGATATCGGCTGGCTGCATGTCACCTCACATCATGCGTTGGGAAATGTCGATCAACTGCCGCACCATTGCTTTCAGCCCGTCGCTGTCGGCGGCATTCTTCAGGCGGTCCGTCTCGTCATAGGCGTCATCGGCGAAGGCAAGCGCGAACTGGTTCGGGATCACTTGGGCATGGCAGGCCGAAAGGATCAGCCGCAGCGCGGCCAGCGCGCGGGCGCCGCCGAGCCGGTTACCGGAAGCCGACGCAATCGCAAACACCCGGTCGCGAAACACCTGGCCGCGGGTCTCGTGCGCATCCTGCACCCGGCTCACCCAGTCGATGGTGTTTTTCACCAGCGCCGGCACCGAGGAGTTATATTCCGGCGTCACGATCAGCACGCCGTGATGGGCTGCCATCATGCGCTTCAGGTTGACCGCGTGCTTCGGCACGCCGGATTTGGCCTGCAGGTCGCCATCATAGATCGGCAGCGGAAAATCGGACAGCGAGATGCGGGTGACTTCGGCGCCTTGCTGCGCCAGTGCATGGGCCGCAACGGCGGCCAGCTTCGCATTCAGCGAGCCTGATCGTAGCGATCCCGGGATCACGAGGATTTTCAGCGCGGACATATTTTAATTCGTATTCGGGGCAGATCTGCCACGCGAATACGTGGCGTCAGCCCTTGCGATACACCCAGACCCGCGCGGGCGGAAGGTTCATCCAGATCCGCTCCGAGGCTTCTGTGGACACGCCCGGCAACGATTTCGGGATCGGCGGCGCGACCGAATAGGTGAACTGCACGAAGGGTGCGCCGGGGGCGAGCGCCGCGAAGGCGTCGCGGATCAGTTTCAGGCGCGTCAGCATCGGTTTTGTCACAAGCGGCAGGCCGGAGACCACGGCGGAAGCCGGCGCATCCAGTATCTCGCCAAGCGAGGCGCGCAGCGCATAGGCATCGCCCTGCACCACCTTGGCCTGCGGATAGCGATCGCGCAGCAGCGCGCAGAAGCCCGGATTGTACTCGACCAGCACGAGCCGCCGCTGATCGACGCCATGTTCGATCAGCGCATTGGTGATCGCGCCGGTCCCGGGCCCAAGTTCGATGACCGGCCCTTCGGATTCGACGTCGACATATTGCGCCATGGTCCGGGCGAGCAGCTTGCTCGACGGCATCACCGCGCCCATGTGCAGCGGCTTTTCGATCCATGAACGGAGGAAGCGAACCTCATCGTCGAGACGGAGAGGCTTCTTCAACGCACGCACGGACGATTGCAAAGGCATGTCGCTACCAGGCGGGACCCCGCTGACGAGCGGGATGTCAGAAAACAGTCATAAACACGTATAGGTCGACGGGGATATGGTCAAGCCAAACGGTAATGCGTCAGCCGCGCCAAAGTGCCCGCGAGCCCGCGATAAGACACTGTGCAAGCTGAATGAATCATGACTGCGCGATGCCGCGCCGTCCGGCTATCTCCGCGCGTGCGGCCTACGTGCCCGCGCGGTTGCCGAAGAAGTCCTTGACCTTGGTGAAGAAGCCCGCCGCTTCCGGCTGGGTGGCCCCCGACGACAGTTTTTCGAACTCGGCGAGCAGTTCCTGCTGCTTCTTGGTCAGATTCTGCGGCGTTTCGACCATTACCTGGACATACATGTCGCCGGTCTGGCGCGAGCGCAGCACCGGCATGCCTTTTGATGCAATGCGGAAACGGCGGCCTGACTGTGTTCCGGCCGGCACTTTCACCTTGGTCTTGCCCTTGTCGATGGTCGGGACCTCGAATTCGCCGCCGAGCGCGGCTGACACCATCGAGATTGGAACCCGGCAGTGCAGATCGGCGCCGTCGCGCTGGAAGAATTCGTGGGTCGCCAGCGACAGGAAGATATAGAGGTCGCCCGGCGGGCCGCCGCGGACGCCGGCCTCGCCTTCACCGGCGAGCCGGATGCGCGTGCCGTCCTCGACGCCTTGGGGGATGTTGACCGACAGCGTGCGGTCGCGCGTCACCCGTCCCGAGCCCGAGCAGTTCGGGCAAGCATCCTCGATCATCTGGCCGCGGCCCTGACAGCCGGGACAGGTCCGCTCCAGCGTGAAGAAGCCCTGGGCCTGGCGGACGCGGCCGGCGCCGCCGCAGGTCGAGCAGGTCTTCGGCTTGGTGCCGGCCTTGGCGCCGGTGCCCGAACAGGGTTCGCAGGTGACGGAAACCGGAATCTCGATCTGGGCGGTCTTGCCCTGAAAAGCTTCTTCGAGCGTGATTTCCATGTTGTAGCGCAGGTCGGCGCCGCGCTCGCGGCCGCCGCCGCGCCCACGCTGGCCGGCCATGCCGAACAGGTCTTCGAAAATATCGGAGAATGAGGAGGCGAAGCCGGCGCCGAAGCCGGGGCCGCCGCCGCCCATGCCCTGCTCGAACGCGGCATGGCCGTAGCGGTCATAGGCGGCGCGCTTCTCGCCGTCCTTCAGCACTTCGTAGGCTTCGTTGATTTCCTTGAATTTCACTTCGCTGGTGGCATCGCCCGGATTCCGGTCCGGATGCCATTTCATCGCCAGCTTGCGGAAGGCCGCTTTGAGCTTGCCCTCGTCCGCGCCTCGTTCGACTTCCAGCGTTTCGTAATAGCAGCGCTTGGTGGACATTAGTCAAACCCGCCCGAATTTCGTCTTCGTACCGAAAACACCCTCAATCGAAGATGCCGCCATCGGCTTAAAGAAAAATGACCCCCACCCACCGAACGCAAGCCGCGCGCTCTGTTGGATGAGGGTCATGATCGAAAGCCCGCTTTAAGCCGACTTCTTGTTGTTCTTGTCGTCGTCGACCTCGGTGAACTCCGCGTCGACCACGTCATCCTTGGCAGCATCCCGCTTGGCATCCGCCTCGGCCTGCTGCTTGTACATGGCCTCGCCGAGCTTCATCGAAGCCTGCGCCAGCGTGTTGGTCTTGGCCTTGATCGCCTCGGCATCCTCGCCCTTCAGCGCTTCCTTCAGGTCGCTGACGGCGTCCTCGATGGCGCGGCGCTCGCTTTCCTCGACCTTCGAACCGTGCTCGGCCAGCGCCTTCTCGGTGGAATGCACCAGCGCGTCGGCATGGTTCTTGGCGTCGACCGCCTCGCGGCGCTTCTTGTCCTCGGCCGCGTTGGCCTCGGCGTCCTTGACCATCTTCTGGATGTCGGATTCCGACAGGCCGCCGGAGGCCTGGATCCGGATCTGCTGCTCCTTGCCGGTCGCCTTGTCCTTGGCCGAGACGTTGACGATGCCGTTGGCGTCGATGTCGAAGGTGACCTCGATCTGCGGCATGCCGCGCGGCGCCGGCGGAATGCCCATCAGGTCGAACTGGCCGAGCACCTTGTTGTCGGCCGCCATTTCGCGCTCGCCCTGGAAGACGCGGATGGTGACCGCGTTCTGGTTATCCTCGGCGGTCGAGAACACCTGGCTCTTCTTGGTCGGGATCGTGGTGTTGCGGTCGATGATGCGGGTGAACACGCCGCCCAGTGTCTCGATGCCGAGCGAAAGGGGCGTCACGTCGAGCAGCAGCACGTCCTTGACGTCGCCCTGCAGCACGCCGGCCTGGATCGCCGCACCGATGGCGACGACTTCGTCCGGGTTGACGCCCTTGTGCGGCTCCTTGCCGAACAACTGCTTCACCACTTCCTGAACCTTGGGCATGCGGGTCATGCCGCCGACCAGCACCACTTCGCCGATTTCGGCGGCGGTGAGGCCCGCATCCTTCAGCGCCTTGCGGCAGGGCTCGATGGTCTTCTGGACGAGATCGTCGACCAGCGCCTCGAACTTAGCGCGCGTCAGCTTCATCGTCAGATGCTTCGGCCCGGTTTGGTCGGCCGTGATGAACGGCAGGTTGATTTCGGTCTGCGTGGTCGACGACAGTTCGATCTTGGCCTTTTCAGCCGCCTCTTTCAGGCGCTGCAGGGCCAGCTTGTCGTTGCGCAGGTTGATGCCCTGCTCCTTCTGGAACTCATCGGCGAGATAACCGACCAGACGCATGTCGAAGTCTTCACCGCCGAGGAAGGTGTCGCCGTTGGTCGACTTCACCTCGAACACGCCGTCGCCGATCTCGAGGATCGAGACGTCGAAGGTGCCGCCGCCGAGATCGTAGACCGCGATCGTGCCGGATTTCGATTTGTCGAGGCCGTAGGCGAGCGCTGCCGCCGTCGGCTCGTTGATGATGCGCAGCACTTCGAGACCGGCGATCTTGCCGGCGTCCTTGGTGGCCTGGCGCTGCGCGTCGTTGAAGTAGGCGGGCACGGTGATGACGGCCTGCTCGACCTTCTGGCCGAGATGGGCTTCCGCGGTCTCCTTCATCTTCTGCAGGATGAAGGCCGAGACCTGCGAGGGCGAATAGGTCTTGCCGTCGGCTTCGACCCAGGCGTCGCCATTCGATGCCTTGACGATCTTGTAGGGAACGAGCTTCTTGTCCTTCTCGACCATCGGGTCGTCGTAGCGGCGGCCGATCAGGCGCTTCACTGCGAAGAACGTACGCTCGGGATTGGTCACCGCCTGGCGCTTGGCGGGCTGGCCGACGAGACGCTCGCCGTCATCGGTAACGGCAACGATCGACGGCGTCGTGCGCATGCCCTCGGCGTTCTCGATGACTTTGGCAGTCTTGCCGTCCATTACGGCGACGCACGAATTCGTGGTGCCGAGATCGATCCCAATGACCTTTCCCATGGTCCTCATATCCTTCTTTTTGCGGCAGGTTGGCTGGGCCCTGGACGGCGCACCTAACCGAACCCCCAACGTTCAAATACTCGCGATATTGCGACGGTGAGCCTCATATAGGAGGGTGGGTTATGCCTGCAAGGACCGAACGCAAGCTTAGGGCCTGAAAAGCCTGACGTTTGAAAGAATGTGTCAGCCCGGGGCGGGCCCGGGGTCCGCGCCTGGAGCGGCGTTAAGAAATCGGCAAGGCCGCTTATCGCCCGCGCCACGGAGGCGTTGCGCATTGGCCCGCCGCCGCCTGGGAGGGGGGAGCGGTATTTGGCCGCTGGAAGCGCCTCAAAAACAGCCCGGAGAGCGGGCAGAAACCCGCAAAAAAGCCGAGATATCGGAGGAACGGACGCCTGCCCTGCCCTGTTGCAGGGACGTCAAAACCGCTAAAAGCGGGCCGACCGGAACGACCCTGTCGTTCCCGCAAGGCCCGAAAGATTCCACTCGAGATTCCACGCGCCGCATCGTCGGGCCGCTGAACGGCCTCCATGCAAACCCGGTAGATACTCCATGAAGCCCCTTCCATATTTTGCTGCGGTTGCCCTGATCGTTGCCGCCCATTCCGCCGTCTTCTCTTCCGCGTTTGCCGCCGACCCGGTCTTCCCGCCGGGCGCCAGGGTCGGCATGACGCCGCTGGTCGGCCTCAACAAGGCGAGAGCGTTCATCGGATTCGAGACCGAGGATCAGGGCGTCAAGGTCCTGGTCGCGGACCTGCCGGCCGAGGCCTATGGCGAGGTCGCCAATGCCTTCAAGGCCAACCCGGGCGGCACCGGCGGCATCAAGCCGGAGAGCATCGAGACATCAGCAGGACTTGGTTACTACACGGTCGAAAACGGCAAGGATGGCTCAACCAATGTGCGCCGCTATTCGATGATCCTGCCCGGCCCTACCTTCTCCGGCTATGTCGCCGTTCAGGTGCCGGAGAACGCCTCGAAGATCTATACCGACGATGCCGTGCGGCAGATGTTCGCTTCCGCCAAGATCCGCAACGAGGTGCCGGTCGAGGAGCAGCTCGGGCTGATGCCGTTCAAGATGAGCGAGCTCTCGAGCTTCAAGAACATCCGCACGCTGGCGCCGGGCGCCGCCCTCATTCTCTCCGATAGCGACGAAAAGAAGGGTTTTGAGATCGCGCCCTTCATGATCATCGGCCTGATCGGCTCGACCGCGGCGTCGCCCGACGATCGCGGCCGCTTCGCCCAGCAGATCGCGACCACCATTCCCGGCGTGCGCGACGGGCGGATCACGATGTCCGAGCCGGTCCGCATCGACGGCCAACCCGGCTACGAGACGCGGATCGACGCCATCAGCGGCAAGGACAATACGCCTGTCACGATCGTGCAATGGCTGCGGTTCGGCTCCCAGACCTCGATGCGCATCATCGGCTCGTCGCCGCGCGACGACTGGAGCAAGGCCTTTCCGCGCTTCCGCGCCGTGCGCGACGGAATTCATCCGCGGGGCTGAATGCGAAATTTGCGGCCCGCGCCGCAATTTCGAGCTTTCGTTCGTACACACATGGAACTAGCCTTGCCTCCTGTCGGGTTCGCAACAGGGGAGACGCGCTATGCTTTCTCGCAGGCTGGTTCTGACAGGTATCGGCGCGACATCGGTCGCTGCCCTCGCACCAGGAGCACTCATGGCCGCACCGATCAAGCCGGATAACGCTTCCGCGCTCATCGTCATCGACGTGCAAAATTGCTTCCTTCCCGGCGGCAGTCTCGCGGTCAAGGACGGCGATCAGGTCGTTCCCGTCATCAACCGCATCGCCAAAGGCTTTGCCAATGTGGTGATGACGCAGGACTGGCACACGCCGGGCCATGTCTCCTTCGCAACATCCCACTCCGGCAAGAAGCCGTTCGAGACGGTCGATCTTCCCTACGGCAAGCAGGTGCTGTGGCCGGATCATTGCGTCCAGGGTACCGAGGGCGCGTCGCTGTCGAAGGATCTCGCAATCCCGCATGCCGGGCTCGTGATCCGCAAGGGTTTCAACAAGAACGTCGACAGCTATTCGGCCTTCACCGAGGCCGACGGCAAGACCTCGACGGGGCTCGCCGCCTATCTGAAGGCGCGCAAGGTGAAGCGGGTGTTCCTCGCCGGCCTAGCCACCGACTACTGCGTGGCATGGAGCGCACTCGACGCGCGCAAGGCCGGCTTCGAAACCTATGTGATCGAGGACGCCTGCCGCGGCATCGACCTCCAGGGCTCGCTCGCCAAGGCCTGGGCCGACATGACCAAGGCCGGCGTCAAGCGCATCCAGTCGGGCGATATCGCGGCGTAAGGCGCGTCAGCTTCAGAGGCCTGGAATGTCCGATCCGGCGGCTCCGTTCGCGTTCGAGATGATCCGTCGTGCGCCGTCACAGCGCATGGCCGGCCTGATCTCGGGATTGACGGGCTATCGCGAAACGGCGCGTGGCCGGTTTTTTCAGCGCGAAATCGCGGGCCTGGTGGTGCCGCTGATCATCAGCTTCGGCACGCCGTTCCTGATCGCGCTCGGGCGCGATCCTGACGCTGATGACCGGCAGCCGAGTTTCGCCGCCGGACTTTATGCCGGCCCGGTTCACATCGAATCCGATGGCGGCGCCGAATGCGTGCAGGTGGATTTCACGCCGCTCGGCGCCTATCGCTTCTTCGGCGGCGCCGTCGTCGATCTCGCCGCGCGCATGGTCGACATCGGCGACGTGCTGGGCCACGAAGGCTGGCGACTGCGCGAACGGCTTGGCGCGACATGCAGCTGGCAGGATCGCTTCGATTTGGTCGAGGATTTTGTAGCTAGCCGTGCCAGCCATCTGCCTTCGCCCGAGATCGCATTCGCCTATGGACGGCTCGCACGCAGCGCGGGCGGCGTACGCATTACTACGCTTGCAAGGGAGATCGGCTGGAGCCGCAAGCATCTGGTCGATGGCTTCCGGGCGGAAATTGGTTTGTCGCCGAAGCCGGTCGCCCGCATAATGCGCTTTCATGAAGCGTGCCGGCTTGCGCGGACGGAAACCGCAAGCGGCTGGGCCTCTATTGCGGCCGAAAGCGGTTATTCCGACCAGGCGCATCTGGCCCGCGAATTTGTCGATCTTGCCGGCGAGACGCCGACGGCCTGGGCCCGGCGGCTGACGCTGATCGACAGCCGCCTGACGCGGCCGCTCGAGGCGCTAGCTGCGTAGCCTGTCGGGTAACAAATCTTCAAGCCGGAACTGGAGCACTAGGGCATAGTTGGCGCAGTAGAGCAGCCAGCAAGGAGTTGCCCGTGACCAGTCCAGGCCAAAGCGAAGCGCCCCGCCTCTATCCAACGATGCGCTGCCGGGATGCCGAGGCCATGATCGGGTGGCTGAAGGACGTGGTTGGTTTCACCGAACGCGTCGTCTACCGCAACGGCGGCATGATCCATCATGCCGAACTTGCCTATGGGCCCTCGATCCTGATGCTCGGCCAGAGCAGGGACGATGAATATGGCAAGCTTGTCGGCGATATCGGTGGTCGCCGCACGGATGCGATTTACGTCGCCGTCGACGATCCCGACACGCTGCACGCCAAGGTGAAGGCGGCCGGCGGGCGGATCGAAATGGAGCTGCGGGACACCGACTACGGCAGCCGCGACTTCGCCTGCCGGGATCCGGAAGGCAATCTCTGGAGTTTTGGGACGTATCGTCCGAAAGCGGACGAGAAGCCGCTGTAGGTTTTCGGCTTAGCTCGCCACGTCCGCCGCCGGCGCGGCCTTGGCGCCGCCCTTGGAGACGCCGACCAGCGCCGGGCGCAGCACGCGTTCGCCGATCATGAAGCCGGCCTGGACGACCTGAACCACCGTGCCCTGCGGCACCGACGGATCGGGCACTTCGTACATCGCCTGCTGGAAATTCGGATCGAACTTCTCGCCGGACGGATCGAACTTCTTGACGCCGTTCTTCTCCAGCGTGTTGAGCAGCGAGCGCTCGGTCAGCTCGACGCCTTCGATGAAGGCCTTGATGCCGGGATCGGCGGTCTCTTTCACGTCGGCCGGGATCGCATCGAGCGCGCGCTGCAGATTGTCGGCGATCTCGAGAATGTCGCGGGCGAAGCCGGTGATGCCATAGGCGCGCGCGTCGGCGACCTCCTTGGCGGTGCGCTTGCGCAGGTTTTCCATCTCGGCCAGCGTGCGCAGCATCTTGTCGCGCGCTTCGGTCGCTTCCTTGACCAGCAGCTCCACCGATCCTTCCTCGGGATCGTCGGGCATGATGTAGGGCTTTGAGACCACGGGCTCGCCCGTCTCTGCCGGGTTTGCCGTGTTGTCATTCGGCCGCTTGGGATCGGTCATAAGGCTGCCTTCTCAAAAAACGCGTCTGGCTCAATGGGGATTTGCTGCGGGGGATATCGTGCTTTAGAGGCGGAAAATCAAGCACAACCGCGCCGGATATAAGGCCAATTCGCCCCCGGGATCAGCCACCCAGCATCCGGCTGACGATCCGGGCGGCATAATCCACCGTCGGAATCACCCGTGCATAATTGAGCCGGGTCGGCCCGATCACGCCGAGAACGCCGACGATGCGGCCCGACGCGTCGCCATAGGGCGCGATGATGGTGGAGGAACCGGATAGCGAAAACAACTTGTTCTCCGATCCGATGAAAATCCGCACGCCCTCGGCGCGCTCGGCGCGGCCCAACAGATCGATAACGCCGCGCTTGGTCTCGAGATCGTCGAACAGCGATTTGACGCGTTCGAGATCCTCCAGTGCGTGCAGATCTTCCAGGAGATTGGCGTGCCCGCGCACGATCAATTGGCGCTCCTCGTGTTCGCCGCCGGACCAGCTCGCAATGCCCGCCTCGATCACCTTCTGCGTTAGTTGATCGAGCTCGACGCGGCTCTGCGCCATCGCGTTTTCCAGCTCAAGCCGCGCTTCGGCCAGCGTACGGCCGCGAATCCGCGCGTTGAGGAAGTTGCTCGCCTCGGTCAACGCCGACGAGGGAACGCCGGGCGGCAGCGCCAGCACGCGGTTTTCGACCTGGCCGTCTTCGCCGACCAGCACGACCAGCGCGCGCTCCGGCTCCAGCCGCACGAATTCGATGTGCTTCAGCCGCGAATTGGATTTGGCAGTGAGCACCACGGCGGCCGCCCGCGTCAGGCCGGACAGCCGCGTCAGCGCTTCGCCGAGCGCGGCCTCGACCGATTGCGCGCGGCCGACGGATGCAAGCTGGCTCTGGATCGATTCCCGTTCCGGTTCGGTAAGGTCCCCGATCTGCATCAGGGCGTCGACGAAGAACCTCAGGCCGAGTTCGGTCGGCAGCCGCCCGGCCGAGGTATGTGGCGCATAGATCAGCCCGAGGTGCTCGAGGTCCGACATCACGTTGCGGACCGAAGCCGGTGACAACGGCACCGCGATCAGGCGCGAAATGTTGCGCGAGCCGACCGGCTCGCCGGTGGCGAGATAACTCTCGACGATTTGCCGAAAAATGTCGCGCGACCGCTCGTTGAGCTGAGCCAGCCCGGCATGCGGCGCGATCAGTCCAATCGGATCGTGGTGGGCCACTAACTCTTCCTCCCAGCACCCCTAATTTGTCCATCCGGGGCGCCGATGACAAGCGCGCTCTGTTCATGGCGTTTTCCGGCAGAATGGCCGCAATTCTCGTGAAGAAAGCGCGTCAAAACATCATGAAATTGCAGGCAAAAGCCCTTGCCGCTGCCCGTTCCCCCTCCTACAAGCACCGCGAACGAATTTTCGCCTCGTTTTCGAAAGGATTTCCCATGCGGCCAAGCCGCCGTGCGCCCGATCAGTTGCGCCCCGTGTCGCTGGAACGCGGCGTGGTCAAATACGCCGAAGGTTCCTGCATGGTGAAGTTCGGCGACACCCATGTGCTGGTCACGGCCACACTGGAAGAGCGGCTGCCGCCCTGGCTGAAGGGTCAGGGCCGCGGCTGGGTCACGGCCGAATACGGCATGCTGCCGCGCGCTACCCTTGAGCGCACCCGCCGCGAGGCCGCCGCCGGCAAGCAGGGCGGCCGCACGGTGGAAATCCAGCGGCTGATCGGGCGCTCGCTGCGCGCAGCCGTCGACCTCGAAGCGCTCGGCGAGCGCCAGATCACGGTGGACTGCGACGTGATCCAGGCCGACGGCGGCACCCGCACCGCCTCGATCACCGGCGCCTGGGTGGCGCTGGCCGACTGCATCGGCTGGATGAAGAGCCGCAACATGCTGAAAGCGAACGTTTTGCGCGACAACGTCGCCGCGATCTCCTGCGGCATCTATCAGGGCACGCCGGTGCTCGACCTCGACTATGCCGAGGATTCCGAGGCCGAGACCGACGCCAATTTCGTCATGACGGGCGATGGCCGCATCATCGAGGTGCAGGGCACCGCCGAAAAGACGCCGTTCTCGCAGGACGAGTTCCTGGCGCTGATGGAACTGGCGCGCAACGGTGTCGCCCGTCTGGTGGACCTGCAGAAGCTGGCTGTCGCGTAATTCACAAGAGGTCGTCATAACACGTGGATGGCCGGGACAAGCCCGGCCATGACGGAATACAAATATCCATGGCTCAGCACCGTCGAATCACCGGCCGGCTCGTGATCGCGACCCACAATCCCGGCAAGCTCGCCGAGATGCGGGAATTGCTGGCGCCGCATGGCGTCGAGGCGGTTGCCGCGGGCGAGCTTGGCCTGGGCGAGCCCGAGGAAACCGGCAAGACGTTCCGCGCCAACGCCGCGATCAAGGCGATCGCGGCAGCGAACGCCGCGCAATTGCCGGCGTTTGCCGATGATTCCGGCCTGGTCGTCGATGCGCTCGATGGCGCCCCTGGAATCCACTCGGCGCGCTGGGCCGGCGAAGGCAAGGATTTCATGGCGGCGATGACCCGGATCGAGCGCCTGCTGCAGGAGCGCGGCGCGACCGCGCCGGACCAGCGCAAGGCTCACTTCGTATCGGCATTGTGCGTCGCCTGGCCCGACGGCCATCTCGAGGAGGTCGAGGCACGGGTCGATGGAACTCTGGCCTGGCCGCCGCGCGGCACCGCCGGTTTCGGCTATGATCCGGCATTCCTGCCCGACGGGCATGACAGGACCTTTGGCGAGATGACCTCGATCGAAAAGCACGGCCTGCCGCCGCTCGGCCTTGGCCTGTCGCACCGGGCGCGTGCCTTCGTCAAACTGGCGGAGATCTGCCTTGGCTAGTCGCGAGCGACCACGCCTCAAAGAGGCCTTCGGCGTCTACGTGCACTGGCCGTTCTGCCTGTCGAAATGCCCGTATTGCGATTTCAACAGCCATGTCCGCCATGCACCGATCGACGAGCAGCGCTTTGCGCGCGCCTTCGCACGCGAGATCGAGACCACGGCGGAGCGCGCACCTGACAAAACCGTCACCTCGATCTTTCTCGGCGGCGGCACACCGTCACTGATGCAGCCGCAGACCGTCGGCGCGATTCTCGATGCGATCGGCAAACACTGGCGCGTCGCCGGCAATGTCGAGGTCACGCTGGAGGCCAATCCCACCAGCGTCGAGGCGACACGGTTTCGCGGCTACCGTGCAGCCGGCGTCAACCGCGTCTCGCTCGGCGTACAGGCGCTCGACGATGCCTCGCTGAAAGCGTTGGGACGGCTCCATACCGCGCGCGAGGCGCTGGACGCCGTCGCGATCGCCCGCACCGCGTTCGATCGCTACTCGTTCGACCTGATCTACGCCCGTCCCGAGCAGACGCCGCAGATGTGGACGGATGAACTGAAGCTCGCGATTTCGGAAGCCGCCGAGCATCTCTCGCTCTACCAGCTCACCATCGAGGAAGGCACGCCGTTCTTCGGCCTGCATGCCGCGGGCAAACTGAAGACGCCGGACGAGGCGCTGGCGCGCGCGCTCTACGACGTCACGCAGGACGTCTGCGCCGCGCATGGACTGCCGGCCTACGAGATTTCCAATCACGCGCGCGAAGGCGCGGAGTGCCAGCACAATCTGGTCTATTGGCGCGGCGACGAATATGCCGGCATCGGACCGGGCGCGCATGGCCGCCTCGACATCGACGGCATCAGGCACGCAACCGCGACCGAGAAGCGGCCGGAGGCCTGGCTGATGCGCGTCGAGGCCAAGGGCCACGGCGTCGTCACCGACGATGACCTGAACAGCGAAGAACGCGCCGACGAATATCTGTTGATGGGATTGCGTCTCGCCGAAGGCATCGACCCCAAACGCTATGCGACCTTGTCCGGCCGCGCGCTCGATCCGGGCCGGATCGCCATCTTGCGCGAGGAAGGCGCGATCTCCGTCGACGCCGACGGCAGGCTGCGCGTGACGAAGGACGGTTTTCCGGTGCTCGACGCGGTGGTGGCGGACCTCGCAGCGTAGCGAACAACCGTAGCCCGGATGGAGCCAACGGGTCGCGCGAATGCGCGCCCGATGACAGGCTCCGCGCAATCCGGGGACAGTATGCTCACTTGCGAGAGCGTCCCGGGTTACGCTTCGCTCCACCCGGGCTACGCAAACATTCGCAAAGGTTTGATAAGCCAACACGCGGGATCTCGCGTAGCGTACGCCCATTTGTGTTAGATCAGTTTCGCCCGCCACTTTCTGAATGACGATCGTGAACGACCGGACCATTCCCCCGCCGATCCATGATCCCGAACTCGACCGCCGCGTCAAAGACGCCGGCGCGAGCAAGACCGTTTACGCGCTCGTCACGCCCGAGACGGAAGCCGCCAAGCATTTCATCCTTGGCAATGCGACCGCCGCACCGGATGCGGCGCGCCGCCACCATCTCGAACAATTCCGCGACGCCTGGACCGGCAAACAGTTCGCCTCGCATGAAGCCTTTCTCGAACGCTGGATGGCGTGGGCATCGCCTGTCATCGCGATCGACGCGGCCGGCTTCCCCTGGCGTTATCCGACCGGCGGCGGCAGCGAGGCGTTGTTTCATGTCATCACCGCCTATGGCAACCGCGCCCGCGTCGAGCGCTTCAATCCGGAGGTGCATGTCTTTGCCGGCGAGTATGAAGGCCACAAGGCCTATGCCGAAGCCTGCGGCGTCGCCGTCGTCGAGCATCCCCGTGCCGACTGGCAGGCGGTCGGCCGTGCGTTGCCCGCAACCGCGCTGTTCTGCCTCAGCCAGCCGTCCGCCATCGACGGCAATGTGTGGCGCGAGGCAAACGACTTCCTCGCCTTGCTCGCGACCGGGGCGAAAGAGCCCCGCGTGTTGCTCGACGTCACCTATGTCGGCTCCATCGCCGAGCAACCCGCTACGCGAATTGCAGCCAACAGCCCGTCCGTGCAGGCGCTCGCCTTCAGCCTGTCGAAGCCGTTCGGGGTCTATTACGACCGCATCGGCGGCGTGCTGTGCCGCAAGGCGATGCCGAGCCTGTTCGGCAATCAATGGTTCAAGAACCTGACCTCGCTGCAGCTCGGCCAGGTGCTGCTCGATCGCCACGACGTGTTCGATCTGCCGCGGCGTTACAAATCCGTTCAGCACGAGGCCGCGGCGCGCGTCGGCCGCCGCCTCGGCCTGTCGCTGTCCGCGTGCGACGTCAACGTGCTGGCGCAGGCGGACGGCAGCGCGGCCACCGACCGCGCCCTCGCCGCCTTCCTGCGCCGGCCGACCGGCGATCCCAACGCACCGCTCAGGCTGTGCCTGACGCCGACCATGGCCGAAATGATCGGCACGGCCGGACCGATCGCGATTCCCGGAGTCGCGCCATGAAGAACGCGATCATCCTGACGGACCGTGAGGAGATTCATCGCCACGTGCACGGGCTCTGGCGCAGCGCGCCAATCCGCGCCTCGCATGCCGAGCGCGGATTCATTCACGACATCATCGAGCAATTCGCCAATCTGCCGCGGCTGTTCTGCGAGACGACCGACGACCGGCTGGAGCGCGCGCATTTCTGTTCATGGTGGGGCGTCACGATGAACCGCGCTTACGACAATCCGGCGATCGAAGATCTCTATCGTTTGCACGAGATGTTCCACGCGGCTTTCATGCCTTATTTCCCCGGCATCGGCTTCGACGCCTTTCACCGCAAGATGGAAGATAACGAGCTGAAGGCCAGCGTCTGTTCGGAGATCCGCGTTTACTTCGAGCTGCCGCATTTGCGCGAGATCGCCTTTCCGCATCCGATCTATGCCGACCGCTTCCTGTCCGATCCCGCGATGCAGACGCTCTGGCGCGCGAACAAGCCGGTCGCGATCGAAACGCTGCAGGAAGCACGGCGCGACGTGATGTTTTCAAAACCCGAGCACGAGATGGACCTGACGGAGCGCTGGATCCGGCGCTTCGCGCTGCAGAACCGGCAATGGTCGACCTGCTGGTACGATCGCTACGGCGAGATAGAGCAGCATATGTTCGCGTTTCAGATTCGATCGCTGCAAGGCGACCGCTCGGGCGCCATTGCCGAGCATGCCGCATGGATCGAGGCGCAGGCGGCGCAGGATGCGGACGATCACATCCCCTATCGCCAGGAGGCCGCGCTGTTCGCCAACATCTACTGGAGCAACCGGCGGCGCTACGAAGCCGAATTCGCGAGCGCGACGAAAACTGGCTAAAAGTTACGCCCCAAAACTCTTCGGCGAGCCGGCGACCGGCGTGCTGCCGCCGCTGGCGACCTTCATCACCGCAAGGCCACGCTCATTGGTGCCGTCGGAGCGGAATCGGAACAGCCCGTCGGTGCCGGCAAAGCCGGACGGGTTGGTCAGCGTCTCTGAGGCGAAGCGCTGGCCGCCCTGCTGCTTCGACAATGCGGCGACGAGAGCGACTGCGTCATAGGCGAGCGTTGCGGTGCGCACAGGATCGCTGCCGTATTTGGCGCGGTAGCGGCCAGCGAAAGCGCGGAAACCCGACGGATCGGGCGCGGCATAGAGCCCGCCCTGCAGCGGAGGGCTCGCATAGACCCGCGGATTGTCCCAAAGCCCGGTGCCGAGCAACTGGATGTTGCGCAAATTCGCGCCCGCTGCGGTCAAGGCATCCGCCGACGCCACGACGGATTCGCCGTCATCGGCGATGAACAACGCGTCCGCCGAGCCCAACGACTGCGCCACGGTCCGCGCCGCGCCGGCGCGATCGGCGGCATATTTCTCGAAAGCGACGATGCGCCCCTTGCGGCCGACCGCCTGCTTGAACGCTGCTTCCACCACATTGCCATAGGCATTGTCCGGCAGCAGGGCTGCAAAGGATTTCTTCCCGATGCTGGCGGAATAGTCGACGATCCGGTTGACGTCTGATTCGGGCAGGAAGCTGAGCAGATAGACGCCGCGTCCGGCGACGCTCGAATCAGTCGAGAACGCGATCACGGAAACGCCCTTCGCGCGCGTCAGTTGCGCGGTCGCCGGCACCGAGGCCGCGAACAGCGGGCCCAGGATGATTTCCGCACCCTCGCCAAGCGCCTGCTGCGTCACCTGCTGGGCGCCTTGCGGGAGACCGCCGTCATCCTTGATCAGGAGCTGGATGTTCGGATTCTGGAATTCCGCCAGCGCCATTTCGGCCGCGTTCTTCATCGATTGCGCGGCAACGCCGGCATTGCCGGCGGCCGACAGCGGCAGGATCAGGCCGACCTTGACTTGTCCGGCGCCGATCGCGACCGGCTGTTGCTGCGGGCCTGGGGGTCCCTCGGGCGCGGACGGGCCGAACGGGTTGGAAATCGGACTGTTGCCGGCGCAGGCGCCGAGCAGCGGCGCGCCAAGTATAAGACCGAGTGCGGTCCGCCGGGTCGGTCCAAACGGACGAAAATCCGGGGATCCAGGCTTGCGATTGAGAGGGCCTACCATCTTGTCTCTTCTCTTGACCGACCGCCGTCGGTCAGGACCTCCGCCCCACAACGCGAAGGTAGATTCAGCATATTGTCTGCGAATAGTTAACTAAAACAAAAGGATTACACCCCGCGCGGCGCATGGCCGTTGCCGGAAACATCGACTTGCCCTGGCCCCACCGCGATGTGGCGCCGGGCTCGCGGGCGCTCTAGAATTGTCATTATGCGCGCAAAACCCAGTTCCAACTACGGCCCTGACACCGAACCGGGTTCGGCCAACAGAACATTTTTGATTGGCGGCCACATCCTGAATGCGCCGAAGCCGGTTTCCGGCCTCTATCTGGTGGCAACCCCGATCGGCAATCTCGGCGACATTACCTTGCGCGCACTAGAGACCCTGGCCGGCGTCGACATCATCGCCTGCGAGGACACCCGCATCACCCGCCGCCTGATCGAGCGCTATGCGATTTCGGCAGAGCTCAAGCCGTATCACGAGCACAACGCGGCGATGGCGCGGCCGAAGATCCTGGAGCGGCTGGCGCAGGGCGCTTCCATCGCGCTGGTATCGGATGCCGGCACGCCCCTGATTTCGGATCCCGGCTTCAAGCTGGTGCGCGAGGTCTCGGCCGCCGGCCACGCCGTCATCGCAGTACCCGGCGCATCCTCGGTGCTAACAGCGCTTTCGGTCGCAGCCCTGCCCACCGACCGGTTCTTCTTCGAGGGATTTTTGCCCGCCAAGCAGGTCTCGCGGCGGACCAGGCTCGCAGAGCTCGCCCGCGTCGACGCCACGCTGGTGATGTTCGAATCCGGCAATCGCGTGCAGGAGACGTTGGCCGACCTCTCGGAAATCATGGCGGGCCGCGACGCCGCGATCTGCCGCGAACTCACCAAACTGCACGAGGAGATTACGCGCGCGCCGATTGCAGAACTGGCGAAGGCCGCCGATACGCTGGAAACCCGTGGCGAGTTCGTGCTCATCGTCGGCCCGCCGCGCAAGGACGCCGACGTCATGACCCAGCATGACCTCGACGATCTCCTGCGCGCCTCGCTGGCGCGCGAAAGCGTCAAGGACAGCGTGGCGCATGCGGTCGAGCTTTCGGGACGGCCACGCCGCGAGGTCTATGCCCGCGCACTCGAACTCGCAAAAGAAGTCAGGGGTGACGATGGCGAAGACTGACGGTATTCCGCCCGACGCGGCCGCCAAGCTTGCCGCGCCCGAGCGCGTCGCTGCCTTCCGCACCGGACTATCAGCCGAAAGCCGCGCCGCGGCCTTTCTGATGGCCAAGGGCTACCGTATCCTCGCCAAGCGCTTCCGCACCCCCTATGGCGAGATCGACCTGGTGGCGAAGAAGCGCAATCTGGTCGCTTTCATCGAGGTCAAGGCACGAGCCACCCTCGACGACGCCGCCTATGCGGTCACCCCACGCCAGCAGGCGCGCATCATCAATGCCGCCCAGGCCTGGCTGATGGCGCATCCCGAGCATGCCGAATTCGAGCTACGATTTGACGCCGTCCTGATTGCGCCGCGCCGTCTGCCACGCCATCTGTTAGCGGCATTCGACGCCAGCACTTAAAACTCTTATCTTGGACGCGTTTTCTTGACGCGAACCGGTACCCACTTCGCTTGAAAACGCTATGACCCTCCAGAGACCCGGACCTTCCCTATGAAACTGAATGTCGCCGTCCAGATGGATCCCATCGCGCGTATCAACATCCGCGGCGATTCGACCTTTGCGCTGCTGCTGGAGGCGCAAAAGCGCGGCCACAGCCTCTCCTACTACACCCCCGACAAGCTTTCGCTGCGCGGCGAGGAGCTGGTGGCGCCGGTGCAACGGCTGACCGTCCGCGATGAGATCGGCGACCACTTTACGCTGGGCGAGCCCAAGCGCGAGTCGCTCGAGGCTTTCGACGTCATCCTGTTGCGGCAGGACCCGCCCTTCGACCTCGCCTACATCACCTCGACCCATTTCCTCGAGCGCATCCACCCGAAGACGCTGGTGGTGAACAATCCGGCCTCGGTGCGCAACGCGCCGGAAAAACTGTTCGTGATGAATTTTCCGCAGTTGATGCCGCCGACGCTGATCTCGCGCGACCTCGACGAGATCAACTCGTTCCGCGACCAGCACGGCGCCGTGGTCATGAAGCCGCTGCACGGTCATGGGGGAGCTGCCGTTTTCCGCGTGATGCCGCAGGACATGAATTTCGGCTCGCTGTTCGACATGTTCTCGGTGACCTTCCGCGAGCCCTGGGTGATCCAGCGCTTCCTTCCCGAGGTGAAGCACGGCGACAAGCGCATCATCCTGGTCGACGGCGAGTTTGCCGGCGCGGTCAACCGCGTCCCCGCGCCCGATGACCTCCGCTCCAACATGGTCCGCGGCGGCGCCGCGCAGGCGACCGAACTCTCGCCGCGCGAGCGGGAAATCTGCGACACGCTGGGACCGGCTTTGCGCGAACGCGGATTGCTGTTCGTCGGCATCGACGTGATCGACGGCAACCTCACCGAAATCAACGTGACGTCGCCGACCGGCATCCGCGCGATCCAACGGCTCAACGGCCCTGACGTCGCCGGCAAGATCTGGGACACCATCGAGAAGAAGCGCGCCGGGAAATAATTTTCAACTCGCGCCCTATCGACCAACCATTTTCGCCGCGCCCGTTTCGCGACCTGTCCCATCAGGAACTTGAACGGCCGGACGAAATGGCGTGCCGGCTGAATGGAACCGGCGGAGAGAGTCGTGGCGCCGCACTGCTGCGCCGTCGGCAACGGCCCGCGAGATTCCAGGACGTCTATCGCCATGTGATCCAGTACTCTATCATCATACGGCCATTCTTTGGACAAGACTGCACGGAGCGTCGGCGCATGGTCGACCGGCTACCTGCGGATGACATTGGGCGGAAAGGGAAACGCCAATGAACTCCACACCTACTCCGAAAGTAACCGATGCCCCAATCGCGGGCGCCGATGAACGGCTCGCGCATGCTCACGAACAGATCAAGCGCGCGGATGAACAGCTGACGCGGTTGACTGAGCAGCTTGCAAGAATGGAGCGCGATGACGCGCATCCGCCTTCGGCCCAACCCGCCGCGCAATCACCGCCTGCGCCATCACCGGAAAAAAGGCCGGCGCTCCGGACGCTCGTTGCCTTGCCCGTGGCAGCGTGCATTGTTGCCGCTGCCCTGGTTTGGCAATCGTCCTATGGCGGTGGGGACAAGCAGGTTGCCGCCCGTTCAGCGCCGCAGCTCGTTTCAACGCCCGCATTGCCGCCGGAAAATCCGCCGCTTGCCGCCGAGCCCGCTCCATCCACCGTTCAAGTGGCCGCGGCGGAGCCAGCAGCATCATCACAAGCATCGCCACCGCAAGCAGCACCGCCACAGGAAGCACCTCCGCAAGCACCAACCCTGGCTCAGGCCGCACCGCCGCAAGACGCCTCGCTGCCAACCACCGCGGCGCCTTCCGACCAGACACAGCTGCTGCAAACGATCGTGCGCAACCTCGCGAACCTGGAGCGAAACATCGAACAGCTCAAGGCGAACCAGCAACAAATCACCAGTGACAATTCAAAGGCCATTGGAGAGCTGAAGGCGAGCCAGGAAGAGATGAAACGCGCGCTCGCGAAGGTTTCCGAGCAAAGCCCGCCCAGGGCGTCACCGCCTGCGGCAAAGCCGGCCCCGACCTTCCGCAAGCCGGAGCGGTCGCCGCAAGCGAGATCGCGGCCTCGATACCCCAGGGAGTGGATCTACGACGATTGGTAGTCGTCGACGCGGTGATCATCCGAAAATCCCGTCCTGCAACGGCGGCGCGAAAATCCGGGATGCCATCGGGAAGAAGCGCGGCGTTGCATAACGCCGTGCCACCCGCATTTTCACATCCCTGTTGTGCCGTCTCCTCCCACTTGCCAATTACGGGAAGCGGGCGCAGCCTGTAGCGACGGATGAATCCGTCCGGGCACATGCTGCAATTCAATAAAGTCAGTGGGAGGAAGATGCATGACGACGAATCTTTCGCGACGGTCTTTGCTTGCGCTCAGCGCAGGACTCGGAATGGGTTTCGGCGCCTCAACCATGCTCGGCGGCAGTGCACTGGCCAAGGCGCCCAAGCTCGCCACGCAGACCCCCTACTGGCACCGCTTCAATCTCGGCGACGCCGAGGTCACCGTGGTCTCTGACGGCCCGCTGCCGCTCGGCGATCCCTCCGGTACGTTTACCGGCGTGCCGAAGGAAGAAGTGAAGAAGATGCTCTCCGACAACTTCCTCAACCCGGACAATGTCGTGCTGGAGCAGAACTCGCCGGTCGTGAACACCGGCGACAAGCTGATCCTGTTCGATACCGGCATGGGCACCTCGAAGGCGTTCGGGCCGACCACCGGCCAGCAACAGAAGAACCTCGCGGCGGCCGGCATCAAGGCCAGCGATATCGACGCCGTGGTGTGCTCGCACGCCCATATCGACCACATCGGAGGCCTTGTCGGCGCCGACGACAAGCCGCTGTTCCCGAATGCGCAGGTCTACATCGCCCAGAGCGATTTCGATTTCTGGACCGACGAAGGCAAGCTCGGCAGTCCCTTGAAGGATTTTATCCTCCACGCCCGCAAGAACCTGATGCCGGTGCGCGACCGCATCGTGTTCATCAAGGACAATCAAGAATTTCTGCCCGGCGTCACCGCGCTGTCAGCGCCCGGCCACACCGTCGGCCACACCATCTACATGGTGAGCTCAAAGGGCAAATCCTTCTGCTTCCTCGGCGACCTTTCCCATCACGCCGTGCTGCTGCTGGAGAAGCCGCGGATGGAGTTCTCCTACGATAGCGATCCGAAGCAGGCAGCGAACTCGCGGGTGAAGATGCTGGACATGCTCGCCGCCCAGAAGATCCCTGTCATGTCCTATCACTTCGCCTGGCCGGGCTTCGGCCACGTCGCTAAGAACGGCGACGGTTTTAGATATTATCCCGAGCCGATGAACATGCAGCTCTAAGACGCCCGATCCGGGGCTGGCCGATCACCAGCCCCGGATTGTCAAGCTACTGCCACAAGCGCACAGCTTCGTAGACCGAGTCGATCGAAAAAGACGCGCCTTAGGAACCATCGCGATCCGCCGAAATTGGTTTCCTCTTAAGCGAAGAAGCCGGCAGCGGAACTTCCGGCCTCGGCGGCAGGGACGCCAACAACGACCGGGGCAAGATGCCCGAGAGCAACATAAGCGTCAGGCCGCAGGGCCAATCGGCTTTCAAGCCGAACCAATGAGGCCCGCGTCTCGGCCGCTTGGCAGCCAGTTTGGAGGCCCGGCACATGACCAAAGACATGATAGCGATCAGCGCGGGAATGCTCGTCGTTGGCCTGGCCGTATGGAGCCTGCGCGACACCCCGCCCCATCCGAGCCCTGAGAAGACGCAGGCGGTGCGCATTCTCGCCGACGATCCGGCGCTGAAGCATGTTTCCGAGAGCAGCCCATACATGAGAACGGAGCGCTGAGGACGGCAGATGCCGGCCGGAATGTGTCCACGCCCCGAGGTTGTGCCGGTCTGACAGGCAGACGGCGCAGACAGGATCGTTTGCGTCTATGTTCCCCCAATGTTCTTGACTTGCCCTCCGGTTCCCCGCTACCTTCGATTGCGTCACGAGGGGCGAGATGGTCGCGCGGGTATCTACTGTAGCCTTTGAAGGGATCGAGGCCCGCGCGGTCGACGTGCAGGTGCAGGTCGCGCCCGGCCTACCGGCGTTTGCGATCGTCGGCCTGCCGGACAAGGCGGTGTCGGAAGCGCGGGAGCGGGTCCGCTCAGCGCTGATCGCCTCGGGTCTGGCGCTCCCTGCCCGCCGGATCACGGTCAACCTCGCACCGGCCGACGTGCCGAAGGAAGGCAGCCATTACGATCTGCCGATCGCGCTCGGCCTGATGGCTGCGATCGGCGCGATCCCGCCGGATGCGCTCAACGGCTTTACCGTGCTCGGCGAGCTCGGACTCGATGGATCGATCGCGTCGGTCGCAGGCGTGCTGCCGGCTGCGATCGGGGCGAACGCGCGCGAGGAAGGGCTGATCTGTCCCGCCGCGTGCGGCTCGGAAGCGGCCTGGGCGAGCCCGGATATCCAGATCATCGCGGCCAAATCGCTGATCCAGATCGCCAACCATTTTAAGGGCACGCAGGTGCTGTCGCGTCCGCAGCCGCGCGTGCATGAGCAGGAAGCAACCCATCTCGACCTGCGCGATATCAAAGGCCAGGAAAGTGCAAAGCGTGCGCTGGAGATTGCCGCAGCCGGCGGACATCATTTGCTGATGATCGGCTCGCCCGGCGCCGGCAAGTCGATGCTGGCGGCGCGACTGCCCTCGATCCTGCCGCCGCTGTCGCCGTCCGAACTGTTGGAAGTCTCGATGATCGCCTCCGTCGCCGGCGAAATCCGCGACGGCGCATTGACGGCGCGGCGGCCGTTCCGCGCACCGCATCATTCCGCCAGCATGGCCGCACTGACCGGCGGCGGCCTGCGCGCCAGGCCCGGCGAGATTTCGCTGGCGCATCAGGGCGTGCTGTTTCTCGACGAATTGCCGGAGTTCGATCCGCGCGTGCTCGATTCCTTGCGACAGCCGCTGGAGAACGGCGAGGTCTCGGTGTCCCGTGCCAATCACCGCGTCACCTATCCCGCGCGCTTCATGCTGGTCGCGGCGATGAACCCTTGCCGCTGCGGCCAGGCCTATGACCCCGGTTATTCCTGCAGACGCGCGCCCATCGAGCGCTGCACGTCTGATTACCAGATGCGCATCTCCGGCCCGCTGATGGACCGCATCGACCTACGTATCGAAGTGCCGGCGGTGACCGCCGCCGACCTGATCCTGCCGCCGCCATCCGAAGGCTCGGCCGAAGTCGCTGCCCGCGTCGCCGCCGCCCGGAACATCCAGCTCGCACGCTACGCAACGGCCGGCATGCCGCAGATCCGCACCAATGCCGAAGCGCCGGCCTCGCTATTGGAAACGATCGCACAGCCGGATGCGCAGGGCCAGAAACTGCTGCGCGACGCCGCCGACACCATGAAGCTCACCGCGCGCGGCTATCACCGCGTGCTCCGCGTCGCGCGCACGCTCGCCGATCTCGATGGCGCGGAGAAAATCGGACGGCTGCATCTGGCCGAAGCGCTGTCCTACCGCGCGCTGGCCGAGGATTTAAGGCGCGCGGCATAGTGCATGATCCTGATACGAAGGGCCGCGTTCGCGCAAAAGCGTGAAGCGGTTTTCCGCGGGACAAACCCGACGCGTTTGCTCGGAGATCATGCCCAAGCTCAGTTGAGTCGCAGCAGCTCTTCCGGCGCAACGCGCCGAAAGATCATCAAATAATCCAAGCGTTTGTTCTTCATTATTTGATCCAGATCAATGAAGGATTTCCCGCGCGCAGCTACCCTATCGCTGCGGTGACGCATCCTGCAGCGGCGCGGGAACTCGTCGCGCGCTCCGTCTGACGGCGATGGCAATTGGCAAAGTAGCCGGCATGGGCGGGGAACGCGCGGCCGGCTGAGTAATTACTCGATTCCAAAGGCGGCAGGTCGTTACATGCCCGATACGTCAACTCAACTTGATGCGCAGCCGAAGAAGGTACACGGGGCAAGTCGACGTGCGGAATTCCTGGTGTTCGCCATCATCGCCGCCTTCATCTGGCCGGTGGTCGCCGTTGGCGTGGTCGGTGGCTATGGCTTTCTGGTGTGGATGTCCCAGTTGATCCTGGGGCCGCCCGGTCCTCCGGGAGCATGAAACGCCATGCAAACCCAGGGCCCCTCGCGCCGCGCTCTGTTTCGCGGTCAATTCCTCACCAAACCGGTCGCCGTCATCGGTGACGCATGCCTCGCCGAAGCCGGCATCGTGTGCCGTTCCTGCGGCGATGTCTGTCCTGCTTCCGCGATCAGCTTCCGCCCTCGAACAGGATTGCCGCCTCAGGCCATCGTCAACGAAGCTGCCTGCACCGGATGCGGTGAATGCATCGCTGCCTGCCCAGGCGCCACGATCGTGCTGGGCGCCGCGCGTGGCGGAGACGCCGCATGACAGACGAAGTCACCATTCACATTTCGAGCGCGGTCGTATCCGTGCTGCCCAAACACCGGGACGAGGTATTGCAGGCGCTCGCTGCGCTGCCGGACGTCGAGATCCATCAGCGCGACGCCAGAAAGATCATCATCGTGATGGAGGCGGCCGAGAGCGGAATCCTCGGTGGCCGCCTTGCCGAAATCGCATGCTGGCAGGGAGTCTTGTCGGCCAACATGGTGTTCGAGCAGGTCGAAAGATCAGCCGATATCGGAGACTAGGATCATGTCACTCTCGCGACGCGAACTGTTGAAGGCGCAGGCCGCCGCCGTCGCCGCCGCGGCCGCCGGCATCACCGTTCCTGCGGCCGCGCAGCCAGTGGCGGGCGGCATCGGATCGCTGGAGATCAAATGGTCGAAGGCGCCGTGCCGCTTCTGCGGCACCGGCTGCGGGGTGATGGTCGGCGTCAAGGCCGGCAAGGTCGTCGCCACCCACGGCGATACGCTCGCCGAGGTCAATCGCGGGCTGAACTGCATCAAGGGATATTTCCTCTCCAAGATCATGTATGGCGGCGACCGCCTGACCACGCCGCTGTTGCGCAAGAAGGGCGGCGTCTTCGACAAGAACGGCGAGCTGACGCCGGTTTCGTGGGACGAGGCCTTCGACGTGATGGCCGCCCGCGCCAAGGCGGTGCTGAAGGAGAAGGGCCCGACGGCGCTCGGCATGTTCGGTTCGGGCCAATGGACAGTCTACGAAGGCTACGCCGCCACCAAGCTGATGCGGGCCGGCTTCCGCTCCAACAACCTCGATCCGAATGCGCGCCATTGCATGGCCTCCGCAGCGGTCGCCTTCATGCGCACCTTCGGCATGGATGAGCCGATGGGCTGCTATGACGATTTCGAAGCCGCCGACGCCTTCGTGCTGTGGGGCTCGAACATGGCCGAGATGCATCCGATCCTGTGGACGCGTCTCACCGACCGCCGGCTGAGCCAGCCGCATGTGAAAGTGGCGGTGCTCTCGACCTTCACCAACCGCAGCTCCGATCTCGCCGACATCCCGATCGTGTTCAAGCCCGGTACTGATCTGGCGATCCTGAACTACATCGCCAACCACATCATCACGACGGGGCGGGTCAACCAGGATTTCGTCAAGAACCACACCACGTTCGTCAAAGGCACGGTCGACATCGGATACGGCCTGCGCGCCGACCATCCGCTGGAAGTCAAGGCCAAGGGCGCAGCAAATGCAGGCGCGACGCAGCCGATCGATTTCGACGCCTACGCCGCCTTCGTGAAGGACTACACGCTCGAGAAAGTATCCGAGCTCACCGGCGTCGAGCGCGGCTTCCTGCAGGAGCTCGCCGAGCTCTATGCCGATCCCAAGCGCAAGGTGATGTCGCTGTGGACGATGGGCTTCAACCAGCATGTCCGCGGCGTCTGGGCGAACCAGCTTCTCTACAATCTGCACCTTTTGACAGGAAAGATCTCCGAGCCCGGCAATTCGCCGTTCTCGCTGACCGGGCAACCCTCCGCCTGCGGCACGGCGCGCGAGGTCGGCACTTTCGCGCACCGTCTGCCCGCCGACATGGTCGTCACCAACCCGGAGCACCGCAAGCACGCGGAAGAAATCTGGCGCATCCCGCACGGCATCATTCCGGAGAAGCCAGGCTACCACGCCGTCGAGCAGGACCGCATGCTCCATGACGGCAAGCTGAACTTCTACTGGGTTCAGGTGAACAACAACATGCAGGCCGCGCCGAACAATTCGCGCGAGACCTATCCCGGCTACCGCAATCCGGACAATTTCATCGTGGTCTCGGATGCCTACCCGACCGTCACCGCGATGGCCGCCGATCTCGTGCTGCCGGCGGCGATGTGGGTGGAGAAGGAGGGCGCGTACGGCAACGCCGAGCGCCGCACCCATGTGTGGCGGCAGCTCGTCAATGCGCCGGGCGAAGCGCGCTCCGATCTCTGGCAGATGATGGAATTCTCAAAACGCTTCACCACCGACGAGGTATGGCCGGCGCAGATCCTCGACGCCAATCCGAACTATCGTGGCAAGACATTGTTCGACGTTCTCTTCCGCAACGGCAATGTCGACAAGTTCCCGACGACCGAAATCCCCGCCGAGTACGAGAACCGCGAAGCGAAGGCGTTCGGCTTCTACGTGCAGAAGGGACTATTCGAGGAATACGCCCAGTTCGGCCGCGGGCACGGCCACGATGTCGCTGATTTCGACACCCTTCACGAGGTGCGGGGACTGCGATGGCCTGTTGTCAACGGCAAGGAGACCAAGTGGCGCTATCGCGAAGGCCTTGATCCCTATGTGAAGCCGGGCAAGGGCGTCGAGTTCTACGGCAACAAGGACGGCAAGGCGAGGATCATCGCGGTACCGTACGAGCCGCCGGCGGAATCTCCGGACAAGGAGTTCGATATCTGGCTCGTCACCGGCCGCGTGCTCGAACATTGGCACTCCGGCTCCATGACCATGCGGGTGCCGGAGCTCTACAAGGCGTATCCCGGCGCCAGGGTCTACATGCATGCCGAAGACGCCCGCGCCCGAGGCATCAATGAGGGCGCGGAAGTCCGGGTGATTTCCCGGCGCGGCGAAATCAGGAGCCGGATCGACACCAAGGGCCGCAACCGGATGCCGCGCGGCGTGGTCTTCGTACCCTGGTTCGACGCCAGCCAGCTCATCAACAAGGTGACGCTGGACGCCACCGATCCCATTTCCAAGCAGACGGACTTCAAGAAATGCGCGGTCAAGATCATCCCGGCCTGAAGAGACTTCGAACGCCGCTCGCAGGCGCGCTGCTTGGCGGCATGCTGGTGTTCGTCTGCGGCGCGATCTACGCGCAGAATGCGCCGCAGGTCGTGCCGCGCGTCACCGGCGCCGCTTCGCCCATGGGCGACGTGCCGGCGCCTGCCCTGGCGCGGCCCGTCATCGATGACAAGCGGTTGATGCGCAACTATCCGGAGCAGCCGCCGATCATTCCGCACTCGATCGACAATTATCAGCTCACGCTCAAGACCAATCGCTGCCTCGACTGTCACCGGCGGCAATTCACCGAAGGCTCGGGTGCGCCGATGATCAGCGTCACCCACTTCATGGACCGCAACGGGCAGGTGCTCGCCGATGTCACCCCGCGGCGCTACTTCTGCACCGCCTGCCATGTCCAGCAAACGGACGCACAGCCGCTGGTCCCGAGCACGTTCAAGGACATGCTGCTCGTCGAACCCGAGAAAAAGTGAGTGGGCGATGAAGCGGCTCAAGGAACTGCTGATCTGGTTCTGGCGCATAGCCAGCCGGCCCAGCACGCATCTCAGCCTAGGATTTCTCGCCCTCGGCGGCTTCGTCTGCGGCGTGCTGTTCTGGGGCGCCTTCAATACTGCGCTCGAAGTCACCAACACCGAGAA
Organism: Bradyrhizobium sp. WYCCWR15520; assembly: GCF_056174665.1. Classification (NCBI taxonomy): domain Bacteria; kingdom Pseudomonadati; phylum Pseudomonadota; class Alphaproteobacteria; order Hyphomicrobiales; family Nitrobacteraceae; genus Bradyrhizobium; species Bradyrhizobium sp. WYCCWR15520. The sequence goes on from NZ_JBWBWM010000020.1 coordinate 128,461, forward strand.
GTTCTGCACTTCCTGCCATGAAATGCGCAGCAACGTGTTCGAGGAGCTGCAGCACACGCCGCACTTCTCGAACCGTTCGGGCGTCCGCGCCAGTTGCCCCGACTGTCACGTTCCGCACGACTGGACCGACAAGATCGCCCGCAAGATGCAGGCTTCCAAGGAGGTCTGGGGCAAGATCTTCGGCGTGATCGACACCAGGCAGAAGTTTCTGGATCACCGGCTCGAGCTCGCCAAGCACGAATGGGCGCGGCTGAAAGCCAATGATTCCCTGGAATGCCGCAACTGCCACTCCGCGGTCGCGATGGATTTCACCAAGCAGACGCGGCGGGCCGCGGAGATCCATGGCAAATTTCTCATCACCGGCGAGAAGACCTGTATCGACTGCCACAAGGGCATCGCGCACGAATTGCCTGATATGACCGGCATCGAGCCGGGCTGGCGGGCGCCGCCGGAGTTGAGGGAGCGCCAGAGTTTTCGTCAGGATCCGCGCTCCGAACTGGCACGCTACCTGGCGGGCGCCGCAGCCGAGCGGCCCTAGAGCATGATCCGGAAAAGTGTGTAGCGGTTTTCCGAAAAGATCATGCTCAAACAAAAAGATAAAGCGGGATGACGATTCGCAGAAAAGTCATCACGCTTTAGCGCGGGATGCGGTTATGGCGCGTCGCAGAACACGTCGATCTTCTGTTTCACGTTATCGGAAGGATACTGCTGCTTGTCACTGCCGCCGCAGCTGATGAGAACGAAGAATCCCTTGTTGCATCCCCAGCGCTCCATGTCTTCGGCCCCGAACAACTCACCTGGCCCGACGCTGCACTCCGTCTTGCCCTCGCACATGCGCTTCACATGCGATAGGAATTTCGGCCCAATGGTCAGATCGGGTGGAGCCTTGGCGCAGGCCATCCTCGCCTCGAGCACTTGCTTCATCTTCTTGGCGGACGCGGAATCTGCGGTGGAGATTGCCGCGCTGACAATCATGACGACGAGCCCCAACAATTTTCGCATGACGCAACCCTTCCTCGGTCAGTCCAACACGCACCGTTGGCAAACTTGCTTGCGTCGTGTCCGTGAACCGCAAGCTGATTTGCCTCGCGTACAAGGGCAATTTTATGCAGCAAGTGCGGCAAACTGATACGCACTCACTTGTCATCACCCGCGAAAGCGGGTGACCCAGTATCCCAGAGATGCCAGTGATTGAATCGAGAAGCCGCAGCGTACTGGCGACGAGCTCACGTAATTCTTCCCGAGCGAAGCGACGAAGCAATCCATCGATCCGCGGGCGGAGAGCTGGATTGCTTCGCTGCGCTCGCAATGACGCTGAAAGGCCGCAGCGTACCGGATGCCCTGCCGATGCGGAAACGACGGCCATCCATGAGGCGGCCGTGCATCCCCTCCTCCCACTCGCGATCAGGATGCTGCCGCCGATGAAAACAACCGGCATCAACTTGGCGGTAACTAATTTCTTTCACACTCTGCCAACCATAAGCCCCATGTCGTGGGCTCATGGCGAGCGAGTAGCGTGTCATGTTGCGTTTGAAAGTCCTGGTCTCCGTGGTTCCGCTGGCGATTGTCGCCCTGTTCGCGCGGAGCGAGTTTGTGGGCGGTTCGCGGCCCTGCATCGAAATCGCGGGCACTTCCGTCCAGATCGCCCCCCTCTCCTGGGAGGCGCACCACCACGTCAGCTTCACCAACGATCCGTCCCGCGCGACGGTTCGGGTCCAGATCTCCGACAGCCCGGAAGCGGCCGACTTCACCGTGATCGACGACATCGATACGGCCGAGGCAGGTGCCTGCGAGAGCAATACGCCGCCGCGACTGGTCGCGATTTCCCGAAAACCCTCCGGCTCCGATCCCGTGATCTATCTCTCCCGGGACGGGCCGGCCGATTACCGCATTTTCGTGTCCTCGAAGAGCTTTTCGCTGCTCGATGCCGCTGCCCTGATCGTCGGCGCCCGCGGCGAGCGCCACCGCATCCAGGCGGCGTCGCTCTAGGTTTGGAGCACGGTCTTCTCGGAAAACCGGTTTCCACTCTTCCTGACCATGCTCGGTTAACGTTTCATTCACCCTGTTCTCATCGCGGCCGTTACGCGTTGAGCACCTCAAGCACTTTGCAACGTCGGCGACGCATCGTCTGTCTAAGGCATACGGCGCAGCGGGCCGGTTCAGTTCAAGCAGCAAGCTCAGGGTCATTGGCGATGGGGCTGACATTCCGGATCAAACTTCGCTTTCGCCGTTTCGGCCGCCGCCATCCCTGGCTCACCTTCGCGCTTCGGTCGTTGATGATCTTCTCGATCGTGTTCGGCGTCGCCTATGGCTTCATCGCCGGAAGCAAGACGGAAAATTCCGGCTATGACCCGCACGCTTTTGCGATCGGCGTCGCCTTCCTGTTCGCTCTCGCCTGCGTCGCGCTCGCGGCCTTGAGCTTCCGGCTGCGGCTGCTACGCAAGAGAATGCGCAAGATCGCGCTTCATAATGAAGCGCTCGCCGACCGGAATTGGGAACTGCAGGAAGCCGAGCAGCGCGCCCGTCGCCTGTTCGAGGCACAGGGTGACCTGATTGTGCTGCGCGATGCGGAAGGCCGCATCACCTACGCCAACGACGCCTATTGCGAGCTCGCGCAGATGCCGCGCGACGCGCTGATCGGCAGCCGCTTCGCACTTCGCGTTCTCGAACAGGGCGACACCGCGTTGGAGCCGAACGGCACCCGCGTTCACGACCAACAAATCGAGGGCCCGCTCGGCCCGCGCTGGATCGCATGGCGCGAGGGTCTGGTCCGCAACGACGCCGGAGAGCGCGCGGAAATGCAGAGCGTCGGCCGCGACGTCACCGACCGCACCGAGAGCGAACGTGCGCTGACCGATGCCCGCGACCAGGCCGATGCCGCGAGCCGCGCCAAGTCGCGTTTCCTTGCCATGGCAAGCCACGAGATCCGCACGCCGCTCAACGGCATCATCGGCATGAGCGGCCTGTTGATGGATACGCCGCTGACCCCGGAACAGACGACCTATGTCAAGGCGGTGAAGACCTCCGGCGACGCGCTGCTGTCGCTGATCGAAGAGCTGCTGGACTATTCCAAGATCGAGGCCGGCAAGATCGATCTCGACCATCGTCCGTTCGCGCTGTCGGGCCTGATCGAGGACATCACCGAATTGCTGGCGCCGCGCGCGGAGGCCAAGAAAATCGAGATGGCCGCCTATGTTGACGAGCGGCTGCCGAGCGTGGTGGTCGGCGACGCGGCGCGGCTGCGTCAGGTGCTGCTCAATCTCGCCGGCAATGCCATCAAGTTCACCTCGACCGGCGGCGTCGCCCTGATCGTCGAACCCGGCATCTGGCCCAATGAAATCAGTTTCCTGGTGCGCGACACCGGCATCGGCATCGAGCCCGAGGCGCGCGAGCGGATCTTCCGCGAGTTCGAACAGGCCGACGACAAGATCGCCCGCAGCTATGGCGGCACTGGCCTTGGTCTCAGCATCTCCGACCGCATCGTCAAGCGCATGGGCGGCCGCATCGCGCTGGAAAGCCAGCCGGGCGCCGGTTCGACATTCGAAGTCTCGATTCCTCTTGTCGCTGCGGCTGGCGAACAAACCTCATTCGCCGCGCCGGATCTCTCCGGCCAGTCGATCATGCTGGTATCGCCGCAGAACATCGAGGCCTCGCTGGCCGCGCGGCGGCTACAGCGCTGGGGCGGTCAGACCTGCATGGTGTCGGATACCGATGTCGCGGAGGCCCTGTTGCCCGAGCGCGCCTGGCACGCCGTGCTGATCGACCACGCGCTGGGGTTGGCCGATATGCAGCGACTTAGCGAAGCTGCACGCCTTCACGCCACGCAGCGCATCGTGATGTTCACGCCGGCGACACGGCACGAATTGCAACCGTCCACGATCTCCGCCTTCACCGGCTATCTGGTCAAGCCACTGCGCGCCGCCTCGCTCGCCGCACGGCTGATGGCAGCACCGGAAGTGACCTCGCCGAGCCTGGAGCCGACCATCGATCCGATCGATCAGCCGGCCGCCTCCTCGGCCAAGGGCCTGTCGATCCTCGTTGCCGAGGACAATCAGATCAACGCGCTATTGATCCGCTCACTGCTCGGCCGGCTCGGCCATCACGCCATGATCACCACCAATGGTGCCGAGGCGCTGGAGTCCTGGCTGGCGGCGAAATCGGCGGGCACCCCCTATGATCTCGTGCTGATGGACATCCAGATGCCGCAGCTCGACGGCATCGAGACCACCAAGCGGATTCGCACGCTTGAGGCCGGCGAGCCGGCAAGCCGGACACCGATTCTCGCGCTCACCGCCAACACGCTGGTGGAAGACCGCTACGCCTGCTTCGAGGCCGGCATGGATGGATTCCTGATCAAGCCGCTCGACCGCGAAAAGCTCGCCGAGGCGCTCCTTGGCCTGATCACGTCCCGTCACATCGCGGCGTGAGGTGATAGCGAAGGATTTGTAGGGTGGGCAAAGCGACGCGTGCCCACCGTTTCAATTAGCGATCAGGAAAGATGGTGGGCACGGCGCAAACGCGCCTTTGCCCAACCTACGAAACCGGCGCGTAGGTCACAGCCGCCGCAGCGAGACCGTCTCGACCAGATGATCGGCGCGCTTTTTCAGGATCAGCGTCGCGCGCGGACGGGTCGGCAAAATATTGTCCTCGAGATTGGCGAGGTTGGTGCGCTCCCAGATCGCGATCGCGGTCGCAGTCGCCTCCTCGTCCGAGAGCACGGCGTAGCGATGGAAGTACGATTTGGGATCGGTGAACGCGGTGTCCCTGAGCGCGAGGAAGCGCCGCACATACCATTCGCGCAGCACCGGCTCCTCGGCGTCGATATAGACCGAGAAATCGAAGAAGTCGGACACCACGGGCACCGCCTTGCCGTCGCGCGGCAGCCGGCCGGTCTGCAGCACGTTGACGCCCTCGACGATCAGGATGTCCGGCGTATCAACCTCGATCCACTGGTTCGGAACGATGTCATAGACCAGATGCGAATAGACCGGTGCGCGCACCGGCCGGCGGCCGGACTTGATATCGCTGAGGAACGACAGCAGCATCGGCAGATCATAGCTCTCGGGAAAGCCCTTTTTCTGCATCAGGCCCTGCCGCTCGAGCGCGGCATTGGGAAACAGGAAACCGTCGGTCGTCACCAGGTCGACCTTGGGCCGCGGCGACCAGCGTGCCAGGAGCGCCTGCAGCACGCGCGCGGTGGTCGACTTGCCGACCGCGACCGAGCCTGCGACGCCGATGATGTAGGGCACCTTGCGATCACGGATGTCGAGGAACTGACGCTGCGCCCGATAGAGCCGATCGGTGGCGTCGACATAGATCGACAACAGGCGCGACAGCGGCAGGTAGATGTCCTCGACCTCCTGCATGTCGAGGCGGTCGTGCATCGAACGCAGCCGCTCGAACTCGCCCGGCTCCAGCGTCATCGGCGTGTCGTCGCGCAGCCGCGCCCACTGCTCGCGCGTGAAGATGCGGTAAGGGTTGTACTGCTGGTCGGGAGCCCGAATATCCATCAGCTGTCCTCTCGGTCAGTCGCGCTTGCGCGACGCCTTCTCCTCAAGCCCGGACATCGACGTCCGCTGCGCCAGCGCGGCTTCGACCTCCTCGAACGTCACGCCGCGCGCCTTCAAAAGCACCAACAGGTGAAATACGAGATCGGCGCTTTCGGCGATCAGGTGGCCGCGATCGTTCTCGATCGCCGCGATCACGGTCTCAACCGCCTCCTCGCCCAGCTTCTTGGCGCAGTGCTCCGCACCCTTGTCGAGCAATTTGCGGGTGTAGGACGCCTCTCCTCCCGATGCGGCCCGTGCATCGATGGTGGCGGCCAGATCGTGGATCGTGAAACGCGACATCAACCGAACTCAACACTCGCGCCCGGCCGAAGGCCGCGGCACCGTCCCGAACAGGGACTTAGCACTTTTGTGACAGGGAGTCGTCAGGGATCGAGCCGCATCGGCAGGCCAGCGCGGACCATGTGCTCCTTGGCTTGGCGTATGGTAAATTCGCCGAAGTGGAATATCGAGGCGGCCAGCACCGCGGTGGCGTGGCCCTCGCGGATGCCGTCGACGAGATGGTCGAGATTGCCGACGCCGCCGGAGGCGATGACCGGTACGGGGACACTGTCGGCGATGGCCTGCGTCAGCGGCAGGTCGAACCCCTGCCGCGTGCCGTCCCGGTCCATTGAGGTCAGAAGGATTTCGCCAGCGCCGAGCGACACCACTTCCTGCGCGTATTCGATGGCATCGATCCCGGTGGAGTTGCGGCCGCCATGGGTGAATATCTCCCAGCGGTCCGAACCGCCGGCGCGCTTGACCCGCTTGGCGTCGATCGCGACCACGATGCACTGTTCACCGAATTTTTCGGCCGCCTGCTTGACGAATTCGCGGTTGGAGACGGCGGCCGAGTTGATCGAGACCTTGTCGGCGCCGGAGCGCAAGAGCGTCTTGATATCCTCGATGGTCCGCACCCCGCCGCCGACCGTCAGCGGCATGAAGCAGGCCTCCGCCGTGCGCCGCACGACGTCCAGCATGGTGCCGCGGTTTTCGTGGGTGGCGGTGATGTCGAGGAAGCACAATTCGTCGGCGCCTGCGGCGTCATATGCAATCGCCGCTTCGACAGGATCGCCGGCATCGCGCAGGTCGACGAAATTGACGCCCTTGACCACGCGACCGTCCTTGACGTCGAGACAGGGAATGACGCGGACCTTGAACATGGCGAACCTCCTAGGCCGCGGCGCGCGCGTTGCGGATCAGCGTCAGGGCTGCAGCAGGATCGAGCCGTCCGTCATAAAGCGCGCGGCCCGCAATGGCGCCGGCGAGCTTTTTGGCGCGTGGCTCCAAGAGCGCCTTGACGTCCTCAATGGATGCAAAACCGCCGGAGGCGATGACGGGGATCGAGATGCGCTCGGCCAGCGCGATCGTGGCATCGAGGTTGAGGCCCTTCAACAGCCCGTCGCGGGCGATGTCGGTGAAGATGATCGCGGCGACGCCAGCGTCCTCAAACCGTTGCGCGATTTCGAGCGCGGTCACTTGCGAGGTTTCGGCCCAGCCTTCGACCGCGACCTTGCCGTCACGTGCGTCGAGTCCCACGGCGACGCGGCCCGGGAATTTTTTCGCGGCGCTCTTCACCAGTTCCGGATCGCGCACCGCGGCCGTGCCGATGATGACGCGCGCGATACCCTTGTCGAGCCAGGCTTCCACGGTCTTGAGATCGCGAATGCCGCCGCCGAGCTGCACCGGCATGGTAACCGCCTTCAGCATCGCCTCGACGGCGAGCGCATTCATCGGCTTGCCGGCAAAGGCGCCGTCGAGATCGACGACATGGAGATATTCGAATCCCTGTTCGGCGAAGGAACGCGCCTGTGCTGCGGGATCGAGGTTGAACACGGTGGCGCGCGCCATGTCGCCCTGCTCGAGGCGCACGCACTGGCCGTTTTTCAGGTCGACGGCGGGAAAGAGAATCACGGCTTCCACTTCAGGAAATTCGAGATCAGGGCCAATCCAAATCGCTGGCTCTTCTCGGGGTGAAACTGCGTGCCGATGGCGGTGTCCTTGCCGACCATCGCCGTCACCGGCCCGCCATAGTCGGCGCGCGCCAGCACGTCCGCCTCGTTCGAAGCGTTGAGATGGAACGAATGCACAAAATAGGCATGGCGGCCCTTCGGCCCGAGCGGCAGGCGTTCCAGCACCGGATGCTCGCGGACCATGTCGAGCGTATTCCAGCCCATGTGCGGGATTTTCAGGTTTTCCTCGCGCGGCGAAATCTTCTCGACGTCACCCGCGATCCAGTTGAAGCCGTCGGTCGTGACATGCTCCTTGCCGCGGGTTGCCATCAACTGCATGCCGACGCAGATGCCGAAGAACGGCCGCGCCTTGACGCGCACCGCTTCCGTCATCGCTTCCAGCATGCCGTCCACGGCGTCGAGGCCGCGGCGGCAATCGGCAAAGGCGCCGACACCGGGCAGCACAATACGGTCGGCGCGAAACACCGCGTCCGGATCGCGCGTCACCATGACCTTCTGCGGCTCTTCCATGCTCCGCGCGGCGCGTTCAAACGCCTTTGCCGCCGAGTGAAGATTGCCCGAGCCGTAATCGACGATCGCAACGGTCATCGCGGCCCTCCCGGCTCCGGGAACAGGCCGATGATCCCGCCCTGCGGCAGTGGCGGCGGCGGTTTGGAGAACGACTGGCCGGGGACGTTGCGGGTCGGCGGCGGTGCGCCACGATCGACCGCGTATTGGTCATTGGTGAAGCCCCGCTGCTTCGCAGCCCAGCGCTCGAAGAAGCGGCGCTCGGCCGCTTCCTGGTCGTCGGCGACCACGATGTCTAGCTGGCGCCATTTGCGCCGAGATAGTGTCCAGCGCCGCAAGCTGGCCGCTTCGAGCCCCATCAGAATGGCTAACAGGACGTCAACGATGAAGATCGTACCGCGGGTGGCGCCAAGCGCCGCCATTCCGAACTGGATCGCAATAACCAGAACGATCCAGCCGATCAATGCCAGCCAAAGGCGATGCCAAAGCAGCCAGATCACGCTCGCGACTGCAGCCCAGAAATGGAAGCCGTCACGAACGAAGACGAATTTATCGGCCGCCGCCAGGTCGGCGCCGTCACCCACGGGGGCATGCACTGTATAAACCCGCATCGTAGCTCTCCGCCGCGAGACGCGAACGATAATCAGCCGCCGAGCTGACCCTTGGTGGAAGGCACTTCGCCTGCGTTGCGCGGATCGATCGCGACTGCGGCACGGAGCGCCCTTGCCAGACCCTTGAAACAGGATTCGGCGATATGATGGCTATTCTCGCCATATAAGGTCTCGACGTGCAAAGTCACGCCGGCGTTGATGGTGAAGGCGTTGAACCATTCGCGCACCAGCTCGGTGTCGAACTGGCCGACCTTGTCGCGCGGAAAATCGACCTTGAACACCAAGACCGGCCGGCCCGAAATGTCGATCACGACGCGCGACAGCGTCTCGTCCATCGGCATGTGGACCGAGGCATAGCGGGTGATGCCGGCCATGGTGCCGAGCGCCTGCTTCACGGCCTGCCCAAGTGCGATGCCGACGTCCTCGGTGGTGTGGTGGTGGTCGACGTGGAGGTCGCCATCGGCCTTGACGGTGATGTCGATGCGGGAATGCCGGGCCAGGAGATCGAGCATATGATCGAAAAAGCCGATCCCGGTCGAAACCTTGGACACGCCTGATCCGTCGAGGTTCACCGCGACCTCGATGTCGGTTTCCTTGGTCTTGCGCTTGATGGACGCTGTGCGCATGAAAACTGCTTCCCTTGGGCCGCTCGGGGCCGAAAACGCGGCCCTTTTAACAGGCGGATGTCACCTTCGCTACTGCGGGATGACGCTCGGCGGGCCGAAGTTCGGCCTATGGTGACCGGAATCCCGGCCCAAATGCCGTGATTGTAACCCTCCCCGCCAGCCCCTAAATCTGACGAGAACGAGGACAATCCATGCAAGCATCAGAGAACAACCTGCCGATCTGGCACGGCACGACGATTTTGACGGTCCGCAAGGGCGGCAAGGTGGTAATCGGCGGCGACGGCCAGGTCTCGATCGGCCAGACCGTCATCAAGGCCAACGCCAAAAAGGTCCGCAAAATCGGCAAGGGCGACGTGATCGGCGGCTTTGCCGGGGCCACCGCCGATGCCTTCACCCTGTTCGAGCGGCTGGAAAGCAAGCTGGAGCAGTATCCGGGGCAATTGACCCGCGCGGCGGTCGAACTTGCCAAGGACTGGCGGACCGACCGCTATCTGCGCCGGCTGGAGGCCATGATGATCGTTGCCGACAGGGACGTCTCGCTGGTCCTGACCGGCACCGGCGACGTGCTGGAGCCGGAAGCGGGCGTGATGGCGATCGGCTCCGGCGGCAATTACGCACTGGCCGCCGCCCGCGCCCTGGTCGAAACCGACAAGGATGCCGAGACCATCGTGCGTCGCGCGCTCGATATCGCGGCCGACATCTGCGTCTATACCAACCGGAACGTCACGATCGAAACGCTGTAGGACGCGCCCATGGCATCGGAATATGCCTTCCGCCCGATGACGGCGGCTGACCTCCCGCTGATCCAGCGCTGGCTGGCGCAACCGCATGTCGCCGAATGGTGGCATGATCCTGAGGCGTTTGAGTTCGTCAGCGGCGATCTCGACCATCCCGACGTAGCCCAGTTCATTGTGACGCTGGACGATCGTCCTCTCGGTTATCTGCAATGCTACCAGATCGGCGAATGGCACGACGGCCTTGGACCGCAGCCCACCGGCACAAGGGGAATCGACCAGTTTATCGGCGAAGCCGATAAGCTTGCGCTCGGCCATGGATCGGCTTTCATCCGCTCTTTCATTGAACGGCTGATGAGGAAAGGCGTACCGCGGATCGTGATTGATCCGAGCCCGACCAATTCGCGTGCGATCAGGGCCTATGAGAAGGCCGGCTGCCGTCGCGTGCGCGAAGTAGACACGCCCGATGGCCCGGCGCTGCTGATGGTGCGCGATGCGTGATACAAGGCAGGCGATGCCGGATGATCCCTATCAGTTTCGTTCGATGACATCGGCCGATCTGCCGCTGGTCCGGCGCTGGCTGGCAGAGCCGCACGTGGTGCAATGGTGGGGCGATCCGGCCGAGCAATATGACCTGGTCAGTGGCGACTTGAACGAACCCGCGATGGACCAGTTCATCGTTTCGGCAGGCAGCAGCGATTTCGCCTATCTGCAATGCTACGACCTGACCGCGTGGAATTCAGGGTTTGGCGAACATCCGCGCGGCACCCGCGGCATCGACCAGTTCATCGGCGAGCCTGATATGATCGAACGCGGCCATGGTTCGGCGTTCATTCGCGCCTTCGTCGACGAGCGCCTGCGGAATGGTGCGCCGCGCATTGTCACCGATCCCGATCCGGCGAATACCCGGGCCGTTCGTGCCTATGAGAAGGCGGGGTTTGAAAAAGCTGGTATGGTCGACACACCTGATGGGCCCGCTCTACTGATGGTGCGCAACGCATGACCTCTACCAGCAGCATCGAAAAAGCTTCGGCTACCCGCGCACTTTCGGCCTGGCATTGGTTCGCAATCGCCGCCGGCATTATCGCACTTCAGGCCGCCATCCTGTACGGGATGGGCCGGCTGCCGATCTGCGCCTGCGGCTATGTCAAACTCTGGCACGGCGTGGTGCTGAGCTCAGAGAATTCGCAGCACATCGCCGACTGGTACACGCTGTCGCACGTCCTGCACGGTTTCCTGTTCTACGGCGCCGCCTTCGTCGCGTTCCCGCGCCTTGCCTGGCAGGGCCGCCTGATCCTCGCGATGCTGGTCGAGGGCGGCTGGGAACTGGTCGAGAATTCCGACTGGATCATCAACCGCTACCGCGCCGGCACGATCTCGCTGGATTATTTCGGCGACACCATCGTCAATTCGGTCGCCGATATGCTTGCGATGATCGGCGGCTTCCTGATGGCGAAAAGGCTTCCGGTGGCCATCACCGTGGCGATGGCGCTGCTGTTCGAGCTCGTGTTGGCGCTGCACATTCGCGACAATCTGACGCTCAACATCATCATGCTGATTCATCCCTTCGAGGCGATTAAGCTATGGCAAGGTGGGCCGCCGATCATCTGATCTGCCTCACCTGCGGCTTGTTCTCGCAACATTGGACGCCTACCTAGGACACATGACCGACTTTTCTCCCCGTGAAATCGTCTCCGAACTCGACCGCTTCATTGTCGGTCAGGCCGACGCCAAGCGCGCCGTCTCGATCGCGTTGCGCAACCGCTGGCGGCGGCTGCAGCTCACCGGCAACTTGCGCGAAGAGGTGCTGCCGAAGAACATCCTGATGATCGGGCCGACCGGCGTAGGCAAGACCGAGATCGCGCGGCGGCTGGCGAAGCTTGCCAACGCTCCCTTCATTAAGGTCGAAGCCACCAAGTTCACCGAAGTCGGTTATGTCGGCCGCGATGTCGAGCAGATCATCCGCGATCTCGTCGAGGTCGCAATCGTCCAGATGCGCGAGCGCAAGCGCAAGGACGTACAGGCCCGCGCGCAGCAGGCCGCCGAAGAGCGCGTGCTGGATGCACTGGTCGGACCGGCGTCGAGCCCGGCGACGCGCGATTCCTTCCGCAGGAAGCTGCGCGCCGGCGAGCTCAACGACAAGGAAATCGAGATCGAGACGCAGTCGTCCGGCGGCATGCCGATGTTCGAAATCCCGGGCATGCCCGGCGCGCAGATGGGCGCGATTTCGATCGGCGACATTTTTGGCAAACTCGGCGGACGAACCAAGACCCGCCGCCTGACGGTCGAAAACTCGCACGAAATCCTCGTCAACGAGGAATCCGACAAGCTGCTGGACAGCGATCAGCTGGTACTGGAAGCGATCAGCGCGGTCGAAAACAACGGGATCGTGTTCCTGGACGAGATCGACAAGATCTGCGTGCGCGATGGCCGTACTGGCGGCGACGTTTCGCGCGAAGGCGTGCAGCGCGACCTGCTGCCGCTGATCGAAGGCACCACGGTCACGACCAAGCACGGCGCAGTGAAGACCGACCACGTCCTGTTCATCGCGTCCGGCGCGTTCCATATTGCAAAGCCCTCGGACCTGTTGCCGGAATTGCAGGGGCGCCTGCCGATCCGCGTCGAGCTGGAAGCGCTGACGCGCGACGACATGCGCCGGATCCTGACCGAGCCGGAGGCGTCGCTGATCAAGCAATATGTCGCGCTGATGCAGACCGAAGGCGTCACCCTCGACATCACCGGCGACGCCGTCGACGCGCTGGCAGACATTGCGGTTGCCGTCAATTCGACAGTCGAGAACATCGGCGCGCGGCGGCTGCAGACGGTGATGGAGCGCGTGCTCGACGAGATTTCCTTTGCCGCGCCGGACCGTCATGGTGAGACCATCAAGGTCGACGCCGATTACGTGCAGAAGCACATCGGCGACCTCGCCAAGAACGCTGATTTGAGCCGGTTTATTTTGTAGTAACTTCGTAGCCCGGATGCAGCCAACGGGTCGCGCGAACGCGCGCCCGATGACAGGCTCCGCGAAATCCGGGATCGGTGAATCCGCTGGCGGCAAGGCCCCGGATTGCGCTGCGCTCCATCCGGGCTACGCGCCCAAATCTCCATTGTGCGTTTTCGCTGGGGCCGCTATCCCGTCTGTTACGCCGGCCTGTGGTTATGGGTCCCGGCTCGCGCTATCGCTTGACCGGGACGACGATGAATCTGGATTTGCGGGTGTGGGAAAACCCCTGGCGGTTGATGCTGGCCGTCAATGCCGCCGTGCTGATCGGGGTCTTCTGGCACAAGATCACGCTGCCGCCCTATGTTCCCTATATCCATCTATTGGTCGATTACCATTTCGGCTTCACCAAGCGCGCGCTGATCGGCGCGGTCATCTCGTTGTTTGCGGCCAAGGTGCCGGTGTGGCTGGTGTTCGCGCTGGGCGGCGCGGCGTGGCTGATCACGGCAGGACTGTTCGTGCAGCTATTCCGGCGAACGTTCGGCTTCGACGAGAAGCATTTGCCGCTGTTCGTGTTCATGGCGGGCTCGCCGTTCTTCCTGAAGAACTTCATGCACACGCTCGGGCATTTCGATATTTATGGATGCCTGTTCGCGATCTGCCTGCTGCTGTTTCCGGCGCGGTCGCTGGCCTATGTGCTGCTCGCGGCGGTGTTCTCGGCGACGCTCGTTCTGATCCACCACATCCATCTCCTGATGTATGTCCCGACGATCGCCGCCATTGTGGTGTTGCTTCATTATCTCGTGCAGGGCGTGAGCCGGCAGAATGCCACCGTTGGCCTCGCATCGCTCGCTGCCATAGGCCTGCTCTTCATCGCCGCGCAATTCTACGGCACGATGGCGGTGCCGGAGGCGGAATTCGTCTCCTATCTGCAAAGCCGGATGGCGAACCCATCGCAAACCAAATTGCTGAGCTTTAGCTATATCTGGTATCAGCCGCTGTCGAAGGAGGTCTTTGATACCTGGCAGCGGCTGCCGCACAACCTTCTTGGCATTCCGGTATTTGCGCTCCTGATCTGGCTGCACACGCCGCTCTGGCGATATTTCTTAAATCTGATCGCGACGTTATCAATGGAAGCACATCGCCGCATCGTCGCTGCTGCAATCGTTGTCGTCAGTCTCGGCTATCTCGTCATGTTCGCGATGATATTCGATTATTCCAGGTGGATTTCGAATTGGACCGTTTGCATGTTCCTGATCCTGTATGCGGTGAAAGCGCTGCCGGCTTCAAAGGACACGCCGCCGATATCAGCGGACGATCGTAAGACCGTGGTGTTCGGCTGGATCGTTACGCTGATCCCTCGCGTCGGAATCGTGCGTCCGTTTTAAACTCGCGCCCGTCGCACCCGAACGTACAAGGCGCCCTCGCCGCCATGGCCGATATGGGCTTCCTCGAAGCCGACCACCAGCGAGCGGAATTCCGGCAGGCCGAGCCATTGCGGCACCTGGCGGCGCAACACGCCGCGTTCGGATTCCGCGCCCATCTTGCCCTTGCCGGTTATGATCAGGACGAACGTCAGCCCGTCATGATGGGCGCGTTGCAGGAAGCCGAACAGCGCGCGATGCGCCCGCGTCTGCGTCATGCCGTGCAGGTCGAGCCTTGCATCGATCTCCTTGCGGCCACGTGACAGGTGCGATCGTTCGCGGCGGCCGATCGGCGCCAGCGGCGGTGGCTCCGGCCTTGAAGGCAGAACGATTCGCGCCGGCGCGGCATGCTTTGGCCTAGCGGCCAGTTTGGGCGCGATCTTGGTATTGGCTTCGGTTGAAGCAACCGACGGCTTCGCGACGCGGTGGCGCTTGCGCAGCGGCTTGACCTGCTTGGCGACGCTCTCCCACAGCGCGCGCTCCTCGTCGCTCAGGCCGCGCTTGCGTCGTGGTGGCTCCAATTCGGGTATCAAGCTGGAAGAACGGCGTTTCATCGACGGTGGCGATATCGGCGCAGGTGACGCGGCTGCGGTGAAACTGCTTCAACTTTCGGTCGCGGCTCGGGAAGCGGGACCGGTGTTGCCACTGCGGCCTGGACGGCCGGCGCTTGCGAAGTCCCGGCTGCGGGCGGTGCCGCCGCCGGGGCCGCAGGCTTGGCGTTAGTCGCGGCGGTAACGTCCGGCGGCTTCGCAGGATTCTTCAACGGATCGGTTTGCGGGAACAGCCTTGCGATCTGCTCCGATGGCCGCGCGTCGGGCAGCGGCATCTTGCGGCCGCGCGCGCCGGGATCGAGGCTCTTCGGCACCAGCATCACGAAGCGCGCATTGTGACGGAGGCGGCCGGCAACCTTGCCGGCATCGAGACCGGCGCCAAAATAAAGGTCGGCGCGCGCGGGACCGACGATGGCGGAGCCGGTGTCCTGAGCGATCATCAGCCGGCGGAACGGCGTCTTCGACAGCTCCGATTCGATCGGCAACTCGCCTTCGATGAAGAACGGCGTGCCATAGACATGCAGCGCCTTGTCGACCGCAATCGACCGGCCCGGCGTCAGCGGCACGCCCTGTGCGCCGACCGCCTCGTCCTTGTCGGAAAGCTGCACCTCGCGGAAAAAGACGTAGGACTTGTTCTGGCGCCGCAGCTCGTCGGCCTCGTTGGGATTCTGCTCCATCCACTCCCGGATCTTCTGCATCGACATCTGATCCTTGGGGATGATGTTGCGCTCGATCAGGATGCGGCCGACCGCCGTATAGGGAAAGCCATTATGGGCATCGTAATTGATACGAAGGGTGGAGCCGTCGTCGAGGCTGACCCGCGCCGAACCCTGGATCTGCGAGAACAGCAGGTCGGTCTGTTCCTTCAGAAAACAAATTTCGAGGCCGCGGCCGGCAATCGCACCGTCCTCGATCTCGGCGCGATCGTAGTAAGGCACGAGCTTGCGGCGACCGATCTTGCGGAACACCTGGCCCTTGTTGGGCAGACCGACCGAGCCCTGCGTGGTGCCGCGGACGAACAGGTTCGACGGCCGGCGGTATACCGGCACTTTGTAGACCTCGTTCTCGGTCCGCGAGCCGTCGACGATGGGTTCGTAATAACCGGTGACAAAACCCTCGCCTTCGCCAAGCCGCGAAATGCGCACGGGAAGAAAGTGCTCCTCGAAGAACGCCCGCGCCCTCGCGCCATCAGATAGTTCGAGACCTTTGGCGGTACGGCAGGGATCGCGCAGCGAGGTGCCGAGCGCCTTCGGATCGGCAGGCGGTTTTTGTTGCGCCGCTATCGGCCTGCAGCTGACCCTAAATGCCTTGTAAGCGGCAAGATGATCATCCGCGCTCCAGCCCGCGATCTCGGACCAGGCGACGGGCGCATACTGGCCGCCGCTGATCTGAAACGGCAGTTCAAGCTCCGGATATGGCAGATGCCGGACGGGCGGCGGCGAAGGCTTTTGCGAACGCGCATGACGCGCGGTTGCGGCATCCACCGGAGCAAGCGACCACGCCAAAGCGACCACGCCAAACGCGAGCCTCGCAAGGCTCGGCGACTTAGCCCGCGCTTCCGGTGCCAACCAGCTTCCAGTTCGGATCGCGAGAGCTCGTGTCGCGGGCGAATGTCCAGACATCGGTGATATCGGCGACCTTATCGGGGTTGCCATCGACGATGGCGCCGGTCTTGTCGCGAGTGACCGAGATCATCTGCGACACGAAGCGAACGGTCAGCTGCGCCGCGCGGTCGCGGGCTTCTGCGCTCACCAGCTCGGCCTTGTCGATCGAAACAAACCGCGTTTCGGTCTTCTGCTCGTGCTTCTCGCGATCCTTGATCACGGCATCGAAGCTCTCATAGACCTCGCTGGACAGGAGATCCTTCAACGCGCGGCGGTCGCCATTGGCGAAGGCCAGCACGATCATCTCGTAGGCGCTGCGGGCGCCGGAGAGGAAGTGCTTGGGATCGAACGAGGAGTCCTGGGCGGCGATACCGTCAAGACCTGCGGCGAGCGGCGTGCCCGGCTCGGCAATGTCCTTCCAGCGATCGGCCGGCGTTACATCGGCGTTCGGCGGCATGGGCGCCTGGTCAATGACGGTGCCCGGCATCGGAACCACGTTATTATTGTCCTGCGTCCGTTGCGCGACAGTGGGCGCGGCGCGGTCATAGGGCCGCTCGCTCCCGGTGCGCTGGCCGAGGACACTGCGCAGGCGCAGGAAGATAAAGACCGCCAGCGCCAGGAAAATGATGGTGTAGATATCCACGTCGTATTCGCTTTCTGGTTCTAGCGCCGGCAACGGGCCCGGCGGTCGAGCGTTCCCTGATGAGAGATTCTCTTATGAGGTTTCCCTGGGAACGGGAGATTACATCATCGATTGAGACTGCTGCATGTAGGCATGAAACTATGCCCGGCCAATGGCGCGTTTTGGCGCGGGGTAATTGTAGCGCGTTTTGGCCGCGAGGGGAAACCCGATCGTGTCCGGAAATCACGCATATTCAATAATTTAGGATGCGTATTGAGCCTCCGGCGAGGCGGTATTAGGCATATCCGCCACATTTGGCGGCCGGGCCGCTCCGCCGCCGGGCCGTCGTCCTTGTGGAACGAGCCGGGGCTATGATAGCCACTCGCCCGGAAAACACATTCAAACGAACCCGGGCCGCGCTCGCGAGCGCTTCAGGAGAGATTTTCATGACCAATGGCAACGGCGCGCCTTCCGAGCAGGCCCCTCCCCAGCTCAATGTGCTGGCCCAATACACCAAAGACCTGTCGTTCGAGAATCCGAACGCGCCCTCTTCGCTCGCGCCGCAACAGCAGCAGCCGGCGATCAACATCCAGATCAACGTTGCGGCGAACAATCTCGCGCAAAATGAGTTCGAAGTGACGCTTTCGATCGAGGGCAAGGCTGAAAATGGCGGCAAGGTGATGTTCAGCTTCGAACTCGCCTATGCGGGCGTGTTCCGCATCGTCAACGTGCCGCAGGAACAGCTTCATCCGCTGGTCATGATCGAATGCCCGCGGCTGCTGTTCCCGTTCGCGCGCGAGATTATCGCGACTGCCGTGCGCGACGGCGGCTTCCCGCCCTTGATGCTTGATCCCGTCGATTTCGTCGGTCTGTACCGCCAGAACATGGAGCGGCAGGCTGCGGCGCAAGCCGCTTCCGGCGCGAAGCCGAGCTAAAGCAAGCGAACACAGGTCTCAGATACAAAATCTCGAAAACAACCCCATGCACAGTAGAATGGGGCCCGGCTCGCGGCCCTCGGGCCGCTTGCATCCGGGGTGCGTCCTGCCTTAGCCGGCGGCCGGCAGAAAATCGTTCCAGATTGGCTTGTCGCCCAATGTGGCGATGAAAGCGCGATGAGCCTCGCGGTCGGCGTCGGTGATTCGCGGCGTCAGCGGCACCTCGCGCTGCCGGCGCGGCGTTTCGCCAAATCCGTTGCTGACAGTGACGCGGGTTTCCGACGCCAGGATCAGTTGCGACTGCCGCGCCCCGATCAGGTCGATATAGACCTCGGCCAGAAGTTCAGCGTCCAGCAACGCGCCGTGCTTGGTGCGGCGTGAATTGTCGATCGAATAGCGCGAGCAGAGATCGTCCAGCCGGTTCGATACGCCCGGATGCTTGCGTCGCGCCAGCAGCAGCGTATCGACCAGTCGTTCTCGCAGGATCGGCTGCCGCTTGATGCGGTCGAGCTCGGCATTAATGAAGCTGACGTCGAACGAGGCGTTGTGAATCACCAGCGGCGCGTCGCCGATGAAATCCAGGAACTCCTCGACCACTTCGTGGAATAGCGGCTTGCTGGCGAGGAACTCGGTGGACAGGCCGTGCACGTTAAATGCTTCGGCCGGCATGTCGCGCTCGGGATTGATGTAGCGGTGAAACGTCTGCCCGGTCGGCATGCGGTTGAAGATTTCGATGCAGCCGATCTCGACCAGCCGGTCGCCGCGCAGCGGGTCGAGGCCTGTGGTTTCGGTATCGAGAACAATTTCGCGCATGGATTTTGGGACCGCAGCTCTACGGCGAATCAAGTTCGCCGTTGCGGCATCTTAACGACCGCGGCCAGAATGTCGCGGATGGCGGCCCGCACCGGCTCCAGTCCATGCGAGGTATCCACCACGAAATCCGCCCGCTTGCGCTTTTCGGCGTCGGGCAATTGCCGCGCCAGAATGGCGTCGAGTGCCTCATTGGTCATGGTGCCGCGCGCCAGGATTCGTTCGCGCTGGGTCGCCGCATCGGTGCTGACCACGACCACGGCATCGACGCGTTTCTCGCCGCCGGTTTCGAACAAGAGCGGGATATCCATCACCACGACCGGCGCGCCGGAGCGTTCGGCCTCGTCGAGGAATTTCTGGCGGGACGCGCCGAGCATCGGGTGAACGATTCCCTCGAGCTGCTTGATGGCGGCGGGGTCCTGCACCACCTTGGCGGACAATTTGGCGCGATCGACCTTGCCGCCGACCGTCGTGCCGGGAAATGCCGCTTCGATCGCCGGCGCCGCCTCGCCCTCATAGATTTTGTGAACGGCGGCGTCGGCGTCGTAAACCGGCACGCCCGCCTCGACGAACAGCTTCGCGGTGGTGGATTTTCCCATCCCGATCGAGCCGGTCAGTCCGAGAATACGCATTCAGCTCGCCGTTTCCAAAAAGGTGGTCCTAGACATTGAGCAGGCCCTCGCCGCGCAGGAATGCCAGCAACGGCAGCAGCGGCAGGCCGAGAATGGTGAAATGATCGCCCTCGATCCGCTCGAACAGATGCACGCCCAGCCCTTCGAGCTGATAGGCGCCGACGCTGGTCGTGACCGCCTCACCCGCTTGATCTAGATAATTTTCGATCTCGCTTTCGCTCAAACGCCGCATCGTCATTTTGGCAACGCTGACATCGCAAAATCCTATCTTGCCGTCGCGGGCAACCGCAACGGCAGAGTGCAGTTCATGCGTGTGGCCGGCAAGCAGGCGCAATTGATCCGCCGCCTGTGCGCGCCCCGCCGGCTTGCTGAACAGCCGGCTTCCCAAAGCCAGGGTCTGATCGGCGCCGACGACATGGCGGCCGGGATTCTTTGATGACACGAACTGCGCCTTTTCGCGCGCCAGCAGACCCGCAATCTCGCCAGGCGATGAAAGGCCGGAATTGGTCTGCAGCGCGCGCTCGTCGATATCGGCGGGAACGGCCTTGAAGGGAATGCCGGCGTTGGCGAGCAGAGTTTGCCGTGCGCGGCTCTGCGAAGCGAGAATCAGCAGATCTTTTTCGCGCCAGATGGTCATCGTATCAGCTTCATTCCGGCAGCCGCTGCCGCTGTCGGTCGGTGAACAGCTTTAGCACTGCGGCGGCAGTCTCCTCGATCGAGCGTCGCGTGACATCCAGCTGCGCCCAACTAAATCTGGCACTCAGCTTACGCGCGTAGGCGACTTCGTCGGCCACAGACTGACGATCGATGTAATCATCGTTGGGCGTATCCGCACCCATGCTCAGCAATCGGTTTTGCCTCACCTGGATCAACCGCTCGGGCGTGGCGTGCAGACTGACGACCAGTGGCTTTTTCAATGTCTCCAGCTGGTGCGGCAGCGGAATGCCCGGCACCAGTGGCACATTCGCAGTACGGACACCGCGGTTAGCAAGATAGATCGAGGTCGGCGTCTTCGAGGTGCGGGATACGCCGACCAAAACGACATCGGCTTCCTCCAGGCCTTCGACGTGCTGTCCGTCGTCATGCATCATGGTGTAGTTCAAGGCATCGATGCGCTTGAAATATTCCGCGTTCAGAACGTGCTGGGCACCCACCCTGCCCGTCGTTGCCGCGCCGAGATAAGCCTCGAACAATTGCATCACCGGCCCAATGATAGAGAGGCTCGGGATATTGATGTCCCTGCACTTGGCCTCCAGCCGGCCGACCAGATCCTTTTCCAGCAGCGTAAAGAGCACGATGCCCGGCGCCTCCTCGATCTCGTCGAGCACGCGGTCGAGCTGCTTCTGACTGCGCACCAGGGGATAGACATGTTCGACCGCGGTCACGTTGGCGTATTGCGCAGCCACCGCGCGCGCCACCGTAATGAGCGTCTCGCCGGTCGAGTCGGAGACCAGATGAAGATGAAAATAATTGCCGGTCGTGGGCACCAGAACCCCTGTGTAATCCTGTGAATCCTGTGGAGCTTAACCGCGTTATCAGACCCCGCGTCGCCGCCTCAGGGATAACCCTTACCTTTCTTCACAGGGCCACACGAGAGGACAAGTCCGCCAGCTCATCGCCATGATAGTGGGAAGGTGTGGATTTGTCTCTTCATAAGCTGGCCACGAAACGGCACAAGCAATTGATGTGCGTGGCGTTATCAGGATGATGCAATGTCCGGCCGAAATTGGGGACGGTTGTGAACAAGCCTCGCAAACATGCGGGATCGTTTTGCGTGAGTCATAATCACCGTCACTTAGACTCAAACCTAAGATTCTAAAATTATTAGTTTAGAGAAGCGGAGCTTTGCGGATATGTCTTGCGTCCCACGTTGGCAGCGCTTCTTCGCAACGCCGGGATGATCGGAACGTTCCAGAGACGAACAAGGCCTGGCGACTGCAATGTACGAGTTCACCATCCTCACGGCATATCCCTGGATCAAGGCGCTGCATGTGATTGCCGTCATCTCGTGGATGGCCGGCATGCTCTATCTGCCGCGGCTGTTCGTCTATCATTGCGAGGCCGAGGTCGGATCGAAGCAGTCCGAGACCTTCAAGGTGATGGAAAGGCGATTGCTGAAGGCGATCATCAATCCCGCGATGATCATCACCTGGCTGGCCGGGCTCTATCTGGCCTGGAGCGGGGATTGGTACACATCCGGCTGGTTTCACGCCAAACTGACGCTGGTGCTCATCCTGTCGGGCGTCCACGGGTTTTTTGTCCGCTGGGTTAAGGATTTCGCCGCCGACCGGAATACCAGAAGCCAGAAATTCTATCGTATTATCAATGAGGTACCGACCGTCCTGATGATCTTCGTCGTCATCCTGGTTATCGTGAAGCCGTTCTAGGACGCGTTTTCGCTGATACGGCCGTTTCTCATCTGCTTGCGAAGCGGCGGCCGATTTTCTATATTATCGAAATCCCACCCCACGCAGGCGGATGTGGCTGCGTTCCGGCTCCTTCATTGGACCGGCCGCCGCATCAGGTTTGAAGCCTCACCGGCGCTTTCCTTGCTTAGACCTGCGGACCTTCCATTTTTCGTGTCCGCTTTTTTCTAAAGCCACCTCGCACCCCTTCTCAAAAGACACTCCACAGGACCACCCCAATGCGGGAAATGAAACTCCAAGACCTCAAATCGAAAACGCCGGCCGAGCTTGTAACGTTCGCCGAAGAGAGCGGGGTCGAAAATGCCAGCACCATGCGCAAGCAGGAGCTGATGTTCGCCATTCTCAAGCAGCTCGCGATTCAGGAAATCGACATTATCGGCGAAGGCGTCGTCGAGGTTCTCTCCGACGGCTTCGGCTTTCTGCGTTCGCCCGACGCCAACTACCTGCCCGGCCCCGACGACATCTACGTTTCGCCGTCGCAGATCCGCCGCTTCGGTCTTCGCACCGGCGACACCATCGAAGGCCACATCCGCAGCCCGAAGGAAGGCGAACGCTATTTCGCGCTGCTCAAGGTCAACACGCTCAATTTCGAAGATCCGGAAAAGTCCAAGCACAAGGTCAATTTCGACAATCTGACGCCGCTGTTTCCGGACCAGCGCTTCCGCCTCGAACTCGAAGACCCCACGCGAAAAGACCTTTCTGCAAGGGTGATCGACATCGTCGCGCCCATCGGCAAGGGCCAGCGCGCGCTGATCGTGGCGCCGCCGCGCACCGGCAAGACGGTGCTGATGCAGAACATCGCACACTCCATCACCGCCAATCATCCTGAGTGCTATCTGATCGTGCTCCTGATCGACGAGCGTCCGGAAGAAGTCACGGACATGCAGCGCTCGGTGAAAGGCGAGGTGGTGTCGTCGACCTTCGACGAACCCGCCGTACGTCACGTCCAAGTCGCCGAGATGGTGATCGAGAAAGCCAAGCGTCTCGTCGAGCATGGCCGCGACGTCGTGATCCTCTTGGACTCGATCACGCGTCTGGGCCGAGCCTACAACACCGTGGTGCCGTCATCTGGCAAGGTGCTGACCGGCGGTGTCGACGCCAATGCGCTGCAACGGCCGAAACGATTCTTCGGCGCCGCGCGCAACATCGAGGAGGGCGGTTCGCTGACGATCATCGCGACCGCACTGGTCGATACCGGCAGCCGCATGGACGAAGTCATCTTCGAAGAATTCAAGGGCACCGGTAACTCCGAACTGATCCTCGACCGCAAGGTCTCGGACAAGCGGACCTTCCCGGCGATCGACATTTCGCGCTCCGGCACCCGCAAGGAAGAGCTGATCACCGATCCGCAGCTCCTGAAGAAGATGTACGTGCTGCGCCGGATCCTCAATCCGATGGGCACGATGGACGCGATCGACTTCCTGCTCGACAAGCTCCGCAACACCAAGAACAACTCGGAGTTCTTCGATTCCATGAATACCTGAGCCGTCAAACCGGGCTTGGGGGAGGGCGCCTCGCACCAGTGGGGCGCCCTTTTTCATGCTGCGCGTGCCGCTGCGGTGCGAATGCAGCATGCGAAAACTGGTCTTAGCGATTGGTTAACCATATAAGGTATTGAATTTTATTCCTATTTATTGCTGTGGGATGTTCGGGGAGGGCGCCTCTCCGGATTTTGCAGCATTTTTTGCGGAGTCTTTTCACGGCAGAGCAGCGGCATGGCCTGCGCGGTCAGGCCTCGAACTGAATCGCGTTGCCTTTTCAAAACCTCCCGCGCAAATAGGCCATGCATCCGCGAGACCAGACGATTTTTGCGCTGTCATCGGGCCGGCCACCGAGTGCGATCGCGTTGGTGCGCGTCTCGGGTTCGCAGGCCGGAAAGGTCGTGACGGCCCTGGCCGGCAAATTGCCGCCACCGCGAATGGCCACCCGCGCCCTGCTTCGGGGTGTCGGCCAGCGGCCGATCGACGACGCCGTGGTACTTTGGTTTCCAGGTCCGGCCAGTGCGACCGGCGAAGACGTTGCCGAATTTCACGTCCACGGCGGACGCGCGGTGCTGGCGGCTTTGTTCGCGGCGCTGTCCGCGTTCGAGGATGTTCGCATCGCCGAGCCCGGAGAATTTACGCGGCGCGCGTTCGAGAACGGCAAGCTTGATCTCACCGAAGCCGAAGGCCTCGACGATCTCATTCACGCCGATACCGATCGGCAGCGGCGCCAGGCATTGCGTCAATTGAAGGGGCTGCTTGGCGACCGGGCGCGCGATTGGCGCGCGCGGATCATCGAGGCGTCTGCCTTGGTCGAGGCCGGGATCGATTTCTCGGATGAGGGCGATGTGCCGGCAGAGTTGATCGCGCCGGCCCTGGCAAAGGTCGAAGCGCTGCTGGCCGAGATCGAGGAAGTGCTGGCGGGGCAGGGGCGGAGTGAGCGGCTTCGCGATGGCCTCGTCGTCGCGATCGCCGGCCCGCCGAACGTCGGTAAGTCGACGCTGATGAATCAGCTCGCGCGCCGTGAGGTCGCGATCGTCTCTCCGCATGCCGGCACTACCCGCGACATCATCGAGGTGCAGCTCGACCTCGACGGCTATCCGGTAACCGTGATCGACACTGCCGGCATTCGCGAGACCGACGACCCGGTGGAGCAGGAGGGCGTTCGTCGCGCCCGAGCTCGTGCGGCAGACGCGGATCTCGTGCTGTGGCTTTCCGACTCTCCGCAAGCGGCGATCGATCACGACGGGAGCGCACCGATCTGGAAGGTGCGAAACAAAATCGATCTCGCGGAGGCGGGTCGGCCATTGGCCGAGGCCGGGAAACCGAGCCAGCCAAGTTTCCAGATTTCGGCGAGCCGCGGCGACGGCCTACCGGAGCTGATTAATGCCCTGGTCGAGTTCGCCCAAAGCTACTTTGGCGGCAGCGAGGCTGGCGTGATCGGCCGTACCCGACAGCGGAAGTTATTGGAAGATGTGGTCGCCGCGTTGCGCCGCTGTCTCGCCGTGGTCGGGAAGGGTGAAGAACTTGCGGCGGAAGAACTGCGCTCAGCCTCCCATTCGTTGGGCAGACTATTAGGCCGCGTGGACGTCGAGGACATCCTGGACGTCATCTTCCGGGAGTTCTGTGTAGGTAAGTAAGACTTCCTTATCCATAAATGTTTCACGTGAAACAGAGGGGCGGGCCAGCCGCTGGTGTTTCACGTGAAACAAAGATTCCTCAAAACCACTTCCGGGTTTTCCAACTCCGCGATAGAAGTCCCGGCATGATTTCCGAAGCAGACTCCTTCGACGTCATCGTCATCGGTGGCGGCCATGCCGGCTGCGAGGCCGCGAGCGCGGCTGCGCGGATGGGCGCGAAGACGGCTTTGGTGACCCATCGGTTTGCGACCATCGGAGCGATGTCCTGCAATCCCGCTATCGGCGGGCTCGGCAAGGGCCATCTGGTCCGTGAAGTCGACGCGCTGGATGGTCTGATGGGTCGCGTGGCCGATGCCGGAGGCATCCAGTTTCGGATGTTGAACCGCCGCAAGGGTCCGGCGGTCCGCGGACCGCGCGCCCAGGCGGACCGCAAGCTTTACGCCGCCGCCATGCAGACCGCGGTCCGGGAGACGGCGAACCTCAGCGTGATTGAAGGCGAGGCGGATGAGCTGATCGTTTCGAATGGCCAGGTGAGGGGCGTACGGCTGGGGTACGGGCGTGAGCTTGCGGCCGCTGCGGTCGTTATCACGACAGGCACCTTCCTCCGGGGGCTCATCCATCTCGGCGAAAAGAACTGGCCCGCCGGCCGTGTCGGGGAGGCGCCGGCGATGGGGCTTTCGGCGTCCTTTGAGCGTGTCGGGTTTACACTGGGGCGGTTGAAGACCGGCACCCCGCCGCGGCTCGATGGCAAGACCATCGACTGGTCCGCGGTGGAGATGCAGCCCGGCGACGACCCGCCGGAGCCGTTCTCGGTCATGACCGACCGGATCACGACGCCGCAGATCCAGTGCGGGATCACGCGGACGACCCCGGCGACCCATGAGGTAATCCGCGTCAACGTACATCGCTCGCCAATGTATTCCGGCCAGATCAAGAGCAGCGGCCCGCGTTATTGTCCGTCGATCGAGGACAAGATCGTCCGCTTTGGCGATCGCGACGGGCACCAGATCTTTTTGGAGCCGGAAGGGCTCGACGACTCCACCGTCTATCCCAACGGCATCTCGACCTCGCTGCCGGAAGAGGTGCAGCTCGCAATCCTCGCGACCATTCCCGGCCTCGAGAGGGTGAAGATGGTCCGGCCGGGCTACGCCATCGAATACGACCATGTCGATCCGCGGGAGCTTGAGCCGACCCTGCAGACCAAGCGTCTGCCCGGTCTCTTCTTGGCTGGGCAGATCAACGGCACGACAGGATACGAAGAGGCGGCGGCTCAGGGGATCGTAGCCGGTCTGAACGCTGCGTTGATGGCGGGCGGCACTGATCCGATCGTGTTCGATCGCGCTGACGGGTATCTCGGGGTGATGATCGATGACCTCGTGACCCGCGGGATCACTGAGCCGTACCGGATGTTCACCTCGCGGGCCGAGTACCGTCTGACGCTTCGAGCCGACAACGCCGATCAGCGTCTGACGGACAAGGGTATCGCTCTGGGCTGCGTAGGGCAGGCGCGTTCGCAACGGCATCGCGAGAAGATGGCTGCGTTGGAGGCCGCCAAGGCGTTGGCCAAGTCGCTGGCCATCACTCCCAACGAAGCGGCCAAGCACGGCCTTGCGCTCAACCGCGACGGCCATCGCCGATCGGCATTCGAGCTGCTGGCCTATCCGGAAGTCGAGTGGACGACCCTGCGCGGTATCTGGCCCGAGCTCTCCGCTATCGATCCGTCGATCGCCGTGCATCTCGAGATCGACGCCAAATACGATGTCTATCTCAAGCGCCAGACCGCCGACGTCGATGCCTTCCGACGCGACGAAGGTTTGATCCTGACCGGGATCGACTATGCCGATGTGCCCGGACTTTCGAATGAGGCCCGGTCAAAGCTTCAGGCGGCCCAGCCACGGACCGTGGGGCAGGCGGGTCGGCTTGATGGTTTGACGCCGGCGGCGCTTGGAATTCTGGCGGCCTATCTACGGCGCGAGGCGCGGCGGAAGAGCGCGAAGGCGACAGCTTAAGAATCTGTTTCACGTGAAACGTTGATGTAGGATGGGTGGAGCGAAGCGATACCCAATCGCTGCTGATGCCCGACAGATGGGTATCGCTTTCGCTCCACCCATCCTACGATCCAAACCCACCTGAGACCCGTTCAATGGCGAAAGCCGCTGCCGAGATCCCCTCGCCGATCCTGGCCTCCGACAAAGCAGCCGCACTGGCCCTCACGCCCGTTTCAAGTGAAACGGAGGCCCGGCTCGAACGCTACGTCGCCCTCCTTCTTGAGTGGCAGATCAAAACGAATCTCGTGGCGCCCTCCACGCTTCCGCATCTCTGGACACGGCACATTTCCGACTCGCTGCAACTCCTCGACCTGGCACCATCAAAAAAAATCTGGGTCGATTTCGGCAGCGGCGGCGGATTTCCCGGCGTGGTGCTCGCCTGTGCATTGGTGGAAACGCCAGGCGCAAATGTGCATCTGGTCGAGAGGAACGCCAAAAAGGCCGCCTTCCTGCGCGAGGCAATTCGCGTAACTTCCGCGTCTGCAATCGTGCATTTGGCGGGAATCGGGGATATTGTGGATAGAATTGGAAGTCGCGTTGATTGCGTCACTGCGCGGGCGCTGGCTCCATTACATCAACTTGTCGGCTTCGCGGAGCCGTTTGTGAGCGATGGCGCGAAAGCGCTGTTTCTCAAAGGCCAAGATGTAGAGGCTGAATTGACCGAAGCCACTAAATATTGGAATATTCAACCGCGACTCCATTCCAGCCGCACGGGCGGGCACGGCTGGATCGTCGAACTCGATCGGATCGAGCGGCGCAACCCCTCCGCGATCACACATGGCGATCGGGCATGAGCGAATTAGATCAGTTATATCAAGAAGATAGAGACCAAACTCCACCGCCCCATCCACGCATCCTGTCGCTCGCGAATCAGAAGGGCGGCGTCGGCAAGACCACCACGGCGATCAATCTGGGCACCGCGCTCGCGGCAATTGGCGAGCGCGTCCTGATCGTCGATCTCGATCCGCAGGGCAACGCCTCTACCGGTCTCGGCATCGATCGGCGCAACCGCAACTGCTCGACCTATGACGTGCTGATCGGCGAAGCGCCGCTGCGCGATGCGGTCGTTGCCACCGCGGTGCCGAGGCTGCACATCGCGTCCTCGACCATGGATCTGTCGGGCCTCGAGCTCGAACTCGGCACGACGCCCGGCCGCGCGTTCCGCCTGCGCGATGCGATCGCAGCGCTGAACAAGAACGCCGCGCCCGACACCGATTACACCTATGTGCTGATCGATTGCCCGCCCTCGCTCAATCTCCTCACCGTCAATGCGATGGCGGCGTCGGATGCGATCCTGGTGCCGCTGCAATGCGAGTTCTTCGCGCTCGAAGGTCTGTCGCAACTGCTGCAGACGGTGGAGCAGGTGCGCTCGACCCTCAATCCGAACCTGTCGATCCACGGCATCGTGCTGACCATGTTCGACTCCCGCAACAACCTGTCGAACCAGGTGGTCGCCGACGTCAGGCAGTTCATGGGCGGGAAGGTCTACGACACCATGATCCCGCGCAACGTGCGCATCTCCGAGGCGCCGTCCTACGGCAAGCCGGTGCTGGTCTACGATCTCAAATGCGTCGGCAGCGAAGCCTATCTAAAGCTTGCGACGGAAGTGATCCAGCGCGAGCGCGAGCTGAGGCATTAGAGGGAAATGTCGGATGGGTTGAGCGCAGCGATACCCATCAAGTCGCGTGGTAAAGATGATGGGTTTCGCTACGCTCAACCCATCCTACGCGCTGCCGCGAGAGTCGGTGGGCACGCTTTGCTTTTGCCCACCCAACGATCACCGAATTCAGTTCCGGAGTAGCTTAAGTGAATCCTAGGGAGTTGGCGGCGATGGCCGACGAAACGCGTTCGCGACTGGGTCGTGGTCTCGCAAGTCTGATCGGGGACGTCGGCGGTGAGGCCGCGCATGTCGAACGCCCGCGCAACCAGCGCAAGGTGCCGATCGAATTTTTGAAACCGAATCCGCGTAACCCGCGCCGGACCTTTTCCGATGCCGAGCTCGGCGAGCTTGCGGCCTCCGTCAAGCAGCACGGCGTGATTCAGCCCATCGTGGTGCGGCCGGTGAAAGGCACGCAGGACCGCTACGAGATCATCGCCGGCGAACGACGCTGGCGCGCGGCGCAACTCGCCAGCCTGCACGAAGTGCCGATCGTCCCCATCGAAGTCAGCGACAGCGACGCACTCGAGATCATGATCATCGAGAACGTGCAGCGCGAAGACCTCAATGCGATGGAAGAGGCGCAGGGCTATCACGCGCTGGCCGACGAATTCAAACGCAGCCAGGAAGACATCGCCAAGGAAGTCGGCAAGAGCCGCAGCCACGTCGCCAACATGATGCGGCTGACGAAATTGCCGGCGGAGGTGCAGGCCCTTATTGCGAACGGCGAATTGTCGGCCGGTCACGCCCGCGCGCTGATCGGCGTGCCCGATCCGCTGGCCGCAGCCAAGCGCATCGTCGCGGAAGGTCTCAACGTCCGCCAGACCGAAGCGCTGGCGCATGAAGAGGGTGTGCCGGAGCGCAAGCCGCAGAAGGCGAGGGGCGGCGGCAGCAAGACAAAAGATCCCGACACGATCGCGCTGGAGAAGCGCGTCAGCGATGCGCTCGGCCTCACCGTGACCGTCAACCACCGCGACCCCGGCGGCAGCGTCCAGATCAGCTATCGCAATCTCGAACAGTTGGATGAGGTGATGCGACGGCTGGAGAAGGGGAATTGATAAGTCTCTCCGCGTCATTGCCTGCGACAAACGCGAAGCGTTTGCGCAAGGGAGCGATAGCGACGAAGCAATCCATTCCTCCACTTGTGGCGCGATGGATTGCTTCGCTTCGCTCGCAATGACGGTCGGAGAGCGCGGCGTCAGCGAAACTCGGCGACGACTTCGATCTCACCCACGATGGCCGCATTGAAAGCGGCCATTTCCTCGGCAGGAATCCAGTACTCCAAATGAGCCAAGCCACCAGCCTTTTGGACACTGTAGTTTTCCAGGAAACTCCGTCTGACTTGAAAACGAGTGACATAGCCAGAGCCGCTGGCCGGCACGTTCCAGTCACGGGCAATCTTCACCGCGTATTCTTCTGAGAGCACCGGATAGAAGATGGGCTGATCGGGAAGTCGCGGCGGAAACGCGCGCATTCCGCTGTTGCGAATCAATTCCAGCTCCTTCGGTCCAACCGGACGCCAAAGGGTTACGGCGTCCTCCGCCCCATCCGACATCTCACCCCCGTCGTTTCGCATTGGCCGCAATCGATAGCAGTGTGCGCAGCCCGATGGCTGACGCCAGCGAGGCCTGTTTGCGCATGTCGAGCGCCGCGGTCCCAAGCTGATCGATGATGCCGGCGAGCCGGGCGGGGCTGAAATTACGCAGCGCGATTTCGACGGCGCCCTTGCGCGAAAAGTGCAGGCGCGGATAGCCGCTTTCGAGCAAGGTCGAGACCGGCGTTCCTTCCGCGACCGCGAGCGCCGATTTGTGCAGCCAGGCCGCCTGGCGCTGCGCGGCGGAAATGATCACGCCGGGATAGGTGCCGGCGACCATGGCCTTGGCAAATTCGCCTTCGACCAGGTCCGGCTTGCCGGCAAAGGCGCCGTCCACGATCGGGTCGAGTTTCAGCTCGGAGGCGTCGGACACGACGGTCATGACATCGTCGAGCGCGATCTCGCCCTTGCCGTGGGAATAGAGCGCGAGCTTGCGCAGTTCGTTGCGCGAGGCCTGGCGGTCGCCGCCGAGCAGCGACATCAGCACGGCGCGCGCATCGGCGGCAATGCGCAAATTGGACGTCCGCAATTCCTCGTCGATCAGTCTCGACAGATCGCGCTCGGTGTCGGGATAGCAGGCGATGGCGACTGCGGTCTTGGCGCGCTCGCAGGCCTTGCGCAGCGGCGATTCCGGCCGGAGCTCACCGGCCTCGATCACGATGCGGCAATCCTTCACTGGCGAATCGGCCAGCGTATCGACGCCGCTGGCAAAACTGCGGGAGCCGGCGCGCACGCGGATCGCCCGTCGGCCGCCGAACATCGGGATCGTCATGGCTTCATCGACCAGCCGCGACGGCTCGGCCGCCAGCTCGTCGCCGTCGAGCCGCACCAGCGAAAAGGGATCGTTGGGATCGTCGACCGCCGACGCAATCAACGCATCGGCGCGCTCGCGCACCAGACCGGCGTCCGGACCGTAAAGCAGGATGATGGGACGGCCGGCATCAGGCCGGGCGAGAAAAGTGTCGATGTCTTTTCCGCGGAGCGCGACCAATGGCGGTCAGGTGCCGGCGTAGAAGAACGACGCCAGCCGGGTCTGGATGTTTTCCGCAATTTCGTTGGCGGCGCGATCCTCGGCATCGCGGAAGGCGCGGGCGCGGGCGAAGCGCTGCAGATTGCCCGGAATGTCGTAAGACACGCGGGAGAAGGTCGTGCCGGTCATGACCGACTTGTTGGTGGCAAGGTCGATCAGATTGTACTGCGCGTCGATGCCGTAATTTTCGCTCGACGGCAGCGCGGTGTTGGGATCGATCATCAGCGAGGAGCGCGAGCTGGTGAAGCGCAGCACCAGGCGGTGGGTCGGCGGCATGCCGGTGGCGTTGCCGTAGAGCTTGAACGCCAGCGCGTTACGTATCTCCACCTGGATTCGGGCTTCCCGCGACGCGTTGGGCTTGTCGACCGGTGGGACTTCCACGCCCATCAGCTTTTCGCGCAAGCCGGGCTTGCCGTCGGTACGTTCGGCATACATTGGCTGGAAGCAGCCGGCCGTGAGCGCCGCCAGAGCGGCGACGGCGATGAGCCGAACGGCGATCCGGGTCTTAGCCAACGACATTCACGATCCTCATGGGAACTACGATTACCTTGCGGACAGCCTTGCCGCCGAGAGCGACTTTTACCGCATCGAGCGCCAAAACGGCAGCCTCAATTTCCGGATTTTGGGCGACCCGTGGCACGGTAACATCACCCCGCTTCTTGCCGTTGACCTGGACCACCAGCGTCACGGTGTCTTCAACCAGCAAATCGCGTTCGATTTGGGGCCAGTTGGCCTCTGAAATCAGCCCCTGCTGGCCCAGAACCTGCCAGCACTCTTCAGCCAGATGGGGCATCATGGGCGCAATGAGCTGAACCAGGATGGTCGCGGCTTCCCGAACCGCCCAGGCGGTATCGGCCGCCGGCTTGCCGCCCTTCCCCAGCACCTCCGCCAGCGCATTGGCGAATTCCCGGACATGGGCCAGGCAGACGTTGAAGTGCAGCCGCTCGATGCCTGACGAGACCTTGTCGAGCGCGCCGTGGGCCGCCTTGCGCAGCGCCAGCGCCTCGGGGCCGAACGTGGCCGGCCGGTCGGCAGCTGCCGATTTGGCGATTTCGGCCGATTCGTTCACCAGCCGCCACAGCCGCTGCACGAAGCGTGAGGCGCCCTGCACGCGCTCGTCGCTCCAGATCACGTCGCGGTCGGGCGGGGAGTCCGACAGCATGAACCAGCGCGCGACGTCGGCGCCATAGGTCGCGATGATGTCATCGGGGTCGACGGTGTTCTTCTTCGACTTCGACATCTTCTCGATGGCGCCGATCGAAACTTCCTCGCCGCCCTCGATCATCGTTGCGCGCCGTTCGCCGCCGATGACCTCGACCTTCACCTCGGCCGGCGTGACATAGGTGCCGTCGGCCTTCTGATAGGTCTCGTGCACCACCATGCCTTGCGTGAACATGCCGGCGAACGGCTCGTCCATGTTGATATGGCCGGTCGCCTTCATCGCGCGGGTGAAGAACCGGCTGTAGAGCAGATGCAGGATCGCGTGCTCGACGCCGCCGATATACTGGTCGACCGGCATCATCCGGTCGGCGACTGCAGGCGTGGTCGGCGCTTTCTCGTTCCAGGGATCGGTAAAGCGCGCAAAATACCAGGACGAATCCACGAAGGTGTCCATGGTGTCGGTTTCGCGGCTAGCCTTGCCGCCGCATTTCGGGCAGGTGACGTGCTTCCAGGTCGGATGATGGTCGAGCGCGTTGCCGGGCTTGTCGAAGGTTGCGTCCTCCGGCAGCGTCACCGGCAACTGGTCGTCCGGCACCGGCACCACATCGCATTTCGGGCAATGGATGACAGGGATCGGGCAGCCCCAATAGCGCTGGCGCGAGATGCCCCAGTCGCGCAGGCGGAAATTGATCTGGCGCTCGCCGACCGGCTCATTGCCCCGTATCTCCGATTCCAGCCGTTTTGCAATCTCTTCCTTGGCCTCGTCGATGGTCATGCCATCGAGGAAACGGGAATTGATCATGCGGCCATCGCCATCATAGGCGGTGTCGGTGATCACGAAGCTTTTTGGGTCCTGACCCTCGGGACAGACCACCGGCGTGACGCCGAGATTATATTTATTGACGAAGTCGAGGTCGCGCTGGTCGTGGCCCGGGCAGCCGAAGATGGCGCCGGTGCCGTATTCCATCAGCACGAAATTCGCGACGTAAACCGGCAGCTTCCAGTTCGGATCGAACGGGTGAACCGCCTTGATGCCGGTGTCAAAACCCTGTTTCTCGGCGGTGTCGATGATTTCCTGCGCGGTGCCGATCTTCTTGATGTCAGCGATGAACTCGGCGAGCTTTGGATTCTTCGCCGCCGCGGCTATCGCCAGCGGATGGTCGGCCGAGATCGCCATGAATTTTGCGCCGAACAGCGTGTCCGGCCGCGTCGTGAATATCTTCAGCTCGGTTTCGCCCGCCGGCGTCGTTGCAGCATCCAGCGCGAAGCGGATCAGCAGGCCTTCGGAGCGGCCGATCCAGTTGCGCTGCATCAGCCGCACCTTGTCGGGCCAGCGGTCCAGCCCGTCGAGTGCGTCCAGCAGCTCCTGCGAGTACTTCGTGATCTTGAAGACCCACTGGCTCATCTCGCGCTGTTCGACGATCGCGCCCGAGCGCCAGCCGCGGCCGTCGATCACCTGCTCGTTGGCGAGCACGGTCATGTCGACCGGATCCCAGTTGAGCTTGCGCTTCTCGCGTTCGGCCAGGCCGGCGCGCAGCATGTCCAGAAACATCTTCTGCTGATGCTTGTAATAGTTGGGGTCGCAGGTCGCGAATTCTCTGCTCCAGTCGAGCGACAGCCCGATCGACCGCAACTGCTTCTTCATCGCGGCGATGTTGTCGTAGGTCCACGCCTTTGGCGCGACCTTGCGCTCGATTGCGGCGTTCTCCGCCGGCAGGCCAAAAGCGTCCCAGCCCATCGGGTGCAGCACGTTGAAACCCCTGGCGCGCATGAACCGCGCCAGCACGTCGCCCAGCGTATAGTTCCGGACATGGCCGATATGGATGCGCCCGGACGGGTAGGGGAACATCTCGAGCACGTAGTATTTCGGCCGCGGGTCATCGTTTTTCGACGCAAAGATCGCCTTTTCGTCCCACTGGCGCTGCCAGCGAGGCTCGGAATCACGGGCGTTGTAACGTTCGGAGGTCATGGAATTGCAGGGCTTTTTGTGGATTCGGGTCCCGTCCAGAGGACGGCGGACTAGGCCACAAAAGCGGCTGCGGGGTCAACGGGTTGGGACGGCAGGAACAGTCATTTGGCCGGTGACGCGGAGCGTCGGCTCACCCCGCCATCGCGATCCCGGCCTCGTCGACCAGCTTGGCAAAGCCGTGCTCGACCACGGTGTTGCGGCCGCGGTGCTTGGCGGCGTAGAGGGCGGCGTCCGCGGCTTCGATCAGGTCGCCGGGGGTTTGGGTGTCGCTCGGAAGCGTAGCGGCGACGCCGACGCTGACAGTGACCATCCCGTAGCTGGAGGTGATGTGGGGCAGGGCGAGGCCCTGAACGGTCGCGCGCACGGTTTCGCCGATCTCGAGCGCCTTCTGCGCGCTGGTGTTCGGCAGCAACAGGCAGAATTCCTCGCCGCCATAGCGGCCGGCAAAGCCCATGGTGTCGGCAGCGATGCCCGCCAGCGTTGCGCCGATCCGGGCCAGGCAGGCGTCGCCTTCGGGGTGGCCATAGGTGTCGTTGTAGAGCTTGAAGTGATCGACATCGATCATTAGCAGCGACAGCTCGCTATGATGTTGCTGTGCCTTCAACCATTCGAAATCGAGCCGGCTCTGGAAGCCGCGGCGGTTGGCAAGGCCCGAGAGCATGTCGATCGAGGCCATCACGGTGAGCCGGTCGTTGGTGGCGACCAGTTCGCGCTCGCGCTGGCTGAGCTGGGCCGCCATTGCGTTGAAGGCGCGGGCCAGCGGCATGAATTCCGACGGCAGGCGGCTGCGCGTGACGCGGGCTGTCCAGTCGCCCTCGCCGAATCGCCTGGCCATGCCGGTCATGACTTCGATCGGATTGATGATGAGCTTCTGGGCGCCGATCAGCGCGCCGAGCAGCACGAACAGGCAGACGAATCCGAGTTGCAGATAGGCGGTGCGGATCTCGCGATTGATCACCGCCGTCACCTTGGCCTCGTCGACGCTGACGATCAGGCGCGATTGCGTCCCGGGAATGCGCGCGAAACTGATCGCGCGCTTGGAGCCGTCGGTCGCGGTAAAGGAAAGCGAGCCGGTGTCGGAGTTGGAGCTGAGCGCCTTGTAGGTGATTGCCGACAACAGTGGCACGTTGTCGAGCGGCTGGCCGATCATGCTGGCCTGGTCCGGCGGTGCCGCCAGCACCACGCCGGTGCTGTCGATCAACAAAGCTGATATGCCCGGCCGTCCGCTGAAATTGGCCATGATCTTCGACAGCCAGTCCAGATTGATGCCGGCGACCGCAACCGATTCTTCTTCCGGATTGATCGCGGCGACCGGATAGGCCGCCATCATGATCGGGCGGTTGTTGGTCCTGCCGAACAGATAGTCGCTGAAGACGAAATCGCGCGTCTCCTGCGCCTTCCTGAAATAGTCGCGATCGCCGATGTTGAGGCCGACCTGAATGTTCAGCGTCGAGCACTGCACCACACCTTCCTTGCTCACGAGCATGATGCCGCGGATCCAGGGCAGGTTGGCGGGCAGGCTGGCGCGCAAGATTTCGCAACTGCGCCCGATGCCGCTGGAGGCGCGGATATAGGCGGCCGATTTCAGCATGGTCTCGACGGAGGAGATCACTTCGCGCTGGGTCTGGGCGCTGTGCTGGGTGATGTTGGCGTATTCTTCCGAAGCCGTCGTGATCTGTTTGGCGCGGGTGTCTTCGAGCGAGCGGACGCGCTCCAGCATCAAGGGCGCCACCAGCAGCACGGCCAGCATCGCAAGCCGCGCCCGGATTCCGAGCAGCTTCTTGAGCTTGACCCGCTTGCGGTTGAAAGTAACGCCAGACATCCTGCCCCCCCGCACCACAGGGTAGAGCGAAGGGTTCAAAAAGCCTTTCCCGAACTTGGTAAAATTCGAGGAAATGCCGTAAAATCTCCTCGCCGAAATACGACACGATGCGAGAGAGATGACGACGCCACTAACCAAGTCTTTACCAATTGGTCTGGCTCAAGTGGAGCAGGACATCGCGCGCGCGTGCAAGGAAGCGCGCCGCGAGCGTGCATCGGTGACGCTGATCGCGGTGTCGAAGACGTTTGATGCCGCAGCGATTTCGCCGGTTATCGATGCCGGGCAGCGCGTGTTCGGCGAAAATCGCGTGCAGGAAGCCAAGGCGAAATGGCCGGCGCTAGTGTCGTCCCATCCCGGGATTGCGTTGCATCTGATCGGGCCGCTGCAATCCAACAAGGCGAAGGAAGCCGTGGCGCTGTTCGACGCCATCCATTCGGTCGACCGTCCCAGCATTTGCGAAGCGCTGGTCAAGGAAATCAATTCGCAGAACAAACGGCCGGAATTGTTCGTTCAGATCAACACTGGCGAGGAGCCGCAAAAGGCCGGCATCGCGCCCGGCGATGCCGATGCCTTCCTCGCGAGCTGCCGCGACAAATATGGTCTGGTCATTTCCGGCCTGATGTGCATCCCGCCGGTCAACGACGCGCCGGCGCCACATTTTGCGCTGACGGCCAAGATCGCCGCGCGCAATGGCCTGAAAAATCTGTCGATGGGCATGAGCGCCGATTTCGCGGTCGCGATCCAGATGGGCGCAACGCATGTGCGGGTGGGCTCGGCGATTTTCGGGGCCCGGTGAGGCCTATTCAAATCCTACCGACACCTTCCCAAGCGCGCCGAAATCGACTGCGAAAAAATCGCCCGATTGAATCGGCAGCGGCGGATGGCAGGTGCCTGTCGTGACGATTCGCCCTGCCTTCAGCGTCACGCCAAGCTGGCGCAGTTCGTTTGCAAGCCAGGTCAGCGCAATCCGCGGATCGCCCAGCACGTTCTTGCCGTGGCCGACGAATTTTTCGCCGCGCATCGTCATGACCGGCCGTTCCTCGACGAGGTCCATCGAGCGCCAGTCGGCCGTTGCGGCAGGGCCCAGCACGAACAGATGCGCACAGGCGTTGTCGGCGATGAGCTGCGCTTCGCCGGCGCCGGCGAAATCGGCAAAGCGCGAATCGGGAATCTCGATGGCCGGATGCAGCGTGTCGACGGCATCGAGCACCTGCTGAACCGTATAGGGTGTCGGTTGCGCCGGCAGATCGACGCGCATGCGAAAGGCGAATTCGGGTTCAGCGACGCGCATTTCATTGCCTGCCATCGAAGCCGTTCCGCCATCGGGAATGACTGTCTCGGCCAGAATGCGCCCGGCCATTGGCCCCTCGACATTGATGTGCTTTTGCCCGGCTTCGCTGGTGGCCGCGATCTTCCAGCCGAACAGGCTCTCGGACGAGTACTTTTCGATTGTCGCCTGAATAGCGTAGGCCTCAATCCGGTCGCGCGGCCGTAGCGAGGCGTCGAGGCCGGATAATTTGGTGCCGGCGCGCCAGTGGTCGTGCAGCGTCTTTGACGCGGCTTCTATTGCGTTCCTGTCGAGCATCGCGTGTGATTCCCCATCAGCCGATCATGATTCTCGTTTGCGGGCCCATGCGCCGTAACAGCCGCAGCATGGCGGATTTTGTCATTGAGACGCATCCGGCTGTCGGCGAGAAATTGGTCCGCGCCAGATGCAGGAACACGGCGCTGCCGCGACCGGCAATGCGCGGCGCGCTGTTGTGATCGATCTCGACGATGAAGTCGTAGAGATGGTCCTCACGCGTCAGCCGGTCGCCAGGCTGATTCCGGACCAGGCGGATCGGCTGGTTGTAATGGCGGTCGCCCGGGTCTTCGCACCAGGCGTCTTCGGGCCGGATTGGCCGGGCCGGCAGATAGGTCCGGGGCCGAATATGGCGGTCGGCGCGCCACCACAATCGCAGCGGATGATAGGTGCCCCTCGGGGTGCCGCCATCGCCCTCCCGCTTGTTGGCGAGGATGCCGCCGCGGCCAAGTGCCACCGGCACAGTCCAGCCGTCTGCGGTCAGCCACCCCCGTCGGGGGTCGCCGGCGGCCTGGCGGACCCGGATCGCCGCAAGCGGCCGATCACGCGCAGCTGTCTTATAAGTGATTGAAATTGGGTTGTTTTCCATGCCAATGCCCAAATCCGGGGATTGTCTGCCCGGCCGCTGCTATTCTAACTGACGCCATTACAGGACATTCATCCAAACGCGTCCCAAATTTGGGATAGACTGTGATCGGCTTGTGAATCTGTAACAATGTCTTACCTCAATACGAATCAGTACCCTGATGACGCGGCTTGCTAGCGAAATTTGCCCGCGAATCAGGTTTGTCATCGACCAAGACCCGGCTTGAGACGCCCCCGCCTGTGTCCGCCGCCTGCCTCAAGAGGATCGTATCCTATGCCCAATGCCCGCAAGATCCTGATCGTGGATGACGACACCGATCTGCGCGACACGCTGGTCGAGCAACTATCGTTGCATGAGGAGTTCGAAGCCTCTGCAGTCGATACCGGCGCCAAGGGCGCCAGCGCCGCCAAAGCCAACTCCCCCGATCTGGTGCTGATGGATGTCGGCCTGCCGGATACCGACGGACGCGAAGTCGTGCGGAGCCTCCGCAAGGGCGGCTTCAAGGCGCCGATCATCATGCTCACCGGCCACGACACCGATTCCGACACCATTCTGGGCCTCGAATCCGGCGCCAATGACTACGTCGCCAAGCCGTTCCGGTTCGCCGTCCTGCTCGCCCGGATCAGGGCGCAACTTCGCCAACACGAGGCCAGCGAGGACGCGGTGTTTTCCGTCGGCCCTTACAGCTTCCGCCCCGGCTCCAAGATGCTGACCGCCGCCAATGCCAGAAAGGTGCGACTGACGGAGAAGGAAACCGCGATCCTGCGCTTCCTGTATCGTGCCGGCCAGTTGCCGGTGTCGCGCGAGACGCTGCTGCAGGAAGTCTGGGGTTACAATTCGGGTGTCACCACGCACACGCTGGAAACCCATATTTACCGGCTCCGGCAGAAGATCGAGAAAGATGCGGCCAACCCGGAAATCCTGGTGACGGAAGCTGGTGGCTACAAGCTGGTGCCGTGATACGATTCGCAGCCACGGTTCGTAATTTTCCGCGCGTCCCGGTCACCGGTCCATGTCGATCGAAGATGATGTAGCCCTGCTCGAGCGGGTCCCGACATTGCACCTGTTGGGGACGGCGGCTCTGCGCATGCTGGCGATCGGCTCGGAGCAGCGCGATTTCTCGCCGGGCGATTATCTGTTCAATGCCGGCGATGATGCGGATGCCGGCTACATCGTGCAGCGCGGCTCGTTTCGCGTCGAGGACGGCGGCGCTGAAGTCGTCGCCGGCCCCGGCTCCCTGATCGGCGAACTGGCGCTGATCGTCGCGATGAAACGGCCGTCGAGCGCGGTCGCGCTTGATCATTCCTCGGTCATCCGCGTGGCACGCAGCCTGTTTCAGCGTGTGCTCGAAAGCGATCCTGCCGCCGCGCGCCGCCTGCGCGATGAACTCGCCACCCGCACCAGCCAGCTCGCCAGCGATATTCTGATGGCCGGCGCCAAGCTGAGTATCTGATCGCTATACTTCCAGCGTGACCGTCACCGGCACGTGGTCGGACGGGCGCTCCCAGCCGCGAGCATCGCGGGTGATCTTGAAATCGCTGACACCGTCTTTCAGCGCGCGCGACACCCAGATGTGGTCGAGCCGACGGCCGCGGTCACCGACCGTCCAGTCGGCCGCGCGGTAGCTCCACCACGTATAGACCTTTTCAGATAGCGGGATTCGCTCGCGCGCGACGTCGAACCATTCGCCATGGACCTGCGCGGCCAGGAGCTTTTCGCATTCGATCGGTGTGTGCGAGACCACCTTCAGGAGCTGCTTGTGCGACCACACGTCGTTTTCATGCGGCGCGACGTTGAGGTCGCCGACCAGGATATGCCGGTCGTCACCGCGCGGATGCAGCGGCTCGCAGGCCTTCATCTCGTCGAGAAATTTCAGCTTGTGATCGAACTTCGGATTGAGCACCGGATCGGGAATGTCGCCGCCGGCCGGGACGTAGAAATTGTGCAGCACCACCGGCTTCGCAAGCTGGGCCTTCTCGCCGAACGCCACCGAGATGTGCCGTGAATCGATCTTGTCGCAGAAGGTTCTGATGTCGGTGGCTTCGAAGGGCAGTTTCGAGACGATGGCGACGCCGTGATAGCCCTTCTGTCCGTTCAGCGCGACATGCTCATAGCCGAGACGCTTGAATCGCTTCAGCGGAAACGCGTCGTCGATACATTTGGTTTCCTGCAGGCACAGCACGTCCGGCCGCGCCGATTTGAGGAATTTGGCGACGATGTCGATGCGCAGGCGCACCGAATTGATATTCCACGTTGTCAGGGAGAAACGCATGAGGGCCGTGTATTACCACGGTTCATGGTGACGTCGCGCGCGTTGTCCACAGGTGGCGTAGAGTGGACAAAGGCGCACCGGTGAAGATGGTGGGTACGCTTGCGCTTTGCCCACCCGACGGCTGCGCAGAAAGCGCGGCTCAGTTCGCCGGCGTGATGTAATTGGTGAAGTCGATCTTGAACAGGCCGGGATCGACCTTCTTGGACGAGTCCAGATTGTAAACTGCAACGGTGGTGTCGTAGCCCTGCGGGTCGGTCACCGTCCATTGCTTGAGCTGGCCGTCCTTGGTGCCGACCATCAGCATCAGCCGGCTGGTGCCGATCAAGGCCTGCTTCTCCTCGATGGTGACGCTGATGAAGACATCATCAGCTGTGACGCTGACGACATTGGTATCCTTCAACAGATCGATCCGGTCCGACAGCAGGAAACGCAGCGGCGTTTGCGACAGCGGATAGATGTCCTGGGTCGCGAGCTTGCGGTCACGCACCGCCAGCGACGAGCCGTCGGCGACAATCGCGATCGGGCTCGGGTCGTCATATTCGAAGCGCACCTTGCCCGGCTTCTGAATGTAGAAATCGCCCTTGGTCTTGCTGCCATCTGGCCCGACCTGGACGAAATTTCCGACCAGCGTCTGCAGCGAGGACAGGTAGGAACTCACCCGGGCAGCCTGCGCCTTCTGGTTGGCATCGAAGGTTGCAAACACATTGGCCGGGACATTGCGGTTCGGGTTCGGGATCACCGGATTCGGCGGTGCCTGGGTGGCGCCGGTGGTCATCGGAACCTTATCCTGCGCGCTCATCTGCACGCCGCCCTCGCGGGCCTTGGGCGCGGGCTTCGGAACCGGAACGTTCTGCGCGAGCGCCGGCGTGGCGAAGCCGGCGATGGAGGTGGCGATCAAAAGGGCCAGTCCGGTGCGCAGCCCGCGATGGGTGGATTGTTCTGTCATCAGGTATTTCGGATCTCTATTCGAACGAGGGGGCCCCGTTGCCAGCCAGTTTATCGTGCTTTCGACCAAAGGAGATATCGTTTTTCCGTGAAAATCGTTGCGCTGAAGCGCTGTTCCGCGCCGATTTTTAAAACCCGCCCTCTTCCTCCTCGACCAGAATTTCGCGTTTACCGGCGTGATTCGCCTGTCCGACGATCCCTTCCTGTTCCATTCGTTCCATCAGCGAGGCGGCACGGTTATAGCCGATTTGCAGCCGGCGCTGAATGTAGGAGGTTG
Source organism: Bradyrhizobium sp. WYCCWR15520 (assembly GCF_056174665.1). Lineage (NCBI taxonomy): Bacteria > Pseudomonadati > Pseudomonadota > Alphaproteobacteria > Hyphomicrobiales > Nitrobacteraceae > Bradyrhizobium > Bradyrhizobium sp. WYCCWR15520. The sequence continues at coordinate 170,470 of NZ_JBWBWM010000020.1, forward strand.
AGGCCTTGCGGTCGCGCTTGACGATCGCAACCGCCTGCGCGAACAGGTCGCCGCCGCCATCGGCGCCCATGCCGGTGGAATCGAATACCGCGCCGTCTTCCTCGGACGGCTCCTCCGCGGTGACCGCTTCCAGATACTCCGGTGAGCCCTGCGTCTTGAGATGACGCACGACCTTCTCGACCTCCTCGTCGGAAGCAAAGGGACCGTGCACGCGGCTGATGCGGCCGCCGCCGGCCATATAGAGCATGTCGCCCTGGCCAAGCAGCTGCTCGGCCCCCATCTCGCCGAGAATGGTGCGGCTGTCGATCTTCGAAGTGACCTGGAAGGCGATGCGGGTCGGGAAATTCGCCTTGATGGTGCCGGTGATGACGTCGACCGAGGGACGCTGCGTGGCGAGGATGACGTGGAGGCCCGCGGCGCGCGCCATCTGTGCCAGGCGCTGCACCGCGCCTTCGATGTCCTTGCCGGCCACCATCATCAGGTCGGCCATTTCGTCGACGATAATGACGATATAGGGCAGCGGTTCGAGCTCGAGCTTTTCTTCCTCGTAGATCGCCTTGCCGGTTTCCTTGTCGAAGCCGGTATGCACCGTGCGCGTCAGCTCCTCGCCCTTGCCCTTGGCTTCGACGAGGCGCTGGTTGTAACCGTCGATGTTGCGCACGCCGAGCTTGGCCATTTTCTTGTAGCGCTCTTCCATCTCGCGCACGGCCCATTTCAGCGCGACCACCGCCTTCTTCGGATCGGTCACGACCGGCGTCAGCAGATGCGGGATGCCGTCATAGACGGAGAGTTCGAGCATCTTGGGGTCGACCATGATCAGGCGGCACTGATCCGGCCTCAGGCGATAGACCAGGCTGAGGATCATGGTGTTGATGGCGACCGATTTGCCGGAGCCGGTGGTACCGGCGATCAGCATATGCGGCGTGCGCGCGAGATCGATAATGATGGATTCGCCGCCGATGTTCTTGCCGAGGCAGAGCGGCAACTTCACCGTCGACTCGTTGCTGTCCTTGGTAGTCAGCAATTCGCGCAGATAAACCTTTTCGCGATGGACATTCGGCAGTTCGATGCCAATGGCGTTGCGGCCCGCGACCACGGCAACGCGGGCCGAGAGCGCGCTCATCGAGCGGGCGATATCGTCGGCGAGGCCGATGACGCGCGAGGATTTGATGCCGGGCGCCGGTTCGAGTTCGTAGAGTGTTACCACCGGGCCGGGGTTGGCCTTGACGATCTCGCCGCGGACGCCAAAGTCGCCGAGCACGCCTTCCAGCGCGCGCGAATTGGCTTCCAGTTCGGCCTTGCTGAGTGGCTGTCGATCCGACGCCTTGGGCGCCGTGAGCATCGAGACCGAAGGCAGTTCGAACTTGTCGGATTTGCGCGCCGAGGCACGCGGCGCGGGTTTCTTGCGCGGGGTACGGGCGGCGGGAGCTTCTTCCTCCTCGTCTTCCTCTTCTTCCTCGTCCTCGAATTCCTCTTCCCGCGGGGCAAGTGTCGGGGCGGCGCGGCCGCTGAGGCTTGGTTCCTGACGTTCGAACGAGGCCCTGCGAGGCGGCGGCGAACTCGACACCAGTGATCGGTAGGCCGCGGTCATCAGCCAACCGAGCCGCGCCTTCAAGCTCATCAGCGCATGATACACCCATCCGAGCGGGACCGAACCGCGATCCCCTTCTTCCTCGAAGGGGGTGTCATCGTCTTCGATCGGCGTCAGCTCTTCATCTCGCGGGCGCGAGCCCCAGCCGCTGGCAAACAGAAAGGCTGCGCACATCGCCGCAAACAGGATGATGCCGAGCACGAGACGATAGGTGAAGCCGGCCGGACCGAACACCACCGCTGGCGCGCGCACCAGCGCATCGCCAACGACGCCGCCAAGACCGGTCGGCAGCGCCCAGGCTCCGCCATGCGGCCAGCAGCTGGCAAAGCCGGCCGCGATCACCGTGCAGAGAATCCAGCATCCAAGGCGCAGCGCTTCGCGGTCGAAGGTACGATGGGTCAGCATGCGCCAGCCCCACACGGCGACGGGCAGGATCAGCATGATCGCGCCGAGACCGAGAATCTGCATCAGCAGATCGGCGCCGATCGCGCCGGGATAGCCGAGGACATTGCGGATCGGCCGCGACGTCGCATGGCTCAGGCTCGGGTCCTGCACCGACCACGTCATCAACGCCGCCGCAGCCACGCCGGAAAGCGCGATCAGGCAAAGACCGGCGAGCTCGCGCAGGCGCCGCGCCAGCGCCTCGCGGATCGAAACCGGCAGATGGCCGACCAGGGGAATAACACGTTCGATCGCTGGCATGCTCATGGGGCCCTGCGATTAATCCAGAATTTCGACCAGCCGGTGCAACGCCTCGGCGGTTGATTCACTATCGGAGACCAGTGCGAGGCGGATGTAGCCCGCGCCGGGATTGAAGCCGTCGTTCTGCAGCCGCGACAGATAACTTCCTGGGATCACGCGGACGCCTGCGTCCCGATAAAGTCTCACCGTCGTCGCCTCATCACCGCCGCGCTCGGATACGTCGAGCCAGACGCAAAAGCCGCCGGCGGGCCGCACATAGCCGTAGCGGCTGCCGAGAATCTGGTCGGCGAGATCGAACTTGATGCGGTAGAGCCTGCGGTTCTCTTCGACATGGGTTTCATCGCTATAGGCGGCGACCGCGACGTGCTGCAGCGGCACCGGCACCTGCGGTGCGGCGACGTTGCGCAATTCGTGAAAGGCCGCGAGAAATTTCCGGTCTCCGGCGGCAAAGCCGACGCGCATGCCCGGCAGGTTCGAGCGTTTCGACAGCGACTGGAACGCAACGACGTTGGTGAAATCGGGTCCGGCGCATTCCAGCGCGCTGCCCGGCGCCTGCCTGGTGTAGATTTCCGAATAGCACTCGTCGCTCAGGATCATGAAACCGTAGCGGTCGGCGAGGCTCTTCAGCCGCGTGAAGTAGTCGCGCGAGGCGACCGAGCCTTGCGGATTGGCGGGCGAGGCGATGAACATGGCGACGGTTCGGGCCAGCGTCGCCTCATCGAGCGAATCGAGATCCGGCAAAAATCCGTTGGCGAGCGTGGTCGGCAGGTAGATCAGTTCGCAACCAGCTGCGCGGGCGCCCGCGCCATAGGCCGGATAAAACGGGTTGGGCATCAGGATCGCCGGCCTGCCCTGGCGCGGCCCAACATAGCGGGCGGCCGTGATCGCCGCGAAAAACAGCCCCTCGCGGCTGCCATTCAGCACCAGGATTTCGCTCTCGGAGTCGATCGGGCGAGGGAGCTGGAACCGGGTCGAAAGCCAATTGGCGGCGGCGCGCCGGAACGGCTCGATGCCCTTGGCAAGCGGATAGCGGCCGAATTCGGCGATGTGTTTGGCCAGGACCGGCCCGACGAAATCGGGCACCGGGTGCTGCGGCTCGCCCAAGGACAGCGTAATCAATGGCTTGGCCGGCTGATAGGGCGCCAATAGCTCGGTCGTACGCAAAAACGGCGAGCGTTCGGCCTGACCGGCAGGGATTGCACTGCCAGCGCCCTGCGCCACGCCGGAAGAGGCGGTCATTGCCATGTCTGAAACGCCAGTACTCTCAAAAGCGGTCGAAGGGCTGAAGCGAGCCCCGGAAACCCATCAAACCACCATAGATACGGCGAGGTTAAGACGCGATTAACCATCGGTGCCAGCGACGATTTGCGGCTTTTCCGGTTTGAGGGTTGGCCGATGGTTCCAGCGGGGCCGCAGCCTCCGTCCGGGGGCCAGGTCCGGCACGGCGCGAGCAACCGCGCAATTTCCGGAAGTGACGATCCGCCGTCACGGCTCCGCGTTGGCAATCTTTTTTAGCCCGCCGTTCGTTTTGCCATCGATCCGACGTTCCCCGGGCTAGGCTGCGGGTTCCACCGAAGGGTGAGACGCAGGAAGATCCAATCAGAGCAACTGTGCTGGAAGTAGCCCGGTGATCGGCCGGCCTCAAGGCTGGCGCTGGCGCGCCCCCGCCTACGGCGGCTGCGGCCTTGACCCCGCCCGTTCACCGGTCTGTCGGCTTTGCAAGCGC
>NZ_JBWBWM010000021.1:0-165049 GCF_056174665.1 Bradyrhizobium sp. WYCCWR15520
GTTCCTGTCGATCGGCGGTATCAAGTTGGCTCAAATAGCGCGCGACGCTCTCCTCCAGCTGGGCGCGCCGCCGCTCCACTTTCGCCCGTGTGAAGTTCTTGTCCCGGTTGTTCACGGCCTTGAACTTGCTGCCATCGATGGCAACGCTCGCTGTCGCGAGAAGGCCCATCTCACGGCAGAGTTCGACGAAGCGCGCACATACCTTGCGCAATGCCAGGCCATTGTCTTTGCGGAAGTCCGCGATCGTCTTGTGATCAGGAGCGAGCCGACCCAACAGCCACATGACCTCGACATTGCGTCCGGCCTCGCGCTCCAGCCGCCGGCTCGACTGCACTCGGTTCAGATAGCCATAGATGTACAGCTTCAGCAGAACCGAGGGATGGTACGACGGCCGACCCGTCGCCGCCGGCGCCATTCCTTCGAAGCTCATCTCGGCCAAATCGAGCGTGTCGACAAACACGTCGATCACGCGAACAGGGTTGCTCTCGTCAATGAAATCGTCGAGGCATTCGGGCAATAACGCCGACTGTCTACGATCCGCCCCCGCAACGAAGCGCTTCATCAATTCCCCCTAGAATCACGGGAGAATCATAACAGCGGCACAGCGTTTTCACACAGCCAGGGTCAAACCCGGAAGTGGCTCGGCTGGCGCGGCATGTCTGTTCTACCCCCGAGAGCTGACATCGTTAGGCCGTCGGCTTGTCCAACAGGCGACGCCGGGCTCCTACGATGGCGCCACAACCCCCGCGCGCTGCTCCGGGAGCGTGCCGCCTTTCAGGGGAAGAGGCTGGTCGCCAAGCAGCACCTTGACCACCGCGTCACGCGCATTGCGGGGATCAATCGAGTGCTTTGCGATCAGGTCGCTACAGTCAGCGACGATCTGGTCGGCGTCCTGCATGATCTTGAGCTCCTTGTAGCGATCGTGCCGATGCAGCCCCATGCTTTCGCCAACCACTTCAAGGATATTTATGATGCGGAATGGCCAGTCGCGCTCGTGCGCGCACAGTTCGCGATGATCGGAGTGATATACCGCAACCAGTGCATCGATACCGGCATCGCGCGCCGCCTCAAGTTCCATAAGCTGCAATTCGCGCTTGAACTTTGGAAGTACGCCAACATTCACGCTCTGCAAACCCACTGCCGGCTGGTTCAGATCCACGAGTTCGATACCGGGGACCATCTTCAGAATTTCAGTGGCCCCTTCCACGACGCCGGCCACGCCGGGATGCTTGTGCAGCGCGACCCGCATTTCCACCCTGTGCCGAAGGTGCGGCTTTAGTTGCGCCAGCCGGTCACCGAGAAAGCGCATGAACGGGTTCATCTCGAACGGGCGGGAGCCACGCTGTCGCTCCACCGTCGGCAAGATGGTTTCTGTGTACTGGACGTAGCACGTCGGGCACCAGGAGATCACCTGACCCGAGTTGGAGTGCGACAGCTTTTCCATGGTACTCGAACCCATGCGACCGGCCATCTCGGCGTCTCCGGACTTGAGTTGGAGAATGCCGCAACAATGGCTCGGTCCGCCCATCACCTGGTAGCTGACGCCGAGCGCGTCCATGATATCGAGGGCAAGCAAGGCAATGTGCGGGGTCTTAAGCACATTGCAGCCCGTGTAAAACACGAAGTCCGGCGACTCTACGGGCGCGGAAACCGACGCCGATTTCTGACCCAGTCGTTCGAGCATTTCCGTATCGAGTTGCAGGCGCGAAAGCACCGTCACTCCGCGACTACCGTCGCGGTACCTCTCGACGCCCTGTCGGCGTCGTTCGGCAAGCTCATAGTCCGACTTCGCGATGCCAAGCCGCGCCATGGTAAGCAAGAAACGCGGATTGACGCCGTAGTCGCACGCCTTGATGCATGCCCCGCTCTGCATGCAGGACTGCGCCCATTTGCGCGATGCTTCCGGACCGTTGCCGGTACGTACCAGTTCGAGGATGCCACCGATGATGTCTTCGGACTTGGTATCCGAGATGCCGGCCGGATCAACACTCGGACAAACCTCGACGCACTTGCCGCATCGCGTGCAGGCGTCGAGCATTGCTTCGACACGTTCGCCCAGAGCCGTCTCGAATGGGACCTCGTTCATCGGCTGCATGACCAGCTCCGGCCTGCTGACAGATCATTGACAACTTTGCAACTTAATCCACAAATGGCAACGTGTATACGAGCAAGCCGCGACCGGGATTTGTCGCCTTTGGGTCACAAGCGGCGGTCGAAGGATCGCTGATGCGAAGTCCGGACTGCCCTCAATACCAGACGAGCCGCAAGCGACGAAGTTGGTCGGCTTAGGGCCGATACTGTTGCAAAAGTCGAAGATCGAACAACCCTAAAAATCTCGCGAAAGTTGATCTTTGGACTTCTCAGCTGCTGCGTCGCTTTTCAACGCCCCCACGGAGGTCCGTGATCGATTTTGGACGAAACGACATGGTCCCTCACTTCGCCGCGCGTAAAACACATCAGCGGCTCTAGAAATTTTCATTCGTCACCCCAAAAAGACTTTTGCAGCAATATCGGCCAATTCCTGACCTGATCTGAAGGCTCTTAATCGGATGGCATCGACATCACTTCGCTTGCTTCTGGCGCTCGACACCCAGCCGCTTCTCGGCGCCGGCTTGCAAATCGTCGAGCTGCTTGCGGAAACCTGGCAAGTCCACAAGAGGATGCGGATCCGTAGGCTTGCGCGTCCTCAGCAGATCCTTCGCTTCGTTGAGACCAGTCGAGAAGCCATGTGTCGTGAGGTGCAACTCCACGGGGCGTGCACCATCCTGCGTGAGCGTGCGGATACGCTTTACACTGGCGATGAATTCCTCCACTTGCTCCGGCCCGCGTATGCGATTGAGCCCAAGGCCGCCAACCGTGAACGCGCGGTAAGTGCGGGCGCCATCACGTGCATCAAATGCGAATGAGGCGGTGCCCATCGTGTGACCAGGTGTCTCGAACGCCTGAATCGCAATGTCGCCACCGGCGACCGTCTGGCCATCGGTGAGCACGATGTCAGGCTCAATCATCACCCATGGCCATCGCGGGTGCGATGACTCTTCCGCACCTTCCCGCCAACCCTCTTTGGTCATGGCAAACCGTGTTCCAGGCGCCAGCTCCGATTTGAGTTGGCCAATCCCCCCTGCATGGTCCACGTGACCGTGGGTGACAACGACCAGCTTGATGTCCATGGGATCGAACCCCAGCGTGCGAATGTTTTCCAGCAATTGGCTGGTATACGGCCCATAGAGCGTGTCAATCAGCACGTGGCCATTTGGCGAGGTGATCAGCCAGGCAGAGACCCAACAGATGCCGACATAGTAGACATTATCGAAAGCCTTGTAGGGCTCGATCTTGTTCAATGCCGCGTCCCCAATAAACTTGACCATGTTCGGCGGCATGCGGCCGGTCTCGCTGAACACGGTAAAGGCAGCCATCAGCGGCGCCGACTCGCATTTCGTCGTCACCGGTTGCTCTTGTGCAGACGCTTGGGCCGATAGAAGAGAGAGCGCTGCAACCGCACTTCGGACATAGGCAAACCTCATGGTCGTCCTCCTCCGTCAAACAAAATGTAGCGACACCGAACGACCTGCCGTGTCCCGCCTCGCCGTGATGCCGGTTCAGGGAGAGAGCACCGTCGACTGCGTCGGAACAGCGTGCGTGCCGGACTGCACCTAACCCCACAACCTCATCACAGTTGACGGACCAAGACAACGAAGTTCGCCGCGCCGCAATAATCGCTGCGTCGGAATAAGCGCTAGTGACCAATGGCTGCAATGGGTCACTAGCGGCGGTGGAGGCAAGCATGGACCGCCGTCCGATCTGCTTCTGTCAGCCGACATGACGCCGGCTTAAGCGCTGTTCTGGAAGTCGCACTCTTCGATCAACTCGTCGCAACAAGGCGACCACCTGGCCGTGATGTTCATTCGGGCAGCCCGGCTTGCCGCAATCCTTCTTCATATCGCAAGAGGTCTTCGGCCCGCCAAGGGCCCCGGTATTTGAGAGTGGAAACACGTAGCGCCGGATTGAGTTGCCGCAGTCGAGCCATTGCCCTGTGTGCTTGCTCCGGTCGTCCGGCCATTGCATTGCTTGCGGCGGCGATGCGTAATCCAGGTTGATAGTCCGGATTGTCCTGCAATGCCATTGCCGCCCAAGATGCCGCTTCGTGATGGCGGCCCAGGAGGAAATGGGCATACGCGGTCCCGGCTCGCATTCCCATCAGCCGCGGATCAAGTGGGCTCAGGCGCATGGCACGCGCGAGGCGCTCGATCGCCGCTTCCGGCTCGCCGAGATAGATTTTGGCCCAGCCACCGTAAAACCATGCCTCGGCCGAATTGGAATTGAGCACAAGCGCGCGATCGATTAAGGCGGCACCTACCCCAAGATCGCGAACGACATACGCTAACGCCCACCCGCTGGCGGCGAGCGCAATCGCGTCATTCTTGCCCAACTCAACCGCCCGCTGAGCGAGCCTCGTCACTTCGGCAATCTCCTTCGCCGTGTCTGAAAACCAGTCATTGATCTTGGCATAGACGTAGCAAGAGGCCGCACGACCGTAGGCAGACGCAAAATCCGGGTCGAGCTCGATTGCGCTGTTGAACAGGCGCAACGCATCGTCGTTCGCTTGCTGACTAGCAAACTGATAATACCTGGCCAAACCGCGCAAATAGAGCGTATAGGCGTCGAGGCTCTCGGTCGGCTTGCGCTTGGCACGCTCGATCTCGGCATTTTCAACCGCGGGCGCAATCGCTCCAACAATGCTCTCAGTCACCTGGTCCTGCAGGTCGAAGATATCGACAAGCCCACCATCAAACCGGTCTGCCCAAAGATGTGTGCCAGCGGCGGCATCGACGAGCTGTCCCGTGATGCGCACCCGGTTTGCCGCCTTGCGAACGCTCCCTTCCAGCACATAGCGTACCCCAAGCTCGCGTCCGACCTGCTTCACGTCAACGACACGACCCTTGTATGTGAAGCTCGAGTTGCGGGCGATGACGAACAGCGCCTTGAAACGAGATAGCGCCGTGATGATGTCCTCGGCCATTCCATCGGCAAAGTACTCCTGTTCCGGATCGGAGCTCAGGTTGGCGAAGGGGAGAATGGCGATCGATGGCTTATCGGGGAGCGTGAGGGCTGGTTTCCTCGGTTCTACTGGATTATTGGCATCTTCCCCGCCTGCCGGCCCCTGCACTTCCCGCACTGGTCCGACGAAACGAAAGCCCTTGCGCGGCAGTGTTTTGATGAGGCGCTGTTCCTCACCGGAATCGCCGACTGCGCTGCGAGCGACATTCAGGCGGGTCGTCAGCGCTGCATCGGATACGCTGCGCCCATTCCAGATGGCGTTGATGAGGTCTTCTTTGCTGACGACACGCTCCCTGTTGCGGATTAGGTAATCGAGCAGGTCGAATACTTGTGGCGCGACGGAGATCACGTCCGCCCCGCGATGCAGCTCGCGTCGGTCAGTGTCGAATGCGTACTCCTCGAAGAGATAACGCAAGCTGCGAAAACCCTTGGTTGGGCCTCTAATCGTCGGGAAGCGCTTTAGCAACGCCTGGAGCGGCCAAGAATAAGCCGCCGGTGAGGAAAATGTAAGGAGGATGTCAAGCGCGCCCGCCGGCGGCTTGGCACCGTTGTCTGGGTGGAAACAACGCACCCAGGAGGTGCTGCAATGAACACGACCTACAGTGCAACGGATCTAGCCCAGACGACCGCGACGCGGCGCGTCTCCAGCGCCTTCAAGAATTTTTGGGGTGCGTTTCAAGAATGGCGCAAATGGGATCGGTTACGAGCCGATCTTTGCAACCTGAGCGATAAGGAGCTGATGGATATCGGCATTACGCGCGGCGAGATCGACTACGTCGCCTCGAACCGCTCAATCGACCCGCGAGGCGTCCGATCCCCTCCGATGGATGTCTGATATTCAGCACCAGTGACCAGCATTGGACACGCCCGCGCACCGTTCATCGGGGGCCGACTTCCGCATTGGGTCAAACGCGTCGGTTAGCCCCCCAGCCGGTGACTTCCGGTCTTCCCCAATCAACGGACATCGCCAGACGGGCCCAACTGGTCCGGTTCGCGCCTAGGGGGGGTACCATTTCTGAGCGGCATCAATCACTTAACCGGAAAGTGGGACGATTTTAGTTCTATGATCTTCCAAGGCTTTCGCGAACAGTGTCCCCCACCGGTTGAGAGACCCGTTTGCGCGATGCCGCGGTCCTTCAGACGGGAAACCGATTGGTGCGACCCCCTTCCCGCTTAGCCCTGGACTGGATCATGCTGTATATCCGGCCCTTGGTGAACTGGTTCTTCATTATGGCCAGCGCCAATGAACGTTGCCGGCAGCGACGGCGTGTGGGTTCGCCGTAGACCACCTTTCCAGTTAGCCGGGCTGCGCTCGATGCCCCGCCAGCCCGCGCCGCGTGGCCACTGTGCGCCGGTGCCGGCCTGCCCGGTGTTCTGTAGCCCCCGCGCGACGGGCTGTACGGCCTTCCCGCGTGCCGCCTTTGCGCTTCATCGTCATGCGCGACCCGATGGACGGAGAAGTTGTCAACTAACGAGCAGAAAAGGTGACCTTTAGAGTGCGTCCCACCGCCAATAGCGATTTACTGGCCTGTGGCGCATGATGCTGTCGACGCAGGAAAGACGCTCCGGTTTAGATGCAGGCATGGCCTCATTGCGAGTGTAGGTACGTCGCGCCGATCGTTCCACGATCGAGCCGTCACATTGCATGCGCGTCGATGTATTTTAGTATGCTCTCCTTCGACCTCATCTTCGAGCGTGCTCCAGCCAACACTTCCGCGGCGAGAACTTGCTCTCGATCAACATCATCCTGATGCTGAGGATGCTGATCCAGTCTCTGAAGAATAGAGTTGCCGATGACCAATCGCTCCCATTCAATATAATTAGCGAGAACTGGATCGAATATATCGCTGATCTTATCTCCAGCAATTACGGGCAACCCGTTGGTCCCTTTTTTCGCTACACCGTATACGTCGAAGACAAAATGGCGGAAGTCGCTACCCGGCAGCCCCGCGTGGGAGGTGATGGTTGGTATCACAGCAGGATCCATGTACAGCTTATGCTTGGCTTTCACGCTGTTCACGCTGTCACGATCTTGATTGGCCCATATCCTCTTGGCTTCCACTGAGAGCACAAGGTTTAGCTTTCGGTTGCATGCAAGATTGTCGATCTCGTACACCGTTCCATTAATTGTTATTCGCTCGCGTGCGCTTGCACTCCAATTCGGAACGTTGCTGATCCAGTCGGCAAGATGATTTTCGATCCGGTGGCCATGCCAGATAGCTATGCTTTGTTTTCGACTGGCAAAGGCAACCATTGGATGATGTCCGAGCAGGACGTCCGGCTCGGTCTCTTTTGACAGAAATTCAGCTATTTTTGTCCTGAGTTCAGCGGCCGTTTTGGCCAACTCCTGCTGAGTAAATCCCATTTCTTGACCTGGATGATCCAATCTTCGTGCCGCTGAACTTGCGTCAAGCACACCTACGCCAGCACCTTTAACTCGGCACCTTTAGAATTGTGCGCAGTGACGGGGGCACTTGCTCCTTCAGCCGCCAACGAATGGAAATGGGGCTGTTTCCTTCCCACGAAATAAAATCAACCTCACCGCAATAGGCGAACGGCGTTGGCTTCTGGCCTGTCTTTTTGGTCGGACGAACAAACAGATGAACGTGAATGCCCATCGCACGGTGATTGTGCAACATCTGTCCGTGTTTCGATTGTTGTGTGGTTCTATTTTGGCTCTGCCAATGAAATTCCTGATTTGACAGGAAGTGGTCGGAGTATTGATGGTCGGCATTCATGTCGTCCTTCGTAAGCGTTACCAACAAAAAGATATGCGGTGGGCTCGGGACGAAACCAACGTTCCAAGTGGCTGGATTGAACTCCAAACCGAATAGCGGCGGGATGGCTTCGCGAGAATAGCGCTCCCATAGCACCGGGCTGGTCGAGGAATTTCTGTAGCCACTAAAAGGCTCCAGAACCATTGAATTATCGCTCCTGCGAAGCCTGACGCGATCGCCACGGCCCGGAGCGCCGGCATTGTCGCCGAACCACGCACGAAGAATAGTTGGAAGTTCATTGGCGGAGCGGCCAAGTTCGCGAACGACATTGATAGCGACCTTAGCGACAGTTGCCTCCATTGAGCGGCCATCTACTTCGATTTCCAGTGGACCTTCCGGCAGCCTGGCGCCGCCGTTGGTCGACGGCAAGAACAAGATCGGCTGACCGCTTAAATTGCGGGACACTCGACAACGACTTCGGCTGTTGACCCGCGTGAAAGGTATTGCGCTAAGCGCCAATCCAGGATTTCGCGGAGGATCGAGCCGAAAGCGGTTGGATCAGCTATTTCGAATGCAAAGGCGAAAGTCTCACGATCAAATTTGAAGTAGGGCACTCCGGCCATACCTCGAGCGTTCACGAAAGCCTCTATGGGATTTTTGACCAGCAGCCGTTGGAGGGCACCCGAGTCGGACGGATCGACTGACAGATCCTCCTCCACACGGTGCATGCGCTTGACCAATACTGCAACCCGCCGCGTGACCTCTTCTATCGAGAGACTCCTAGATAGGGTCTCGCCATCGAGCATTGCCAATAGCAAAACGATCTTATAGCTCCGAGTGGTTTCAGTTTTCTCGAGCGATGCAAAGAACTCGCGTGCAGCCAACCAAGCTGCCCGCTCGTTGGCACTAAAACCGCCCATTCGCTCAACGAAGCCGAGCCACGATCGCTCACTGTTGCCACGCGGGTTAAGGCCAGCATGAAAGGTTTCCACAGCGGTCGGGCGAACTCCATTTCTCTCTTCGAAATCGCGATAGAAAGACTCTAGAGCCTCCTCGGTCCGAGTTGGTTTCAACAGATACTGCAATATATCAATGGCAGTGGTTTCGTAGGTTATCTCGCAACCCGCCGGTAGAGTAACCCGCTGATCGCGTATCGCCTCGAGGACCTCCCGCTGCCGTCCACTGGTCTCAGCATCCTGACCGATGACGACAGCCATGCCCTGGAGCTTCATTAGAAAAGCTCGGTGATTACCAATATAGTCAATTACTGTCAGTCGCTCTTTATCGTTCGAGATGCGCAGACCGCGCCCGCTCTGTTGATGACCAGTATCATCGAACGAAACAGACACAACCCTGTGGCGCCTGTGCTTGACATCATCAAGTTCACGAACGTTATGGCAACCTATCTGAATCATCATGATCGTGTGAGAGTTGCGAATACTTATCGTGATGCAGCTGATGAGCTTGAGCATCGCGAGCGTGTTGTTGTGAGTTGAAAGAGTTGCAAGAGGAGAGTCAAACTTTAAGCAGTTGGCTTTGAGGTGCTTCTTAAAGTTGACTGCTCTTTTCTCTGTAAGGTTTGGAGCCTGCGTCAGAAGAGAGCCCCAGCGCAGGCTTCGAAGCCCCGGTTAGATGGTGAAGGCTACCCGCCTTCACAGTGATAGCTTCTAACCGGGGCTACTCACCATAGAAAAATTAAAAGGGGCGTGGGGGGAGTAGTAAGTTTACTGGAGGGGGCGGCCACTCCGATCGCCATTGCTCAACTTTCGCCAATGGTCCGTTTTTTACAGGGATACGTGTGTAACAGATTGAAAGGAATGGTCTCTAAGTGGCGCAGCGTGGACGGAAATCCATGGAATCCTTGATGGTTTTGCAAGGTGGATTGGCGGCGATCCCGCAGCGCCCTGATGCACCTTATGATCTTACAGACGAGGAAGCCGATGAGTGGCGGGCGATTGTTGCAGTGATGCCGCCGGACCATTTCATCCGCGCCAACTACCCCGTCCTTAGTCAACTTTGCCGGCACGTCATTGCCGCCCGTCAGGTGGCGCAAATGATCAAGGCCTACTCCAAGAAGAAAGATTTCAATTACCGGGACTATGCCGAACTGCTCAAGCAGCAGGCGGCAGAAAGTCTTTCTATCATGCGCTTGTCTCGTTCACTGCGGCTGACGCAGCAGAGCACCTTCGACCACAAAAGGCGATTGCCGCGCGGCGGGGCAGTGGTTGGTAACCCATGGGATCGCGAGGAGTGACATATGACCGCCCTTCGCACTCACGCCGGTCACAATATTCACTGGATCGAAAAGCACTGCATGACCCCATTCGGCCCGGATCGCGGTCAATATGTCCGGTTGACTGATGAAGAGAAGCTTGTGCTCCGGCAGATTTATGATGCCGGCGAATTCTCTAGTCCGGTGACCGGGCGGTTAGCAGCTTGTATCGCCCTGCTACATCTCGCGGGCCCCGAAGCATTAAGGAGTGATCCGCCCGTTATTGAAGTTGATAGTTTTACAGTTTGGAGTTCGGCCGGTCCTCATCTTATTCGAGTATTAAAGCGCGAAGGCGAAGTTATCGTTTGCCGCCGTCTGCGCACCCGATACCCAGCGGCGGCGTGACACTCGCGATGTCGGCTCCTGAGAATTCCGATGTCGGCTCATGAGAATTCATTTGTCCCCGACAGGCGAAATCCTTAACGGCCTCAGCGCGATGAATTAGCTGGAGCCGCAGGAGAAGGTGCAGTAGCGGGAGCCGCGGGTCAGCTCGTTGAGGAGCCGACCGTAGTGTCTGGAGCGGATTTATCGGCGACGCGGGAGCTGTTCCACGGAGCCCATATAAGTATAACGAGGGCAGCAACCAAAACCGCTGCACCCATACCCGCAAGCAGACCGGTACCCAATCCGCGATCGGGACTACCATTACGCATTTCATTCCTCCATAAACGCCCTGATGTCCAACAGGGGCACTAGGGAAGATGGGCTGCTGACAGCCCTGCGGGCCTTTTGATGCGCTGCCCTAGCGTATCATGCCACCTCGCGACTCCCAGTACGTAGGTGTCCCGTAGTACTGGTGGGTGCGCGTTTCCCAGTCTCGATCCTGCCACGAGTCATCACTGAACTCAGGCGCGTCCCTCAACTGTTGCTCGGTGATATTTGTTCGGAAACCACCCAGCGACGTGTCATAGGTCAGCGCGCCCCAGGGTATGGGATAATGGCTGTGGCCTAACCCGATAAATCCGCCAAAGCTCATGACGGCATAGGCCACGCGACCTGACACCTTGTCGATAATGAGGTGATCTATCTCACCGATATTCTTTCCACCTGCCCCGTAAACCTCGGTTCCCTGAATGTCTTCGCTTGAGATGCATTGATGATCCGGATGGGCTGTCGCACGGGCCATGGCTTCCTCCCTCTATAGTGAGCTTGTCGCCTTAACTCGGCCGCTACGGCCCCGTTCCTAATGTCCGAGAACATAGCGCCGCAACCCACCAATCTATCGTCGCCGACATCGACTCCAAATTCCTCGCCAAATATCGGGACATCGGGAAAAAGTGGCAACTTTTTCAAGGCAAACGAATTGAATCTAAGGACGGCATCTGGGAGTCAAAAATGGAGGACGATCCGCTGAAGGTTGCTGTGCAGCGAGCGTGGAACCTGCACTTGGCGACGCACGACGATGTTGACGCCGCCGATCCGCGTCGTTGCTCGCTTGAGAGGTATCTAAGCGCAAAATGGCAAGCTGGTGAAACCGATCCAGAAGAACTGACGTGCTGCGGCCTTGCTTATCTAGCTCGCTTGGGATCTGAGCGTTGGTGAAAGGATGGCAAACTTTACAAGGGCTCTGCTCGAACTGCTCGATCCGATCGGACTATGGGCGCGATGGCAAGTCTCATGGCAGCCGGTTTCACCGTGTCGATTCGATATGCTTTTGGATAAGGGCAAACTTCACCAAGGAAGGCGAGTTATTTATCTTTATGATGGTGGACCAAAATGGCGGACACTGACGGTCTGAAACTCATCGGACTTGCTTTTGCAATCGTGACCTTTGCCGTCGTCACTGCGACGGCGGCGGTGGTTGCGAATGTTGATGCTGAGGGGCTGGACGTGCAATCGACATTCGTTGCGAGGTAAATCCGAGAAACTTCCTGTGACGGCGCTTCGAGGAACGGCCATGGAATACAAAGCCATCGAATTTGAAATCATTCAGACGACAAATCCATGTTGCTGGAAATGGGTCGTCTTTCTCGATGCCACAAAAACGCGGACTGGCATCGCGCTTACGAGGGCCGACGCCGTGTTGGATGCCGAATTCGCTATCGAGAAAACGTTGGAGAGCCGACAACGCTGCCTCAAGCATTAGCGGCATCAGCGCCGAGCGAACCAAATTAGCTCCTAGGAACCTTGTATTTTGTTCGGCATTTTCATGACATGCCAAGGTACTATTTCAACGTGCACAACGTGAGCCCAAGCGCCGACGACTTGGGCGAAGAACTCCCCGATAATGAAGCCGCTTGGCGACGCGCCACGGTCATCGCTGGCGCCGCCCTATTCAAGGACGACGGCATGTTTCGGCCCGATCAAGAATGGGCGTTAGAGGTGACTGACGACGCTCGAAAACCGATCTATTTTATTCAGATCACAGCCTGGCAAGCGGAGTAGCCGCCGAAGGGCGGAGCTCTTTTTCGTGCCGAAACAAGACGGCCCCAGCGGCTGTGACGGGGACGTGCTGAGGCCGTCTTGCATGTGTCTGGTGTCCTCCAGACGTCGACATAATTCACGAACATTGCCACTTGTTCCCGAATGCAAGGATACCGTAGTTCTACGGAGAAGAATAAGTCCCTGCAGGCCGGAGGTTTTGTAAAGTCCTGTTTGAGGAACCGATGGCCATTTACAGACTGTTGAAGGATTCTCCGCTGGAGCCTGAGCTGATCAGGAGCCTAGAAGCGGCATACGAGAAGACATTACGCGCTATTGGCCTTGTAGATCGCGATGACCCCATCACCGAAATGATCGCCAGGACGATAATCGAGATTGCTCAGACGGGTATCCAAGACCCGGCAGAGCTTTCAGCGATGGCAATCAAAGAAATTGGAATCCCCTCCTAGGGTCGCCCTACGCCTCGACCTCTCATCACAAGTTTGTTCCATACCGGGTTGCAAATCAGATACGCATATTAGGAACTAGTGTGCACTTTTTGACTTAGGCTCGCTCGGTAGGAGTGAGTAATGAACCTTGTTAGTAGCAATACCTATTCAGACCCAAAGCCGCGCGAAGGGCCTCCATGTAAATGCGGCGCACAGCCAAGGATCGTCCGCAAGATGATGGACTCTAAGACCGGGAAGACGGTCCGCATGTTCGAATGCCAGTGCGGCACACGCAGTTGGACAGAAGAGTAAGGCCGCCGGCAGCGGCGGCCAAGGCACTTTAGGCGGCTGCTCGAATAGGCGCGCAGGCTGTGAGACTTATCTTGCCTGTACTTGTGAAGCAGAAATGCGTCCGCACTGAAACGCCGTCGTAGCCTCGATAATCGAGGATCGCGCCATCTGCTTCCGGCATCAACGTGTCGATCTCGAAAGCGCCGGTCACCGCTCTCGCCAACCTCGGACGCCAATACCTTTCCATCTCAGATCGACCTCGAAAGCTTCCGCCTTCGCAGCATTCAACAGTGGCGGCGGCATCATAAAGGTTTAGCAAATCATCTAGCCGACGCTGCTTACAGGCGTCGATCCAATCGACCACAACTCCAATGGCATCGAAGCCGTCCCGGGCATTCGACATGCGTCCACCCTCCCTAAAGGCCGCCTCCCAAGCGCCTATTAGGAGTTTGCCGATGAACACGTGGTGAACCCGTTGTTCATCGCTGATTCCGTGAGGAAGCGGGTGCTGGCCGTCGCTGCAGCAATATTTTCTGAACCGATGAGACGAGGGACATCATTCGCCCAGGAAGGTTTTGCCCTTTGGGGTCAAACGCCAGGCCGATCTACTACCTGCTAGGCCCGGCACCCGCTCGATGTGCCCTTCATCCCGAAGCTTGTAGAACTCAGTTTTCACAGAATCTCGGACCTTATGCCGGTAAGATCGCGAGCTTGCCGATTACTAATCTGGTCGTGTTGCCGCAAGAAATCCATGATCGCGACGGTAGGCACCGCGAGCGGAAGATGGGGCAACACCACCTTTAAGTAGTTTCCTTCCTCTGTAATAACGGGATCTTTCAAGCCAAACTCTTTCATCTTCTGAAAAGTCGTGTTGAGGCCCTCTCCTAGGTCCTTGTTTGGGGGATCTCGATATCGATTTAGTGTTCGGACCAATTTGGCGTTCCGGGAAAAACGCGCACTCAGGATGTTCTCAATAGTGACATTGCCGGGCAGTTTGCCGGGGCTAAGAATTTCGATGCGGTTATCGAACACCAGAATTTGAATGTCATCTGATATTGAGTAGTCACGATGGATGACGGCGTTCACTATCGTCTCCCACAGGGCCTCAGGCGGGTATTCTAATTTCTTCAACCCCTTTGTGGACCAGACTTCAATGCTGGACATCATTGCCGTTACGCGCCCGACAGCCTGGTGAATAAGCTGATAAGCGGGACCTTCGACAGTGAACTGCTCCGCAAGATGGTCCCGTTCGGGATCGTCTTCTTTAGTTTCATAACGGGTGATTTTGATCGCGCACTTTTTTGGAATTACAGCACTGGGAGATGGGTGAAATAATAGGGCCGCCACGGTCCGCGGCTGCCAAGTTCGAAAATCCAACAGGTTTTGATTTATCGCAAACTCGAGCGGATCGGTTTTGGGAGAATAATCCGCCAGAAAAAGCGAAATCTCCTTTGCCTCAACGATCTGCTCGGCCGGAAGTTGCGTAAGCAAAGCATCCTCGAACGACACTGCACCCTTCGAAAAGCTAAGTTGCTGTATTCGCTCTGGCTCTTTTATTGGTAATGATTGAGCCCCTTGCCGAACATAGATCGTGCCATCCGCCGTAGTGCAGACTTGGGTGCCTTTTTCCACCAACACGCGAAGAGCATAACCTGAGACTCCTTCTCGCTTGATAAGTTCATAGCGGACGTCAAGCGCAGGCTTCACCTCAAAAAGTGCTTGGATGTGACCGTTTAATTGTTCGATGTCATCAACGCCGTCCCATCGGTCACGAAGCAGTAAACCAGCTCCTTTGTCGCGAATGCCAATTATCAACTCACCGCCATCCGCATTTGAAAATGCGGCGGCAATTTTCTGGATCGCGCGACCACCGACGGCATGCGCCTTGATATCAAAGAAGTGGGATTCATCTCGACCGGCAATTTCCACGTACTCGGCATTTGAAATTGTAATTGTCTTCAATGTCCCTCCCTCAATACGTTCTATGCGCGGCCTCATGTTCACTGTTTCGCAACCTATGCGCTAGGGCAATAGCGGGCGCGATCCTCACCCACAGGGTTGCCACAAAAGAAAGGACCACCGGCTGCCCAACCCGCTAAACCTAGCGGCTTGTTTTGTTCATGTTTTGTTCTTATAGTGCCCCTTCTCTCCCACCACCAAGGCGCACCATGCCGACTATCGAATTCGTTCGGGCCGAGATCGAACGCACGCGCACGCAGGTCCACCGCCAGCGCGGTGAGATCAGGCAATTGCAAAGGGCTGGCATTCCCACGGCGTCTGCCGAAGCGCTGTTAGAGAGGATGTTGCACAACATCGATAGACTTTGTGAGGAGCGCGACCGGCTGAAAAAGGAGCAGCCCGGCCCGACCAAAGGGAAAGTGTTGGGAGGTAGGAAGTGGTGAAGCACTTTCAGGATGACCCCGACCCGCCGCCCTTCATCAAGGCGCTTGCGGAGGTTCGGCGATTAGCTCCGCGCGAAGGTTGGCGCTACCAACATGTCCAGGCGATCATCGTTTCCATTGACCAATACGCGGAAGCGGCATTGGGTAACCGGGATTATTTTCTAAGTAAGCCGCAGAGCATTGGAGGTAGTAGCAGAGGCGATCACGTCCCCTGATTGAGGTTGGTTGCAATCCTTTGAGCGTCCTTGCGGAACGAAAACCTCACTCCGGCGTTGCTGCGAATTCCATAGTCGTGCGTAATTGGGGGACCATGTCTCAAAGTCGCGTCCACGCCCGCCAAGCAGCGGCAGCACTCCTAAAAATGGCAAAGACAACTTCTGATCCCGCGTTAGCTGGTCGGCTCGTTGAGGCTGCCGCCGATCTAAAGGATCGGGTTGGCGAGGCTCCGCCGCAAGTCAGCATCAAGCCGCCTGATGTGAAGACAGAAGACTAACTCGGTCGGCGATAGTCTGGGATTCCCTCATGCGCACAATCTCTACATTGCTGGTCGAGGACGAAACTCTGATCGGGATGATGTTGGCTGAAATTGTGAAAGATCTGGGACACTTGATCGTTGCGGAAGCCGCAAACATCCAGGCGGCCATGTCACTAGCTGAGACGGGTCGTTTCGATCTAGCTCTGCTAGACATTAACATCGCGGGTGTTCTTATAACCCCGGTCGTCCATATCCTCGACAGACGAAACGTCCCGATTATTTTCGTCAGTGGATACACCAACCAAACGATGCCGGCCGAGCTAAAAGGCAGGTTGCTCGTTGAGAAACCCTTCTCGCAAGATACCTTACTGGATGCTATCAACCGCGCGATTGGCCAAGCCCCCGCCGCTTGATTGCCGGTTTGGCTGCGAATTCTTCGCTCCCATTGATCATTGGGTGATGGCACGAAGGATCACGTCCCCTGATTGTTCGAGATTTCTGAGAACTACGCAAGAATGCCTGTTTTCCGGTGGGCGTTTTTGTGAGTTGAGAAATTGTCAAAGCGTACTCAGATGCCGGGCTTCATTAAGCCCCAACTCGCGACGTTGAAGGCCAAAGCGCCGAAGGGCGAGCAGTGGCTTCATGAGATCAAGTTCGACGGTTACCGCATCCAGGTCCACCTCAACCGGGGAAGGAAGAAGGTCTTCACCCGTAACGGACTGGACTGGACCAAGCGCTTCTCGGTGATTGCTGGTGCGCTGGATATCCCCGGCGAAGCCATCATCGACGGCGAAGTGGTGGTCACCCATGAAGGCCGCACCAATTTCTCAGAACTGCAAGCGGAGTTGGCGGCCGGCCGGCAGGACCGGTTGGTTTACTACGCCTTCGACTTGCTGTGGCGTGACGGCGATGGGCCAAAACCGGCGCGACTCTGTCGGGCATCGCCACACCTCGCCGACTGTTGGAGCCCTGTCGAGGCGACGCCGGGGGCGCTCAGGGCGCCAAGGTGGAGCCGCAGAAAACATCGGTCGCGCTAATAGACCCACACTGTGCTGTCCCGTTAGCTCACCTAAGGCTATACTGGAACAAACTCATGCTGCGGAGGGACGCCCCGTGCCCATCGAGCGTGTTGAGCGCGGCCTCGTGGCCATCTTGGCGGCCGATGTGGCTGGCTACAGCCGACTGACCGGCCTGGACGAGGAAGGCACACATGCCCAGCTCCAAGATCACTTGCGCCTCCTCGTCAATCCGAAGATCGCTGAGCACCGTGGGCGGGTCGTCAAGAACACCGGAGATGGGCTGCTAGCTGAGTTTAGTAGCGTTGTGGATGCGGTGCGCTGTGCTGTCGAGGTCCAGCGGAGCATGGCGGAGCGCAATGCCGACGTGTCGCACGAAAGACGGATTGAGTTCCGCATCGGCATCAATGTCGGCGATGTCATGCTCGACGGGGGCGACATCTTCGGTGATGGGGTCAATGTGGCGGTACGCCTCGAAGGGATAGCTGAGGCTGGCGGCATCTGCATTGCGGGGCGCGTACTGGAGGACATCCAAGGAAAACTTGACGTCGTCTTCGAGGATGCGGGTGAGCAGCGGCTCAAGAATATCATTCGACCTGTTCGGGTCTATCGTGTGCGGCCTAGTGCTGGAGCGGCGGCCCAACGATCCGCCTTGCCCCTGCCGAACAAGCCATCAATCGCCGTCCTTCCCTTTCAAAACATGAGCGGCGACCCAGAGCAGGAATATTTCGCCGATGGCGTGGTGGAAGAGATCATCACCGCACTATCCCGCTTCCACGAACTGTTCGTGATCGCGCGCAATTCGAGCTTTACGTACAAGGGACGCGCTGTTGACGTGAAGCAAGTGGGTCGCGAACTGGGGGTTCGCTATGTGCTCGAAGGCAGCGTGCGCAAGGCGGCGAACCGGATACGCATCGCCGGCCAGCTCATCGATGCGTCAACCGGCGCGCACCTTTGGGCGGATCGCTTCGACGGCGCACTCGAAGACATCTTCGACCTGCAGGACCATATGTCCGCCAGCGTCGTGGGCGCCATTGCCCCAAAGCTGGAGCAGGCTGAGATGGAGCGGGTGAGGCGCAAGCCAACCGAGAGCCTCGACGCCTACGACTATTACCTACAAGGAATGGCGAGCTTTCATCGAGGAAACAGGAAAGCTATTGCCGAAGCGTTGGAGCTGTTCAATAAAGCAATCCAACTCGATCCCAGTTTTGGTTCAGCGTATGGGATGGCCGCATGGTGTCACTTCGCTTTTGTTTCGAATTGGACAGGCGACTATAGGCACGAGACGCTCGAAGCCGAGCGACTGGCGCGACGCGCAGCATCATTGGGTACCGATGATGCGACAACGCTATGTGCGGCGGGGTTTGTTCTTGCAAGCGTCGCCCACGACTCCGCCTTGGGTGTCGCCCTGGTCGATCGGGCTCGCGTGCTCAATCCCAACCTTGGGACCGCGTGGTTCGTCAGTGGCTGGGTAAGGGTCCTCGAGGGCGAGACTGATGTGGCGATTGAGCATTTCTCGCGCGCTGAACGCCTAAGCCCATTCGATCCGTTTATCTGGGGCGTGAACGCCGGGACCGCCTATGCTCATTTCTTCGCCGGCCGCCATCATGAGGCATTGTCAGCCGCGGAGCAGTGCTTACGAGATAGACCTAACTATCGCCCGGCACTTTGCCTTGTTGCGGCGAGTAGCGCGCTTGCTGGGGCCGCGGATCGGGCGCAAAGGGCGGTGGCACGCATTCGTGAACTCCAACCCTCTGAGCATCTCAGACCTCAAAGAACGGATACCGTTTCGCCGATCGGAACACATTGCGATATTTATAGAAGGCTTGCGAAAAGCTGGGTTACCGGAGTGATCCACAACCTCGGCTCTCCCGTCTTAGCCGGGAGTCAGGCCGGTCCATTTGCGGCGGCAGGAAAGAGTACAATAGCTGGTACCCCAAACTTCTCGGGGCAATTCCCGCTCTGAATGGAAATGTAGGGACTGCGTCCCTTGAGCAGTTTCTCCACCTCCACTTCACCGTAACTCAATCGAGCCACGTAGGTGTTGAGGCTCTTCCCGGAGGCAACGTTGAGCTGGAACGCGTTCATCAGAATGTCCAGCTCCTCCTGGATGGCGGTTATGTCGCCACGAGCTAACGCCGCAGGGACGACGGCTAATTGATACTCGAGTGTGCCCTCACGCTTGATAATTTCACGATCCGACAAGCCCGCCTCTGGCACCGCTCCCACAGCAAACGGTGTTTGGTATTCGATACCCGCAGCGGTGAGCTGCTTTGCAATGCTCTGAAAGAGAGGCTCCGAACCGGTGCCCTCTCGGCGCTCCTCCTCGTCATCGGCCAAGATGCTGGCGTAATAGCTCTCGGCCATGCGCTTTATCTGAGCGTCGGAGAGCGAAGGAATGATAGGGCGTTCTTTGAGCAACGCCTCCGCATCCGCAAGTGTTCGGTCGAAGTCCGCTAGGACGTATGTTGCAGCTACATTGGCTGCCTTGAGGCTTTTCGTCCCAAGTGATTTCTTGAGGAAGACCTGCCGATCCCGGCCCGAATTGAGCACACGGGCAACCGCCTCTTGTAGGCGATCGGGCACTCTTCGTTGGGCATAGTAAGTGCCGTTTCTATCCTTGATCAGTCCCATCAGCGCGCGCGTCAAAGCTACTACTCTCTGCTACCACCTGACAGCAGACAAAGCCATGATTTGCGAGATGTTTTTGATCTATCAGCGCTTCTGAAGCCGCTGGCGCTCCCTAGGGGAATCGAACCCCTGTTTCAGCCTTGAGGGCAGTGCCCTATTAGCTTTCTTCTCCTTCTACCTTTTGGCACCCTTTTCAACGAGCTTTGCGGATTTCCGCTCAGACCTTTTCTTTCGGCCAGCAACAAGGGGTTTGGGCGGCCGCTCTTTTGGAGCAGGCTTCACAAAAAGATCTGCGAGGTCGATCGAAAGCGCCTTAGCTAGACGCTCCAACACCTCGATTGTCGGGTTTTCGGCGGCCCGCTCTACACTGCTGACGTACGTCCGATTCACCGTTGCATCAACGGCAAGTTGCTCCTGCGATAGGTTGCGGCTAACGCGCCATCTTCGTAGATTCCAAGCAAGCCGGCGTCGTGCATCCATGGGCATGATGCCACCACCGCGCACCGCACAAATCAACATTCTATAGGCTACATATTGTGAAGCCTATAAATACACGACTTATGGCCGACATTTTATCCACACGCGAACCGCTGGGAAGCAGTTGCCGAACTCTGCATCCGAACTCGATCACGGGATTGCGCAAGAGTCGGAGGGCGGAACAGTGTGCCCGGGACTATCATTGCCGAGAGAGCCGAAAGCGTTCTTAAGCGCACGGCCTGAACCGCCCCCCGGGACCGACAAAATCTCAAGTTGTGCGTTGCAAACACGTTCATTCCCGGTCTTCTTTTGTTCCCGGTTTGAAGTTTAGATTTGGATCTGCGTTGCAGATTCGAAGCTGCTGTTCCTAGAGCTGGCAAATGTTGGGTCATGAAGTTGACTCGAATAGGTTTTTTGGGTGCACTGCCCGCTGGTGATAATCGCTGTTCCACGCCTGTCAGGGGCAAAAAGGCGTCAAATCGTAGGCGGTGCAAAGATACCGCCTGCTAAAGGCTTTAAAAAGGGGTGATTTTGGCTCTCAGCTTAGGTCACGAGTTCGAGAGGTGAAACTCTACCTTGCGTTAACCATCTGATTCTATTGAAGAATTTGCGTTGGTCGGAGTGGCAGGATTCGAACCTGCGACCCCTGCGTCCCGAACGCAGTGCTCTACCGGGCTGAGCCACACTCCGACTTGGAACGCGGCTTATAGCCTTGGGTTTCGGCGACCGCAAGCAGCCGAATTAAGGAAATTAATCACAGTGAATGTTGGCCTGAAAACCCAGATTTTGCCCGCCGGCGAGACCGCCGTGGTGGCTGCCGCGCGCGCGCTGGCGGCAGGCGGGCTGGTCGCGTTCCCGACCGAGACCGTCTACGGCCTCGGCGCCGACGCCACCAATCCGGCCGCGATCGCCCGCCTCTACCAGGCCAAGGGCCGGCCGGCCTTCAACCCGCTGATCGCCCATGTCGGTGATATCACCGCCGCGCGACTGATCGCCCGTTTTGACGCCGCGGCGGCGGCGCTGGCCGAAGCGTTCTGGCCCGGTCCGCTGACGCTGGTGCTGCCGAAGACGGAAGATTGCGCGGTCGCTGATCTCGCGACCGCGGGCCTTGATACGGTCGCGGTCCGCATCCCTGCCCACAGGATCGCACGCGACATTCTGCGCGTGTTCGGCGGCCCGGTGGTGGCGCCATCCGCGAACATTTCGGGCCACGTCTCGCCGACCGCGGCCGCCCATGTGCAGAGCGACCTCGCAGGGCGGATCGACCTGATCGTCGACGGCGGCGCGGTCGAGGTCGGCGTTGAATCGACCATCGTCGGCTGCTTTGGGGAGCCGATGCTGCTGCGACCCGGCGGCCTGCCGCGCGCCGAGATTGAGCGCGTGCTCGGCCGCGCCCTTGCGCAGCCGCCGGCGGATGCCGAGAGCGACAACGGGCAGCCGCTGGCACCGGGCATGCTGGCCTCGCACTACGCACCGCGCGCGCGCGTCCGGCTGAACGCGGTCGGGCTCGAGCCCGGCGAAGCATTGCTCGCGTTCGGGCTCGGAGCAATTTCGGGAATTGACGCCGCCTCTCACGTGATGAATCTGTCGGAGCGCGGCGATCTCGACGAGGCCGCCGCCAACCTGTTCGGCCATCTTCGCGCGCTCGACGCCAAGGGGGCGCGCACCATCGCAGTGATGCCCATCCCGGACGAGGGATTGGGCGAAGCCATTAACGACCGGCTGCGCCGCGCAGCAGTCGGCCGAGAATGAATGGGCGAGAATGAAAGAGAAAAAGAAAATGAATGTCGTCCAGAATTCCGTGCCGCCGCTTCCCGCCGAGCTGATCGCAAAATTCCGCGCCATCGTTGGCGACAAATATGCGGTGACCGATGCGGCCGATATTGCGCCCTACGTCACCGAGGAACGCGACCTGTTCCACGGCCGCTCGCCGCTGGTGCTGCGGCCCGGCTCGACGGCGGAAGTGTCCGCAATCTGCAAGCTCGCCAGCGAGCACAAGATTGCCCTGGTGCCGCAGGGCGGCAATACCGGCCTCGTCGGCGGCCAGACCCCGCACAATGGCGAGGTCGTCGTCTCGCTGCGACGGCTGGACAAGATTCGCGAAATCGATCCTGCCTCCAACACCATGACCTGCGAAGCCGGCGTCGTGCTGCAAATCGCGCAGCAGCGCGCGGCCGAGGTCGATCGCCTGTTCCCGCTGTCGCTCGGCGCGGAAGGAAGCTGCACCATCGGCGGCAATCTCTCCACCAATGCCGGCGGCACCGCTGCGCTCGCCTATGGCGTGGCGCGCGAGATGGCGCTCGGGCTGGAAGTCGTGCTGGCCGACGGCCGCATCCTAAACGGATTGTCAAAACTGAAGAAGGACAATACCGGCTACGATCTGCGCAACCTCTTCATCGGCGCCGAGGGCACGCTCGGCATCATCACCGCGGCGACGCTAAAACTGTTTCCGAAGCCGCACGCGGTGGAGACCGCCTATGTCGGCCTTCAATCTCCGGCGCAGGCGCTCAAACTGTTGTCAATTGCGCAGAACGAGGCCGCCGGCAGCCTGACCAGCTTCGAATTGCTGGCCGATATCGCCGTCGATTTCAGCTTGCGTCACGGCATCGACATCCGCGATCCCCTCACGACCAAGCACCCCTGGTACGTGTTGATGGAATTGTCGTCCTCGCGCGACGACGCCAGTGCCGCGCTGGAATCGATCCTCGCAAAAGGCATGGACGAAGGCATCGTCGACGACGCCGTGATCGCGGCTAGCCTGACGCAGCGCGCCGGATTCTGGAAACTGCGCGATGAAATGTCGGCGGCGCAGAAGCCGGAGGGCGGCTCGATCAAGCACGATATCTCGGTGCCGGTTGCCGCGGTCCCTGCGTTTATCGAAGAAGCCAATGCGGCCGTCGTGAAATTGATCCCCGGCTCGCGGCCGGTGCCGTTCGGCCATCTCGGCGACGGCAACATCCACTACAATGTCAGCCAGCCGGTCGGTGGCAACACCGCCGACTTCATGTCGCGCTGGCATGAGGTCAACGAAGTCGTGTTCGAGATCGTGCTGCGGATGGGCGGATCGATATCGGCCGAGCACGGCATCGGCGTGCTCAAGCGCGATGAACTGCCCGACGTGAAAGACAAGGTCGCGATCGAGCTGATGCGCGGCATCAAGGCGATGCTCGATCCTCTCGGCATTATGAATCCTGGGAAGGTGCTGTGACTGCGCCTGCAATGAAGACAACGCCCGCGCTCGCGATCGCGGACATCGTGGACGCTGACGTTGCGACCGTAATCGCGCTGTGGCAGGCCTGCGGCCTGACGCGACCCTGGAACGATCCCGCCGCTGACATTGCCCTCGCCCGTCGCGGACCGCATTCGACCGTGCTGATCGGCCGCGACGGTGGCGCGATCGTCGCCACCGCGATGGTCGGCCATGACGGCCACCGCGGCTGGGTCTATTACGTCGCCACCGATCCCGATCGCCGCGCGAAGGGCTATGGCCGCGCCATTATGAATGCGGCCGAGGACTGGCTGCGCGCCGCTGGGGTACCGAAACTGCAATTGCTGGTGCGCCCCGAAAACTCCGGCGTTGCCGCGTTCTACCAGTCGATCGGCTTCGGCGAGCAGAAGATCTTGTTCTTCACCAAATGGCTCGACGGCCGCGAGCCGCGGTGAGCTGAAGGATTTTCATGACCATTTCCGATCGTGTCCGCGTCAAGAACATCAACGTGCTCTCCGACCGGCATTACCGGTTGAACGAAGTCGAGTTCGAGTATCGCCGCGGCAGCGGCGAGTGGCAGACGATGAAGCGCGAAGTGTTCGACCGCGGCCATGCCGCGGCGCTGCTGGCGTATCGTGTCGCAAGTCGCACCGTCGTGCTGACGCGCCAGTTCCGCCTGCCGACCTACCTTGCCGGCTACGACGAGCTGATGATCGAGGCCGCGGCCGGCATGCTCGATGACGCTTCACCGGAGGAGCGCATTCGCGCCGAGGCCGAGGAAGAAATCGGCTATCGGCTCGGCGAGGTCCGCAAGATCTTCGAAGCCTTCATGAGCCCGGGCTCTGTCACCGAGAAACTGCACTTCTTCGTCGCCGAATATGAAGCCGCGATGCGCATCGGTGACGGCGGCGGCCTCGTCGAGGAAGGCGAGGACATCGAGGTGCTCGAATTGCCGATCGACCAGGCGCTCGCGATGATATCGGACGGCCGCATCGTCGACGCGAAGACCATCATGCTGTTGCAATACGCGGCGCTGAATATTTTTAAGTAAGGGCCGTAGGGTGGGCAAAGCGCAGCGTGCCCACCATTGCGAGCGGAATTACGCGGTGGAAATGGTGGGCACGCTGCGCTTTGCCCACCCTACAGAACTGATGCCTCAAAACAACGAGCCCTGCCCGTCATCCTCCGGCGCCACCGATGCCGCCTTGCGCGGCGCGGCCTTCTTCGGCTTCGGCTCCTCCGCGGCCCGCTGCTCGTCGGTGATCGGCAGCAGCAATTGCGCGTCGTCATTGACGACACGGTTGACGCGGGTGGAAATCTCGTGCCAGGCGAATTCGCCCTCGGCCGGCCCGCGCAATAGCGGCATCACGTCGTTGGCGTCATTGGTCCGGCCGTCGAGCCAGCGCTCGAACGCTTCGGGCGCGATCGTCACGGGCACGCGATGATGCAGCGTGGCGAGATCGCGGCTGGCAGGCGCGGTGACGATGGCGACGCTGTCAGTCTCCTCGCCGTTCGGCCCCATCCAGGTCTCCGCGAGCGCGGCAAAGCCGACCGGATGGCCGTCGCGTCGGTGGATGAAGAACGGCCGCTTGCGTCCATCAGCATCCTGCCATTCGTAATAACCGTCGGCCGGGATCAGGACGCGCCGCCGCTTGATCGCGTTCTTGAACGCGGGCTTGTCGAGCACCGTCTCGGAGCGCGCGTTGATCAGGAGGGTAAATTTACGAGGGTCTTTGACCCAGGCCGGCACCAGCCCCCAGCGCATCAGCCGAAAATGGCGGCCGCCATTTTCCAGAATGACCACCGGAACAGGTTGAGTCGGCGCGATATTATACCGCGGCGGGAAATTAGGTTGCTCGATATAGCCGAAGATCTGCCGAAGCGCCGCCGGCGGCGAGGTAATGACGAAACGTCCGCACATTATCTGACCAACATAAGCTTCCGTTTAATGGGTGTTAACCCACCATGTTAACAGTGGAACGGATGAATGCTACGGCCGCCACAGAAGTGCGATCCGATCGCCCGATGCCGCCACCGACGACGGTCCGTATAGACGAGGCCCGTGCGGAGCAATTGCGTGCGGCCAACATCAATCCCCGCACCGGGCTCGCCACCGACTATCTGAATCATTTCAACGAAGCCATCATGCTGCTCGAAATGGTTCCGGACATGCCGGAATGCGCGGAGGATTTTCTCACATGGACGCCACTGTCCTACGCCGAGCATTTCTGGGCCTCCAACTTCAAGGCCCGCGACCTCGCGATCGAGGCCTATGAATGCGCCGACCCCAAGGTCCGGGCCGATTTCGACAAGCTCACGGCTACCATGACCTCGATTCTGTCAGCGGTGGGCAAGGCGATGCGTGAAGCCCAGCAGGACAAGACCCGCTCCACGCTGGCCGAGCAGGCCACCGCCTGGGTCAAGCCGCTGGTGGCGCTGGCTGGCGGCGTCATCAACGGCAATTCCGATACCGACATCGAATCCGCGCTGACGAACTAAGCCGCCTGGCTCCAGCCGCTGCAATTAGACCTGCGCAGACCGATCGGGCATGATCGTTCCACAGGAACCTGCTTACCGGACCGTCCCTTGACCTCGCCTGTCCATCCGACCCGCCCCCAGCTCGCCGTCAGCGGCGCGATTTTTCGCGACGGCAAGGTGCTGCTGGTCCGCCGCGCCCGCTCACCCGGCAAGGGTTTTTACTCGCTCCCCGGCGGCCGGGTCGAATTCGGCGAATCCCTGCACGCGGCGCTCCACCGAGAGGTGGACGAGGAAACGGGGCTCAGAATCGAGATTTTGGGCCTGGCCGGCTGGCGCGAGGTGCTGCCAGGAGCCGGCGGCGGCGGGCACTATCTGATCATGTCATTCGCGGCGCGCTGGACGGCCCGGGAGCCGGTCCTGAACGACGAGCACGACGATTTCAAATGGCTGGCCCCCGATGGGCTTGGCGACCTCAAGGTCACCGGCGGCCTTCTGGAGGTCATCGAGGCCGCCCGGAAGCTCGTCTAGACGCCTTGCCTCGGGCGTCCCGAGGGGGCATATCGGCCCTCAGATGCTAAAACACGCCCTCGCCGCCCTTATCCTGATTTCGGCATGCCATCTGGCCCCGGCGCGGGCCCAGGATGCGGCCGCGCCATTTGACGGCGACCTGCAGCGGCTGGCCGAGATACTCGGCACCCTGCACTACCTCCGGGGCATTTGCGGCGCCAACGAAGGGGCGAAATGGCGCAACGAAATGCAGGCCCTGATCGACGCCGAAACCCCCTCCGGCGACCGCCGCGCCCGCATGATCGCCGGCTTCAACCGCGGCTATAACGGTTTTCAACAGACCTACCGGACCTGCACACCCGCAGCTTCGGTCGCGATTCGCAGGTATATTGAGGAAGGTTCAAAGATCTCGCGCGACCTCACCGCGCGCTACGCGAACTGAGGGCCCATGGACGCGATCTATTTCGACCTCGACGGAACGCTGACCGATCCGAAACTGGGCATCACCCGCTCGATTCAGTATGCGCTGCAACGGCTCGATCATCCAACGATCCCGACCGCCGACGATCTGACCTGGTGCATCGGCCCGCCGCTGCGCTCGAGCTTTGTCAGATTGCTCGGCGGCGATCATTCCGCCGACCGCGCGGTGGCGCTCTACCGTGAGCGATTTTCCGACATCGGCCTCTATGAGAACGGCGTCTACGACGGGATCGACGAGGTGCTGACGGCGCTCCGTGCGTCCGGTTACCGGCTGTTCGTCGCCACCAGCAAGGCGCACGTGTTCGCCGAGCGCATCATCGACCATTTCGGATTGCGCAAGCACTTCGAGCGCGTGTTCGGCGCCGAGTACGACGGCACCCGCGCCGACAAATCGCATCTGCTGGAATACGCGTTGAAAGAAGTCGGCGTCGATCCGTCCAAAACCCTGATGATCGGCGATCGCAGCCACGACATGGTCGGCGCGAAAAACAACGGCATGAAGGGCATCGGCGTGCTGTACGGCTACGGCAGCCGCGACGAATTGCTGGGCGCCGGCGCGCACCATGTTTGCGCGACGCCGGGCGCGATTCTCGGCTGCATTTCCTGAGCTCAGCGACCTCATGGAACCGTCGCCGCAAATATCAGCAGCGCCGTTAACCTTTCCTAAAGATGTGGCCTAGGCGCGCCGGCACCGCGTGCTACAGCTTATCGCGTTAGGATGCGTTCCGCCCTGGTTCGCGCGCAGATTTCGTTGAGCTTCATGAGCCGCCCAGCCACCTTCCCGCTCGCCCGCGACCCGCTTCCCGACCACGAACAGAAGCAGACTGCGCTCGGTTACCTTAGCGAAGCCTGGGCGGAAGCGCGGCACGACGGCGTCGATGGTGATTGCCTGGCGCAGGCGAGCCTGTTCGCGGCGCTGGCCGAGCTGGTCTCGACCTATGGCGAGGATGCGGTGGCGAAATTCACGGAAGGTCTGTCCGCCCGCGTGCGCAACGGCGAGTTTTCGCTGGCGTTGGCGAAGCAGTGAGAGGGTCGCTAAAGCTCCCACCGTCATTGCGAGGAGCGATAGCGACGAAGCAATCCACCCATCCGTTATGCCGAGCCGTGGATTGCTTCGCTGCGCTCGCAATGACGGGGTGAGATCCTGCCCTACGCCTTCAACGTCTCCAGGAACCGCACCGGCTCGCCGGTGGACGGCGTCGTCACCTCGCCCTGCCACATCACGCGCTTGCCGCGGACGAAGGTGCCGACCGGCCACCCGGTGACGCGGACGCCGTCATAGGGCGTCCAACCCGCGCGCGAGGCCACCCATTTGTTGGTGATGGTCTCGGTTCGCTTCAGATCAACGACGGTGAAATCGGCGTCATAGCCGGCCGCGATGCGGCCCTTGCAGGCAATGTTGAACAGCCGCGCGGGACCCGCGCTGGTGAGATCGACGAAACGCGCCAGCGATAGCCGCCCGGCATTGACGTGATCGAGCATCAACGGCACCAGCGTCTGCACCCCGGTCATGCCCGAGGGCGAAGCCGGATAGGTCTTCGCCTTCTCCTCCAGCGTATGCGGCGCGTGGTCGGAGCCCAGGACGTCGATGATGCCCTGCTCGATGCCATACCAGATGCCTTCGCGGTGATCGGCCGAGCGCACCGGCGGGTTCATCTGGGCTAGCGTGCCGAGCCGCTCATAGCATTCCGGCGCGGCCATCGTCAGATGATGCGGCGTCGCCTCGCAGGATGCGACGTCCTTGTGGTCGCGCAGATACTCGATCTCCTGCTTGGTCGAGATGTGCAGGACGTGGATACGCTTTCCCGACTCGCGCGCCAGATTGACCAGTCGCTGGGTCGCCATCAGCGCCGCGGTCTCGTCCCGCCATATCGGATGCGAGCGCGGATCGCCCTCGACGCGGATCGGCTTGCGATCGTTGAGGCGGTATTCGTCCTCGGCGTGAAAGGCGGCGCGGCGGCGGATCACCTGGAATATGCGCCGCAGGCTTTCGTCGTCCTCGACCAACAGCGCGCCGGTGGAGGAGCCGATGAACACTTTGACGCCGGCGCAACCCGGAGCGCGCTCCAGTTCAGGCAGATGGTTCACATTCTCGCGGGTGCCACCGATAAAGAAGGCAAAATCGCAATGCATGCGATGGTGGCCGGCCTTGATCTTGGCGGTGAACGTCTCCTCGGTGACCGTCAGCGGATTGGTGTTCGGCATCTCGAACACCGCGGTGACGCCGCCCATCACGGCGCTGCGCGAGCCGGTCTCGAGGTCTTCCTTGTGCGTCAGCCCCGGCTCGCGGAAATGCACCTGCGTATCCATCACGCCAGGCAGGATGTGCAGCCCCTTGCAGTCGATGGTCTCGGCGGCGGAAGCCTGTCCGAGCCCGCCGATCGCCGCGATCCGGCCATTGGAAATGCCGATGTCGCGGACGCCCTCGCCGTCCTGATTGACCACGGTGCCGGATTTTAGAATGGTATCAAATCGTTGATTCATCGGTCCTCGACGCCCGCTTTAAGGCTCTCGTGCAGGGCTTGTTGGCGGCACCTTAGCGCCTTAACTTCGCATGGGATATCCATCACCTATGTTTTCCCAGGAACTTCAAAAACACGTCAAAAGAGGCCGATTTAGCTTATGAAAGCAGCGTTTCTTCCAGACCGGGGCGTGGTCAAGGTGAGCGGCGAGGATGCCCGCAACTTCCTCAACGGCCTCATCACCACCGACGTCTCGCTGCTTCAGCCCGGGCACGGCCGGTTCGGCGCGCTGTTGACGCCGCAGGGCAAGATCACGTTCGACTTCCTGATCACGGCAGCCCCGCCCGGCCATGGCGGCGACTTCCTGATCGATGTCCCTCGCGCGCTGGCGCAGAACCTCACTGACAAGCTCGGCTTCTACAAGCTGCGCGCCAAGGTCGCGGTGGAGAACATCTCCGACAGCATGGGCGTGGTGGCGGCCTGGGACGGCGAACCCGCGATGAAGCCCGATCTGGCTTTTGCCGATCCGCGGCATGAAGCTCTCGGCTGGCGCATTCTCGTACCCGAAGATCTCAAGCAGAAGGCCGCCGACCTGATCGGCGCCGATCTCGTCGGCAGCGACGCCTACGAGGTGCATCGCATCGCGCTGGGCGTGCCGCGCGGCGGGCTCGATTTCATGTACAGCGACGCGTTCCCGCATGAGACCAACATGGACCGTCTGCACGGCGTCGATTTCGACAAGGGCTGCTATGTCGGCCAGGAAGTGGTGTCGCGGATGCAGCATCGTGGCACCGCGCGGACTCGGATCGTGCGGATCACGCTTGAAGATTTTTCACCTGAAACCGGTGTCGCCGTTCTCGGCGGCGACAAGCAGGTCGGCACCATGGGATCGACCGCCGGCGGCCACGGCCTCGCGCTGGTCCGGATCGATCGCGTTGCGGATGCGCTCGATGCCGGAATTTCGTTGACTGCCGGCGGCCTTGCGATCCGGCTGACCGATCCGAACGAGATTCGCGTCCCGCCGAAGCAGACCGTCGCATGAGCAAATCTGCGCGCCTGCACCCTGACGGCAAGATGCGGTGCCCGTGGCCCGGCGAAGATCCGTTCTACATGGCCTACCACGACACCGAATGGGGCGTTCCTGAGTATGACGACCGTGCGCTGTACGAGAAGCTGATCCTCGACGGCTTCCAGGCCGGACTGTCGTGGATCACGATCCTGCGCAAGCGCGAAAACTTCCGCAAGGCGTTCGACGATTTCCAGCCGGAAAAGATCGCGCGCTACAGCGACAAGAAAATCCACGCCCTGATGAACGATGCCGGCATCGTGCGCAACCGCGCCAAGATCGAAGGCGCCGTCAACAGCGCCAAGGGCTATTTGAAGATCATGGAGGAAGGCGCGGGCTTCTCCAAATTCCTGTGGGACTTCGTCGACGGCAAGCCCGTCGTCAACCAGTTCAAGACCACCGCGAGCGTGCCGGCCTCGACGCCGCTCTCGATCAAGATCTCCAAGGAGCTCGGCGCGCGCGGCTTCAAATTCGTCGGTCCGACCATCGTCTACGCCTTCATGCAGGCCACCGGCATGGTCAACGACCATCTGGTCACCTGCTTCTGCCACGAGACCTGCAGCGGCAAACTCCGCAAGCCCCGCCTCAAGGCCAAATGACGCCGCGAAAATCGTCCCAAGTCGCCACCCGGGCCTGGCAGCGGATGCTGTCGGGGCGGCGGCTCGATCTGCTCGATCCCTCCCCGCTCGATATCGAGATCGCCGACATCGCCCATGGCCTGGCGCGCGTGGCGCGTTGGAACGGGCAGACCAGCGGCGCGCATATTTTCTCTGTGGCGCAGCACACGCTATTGGTCGAAGCCGTGATGCGCGAGCAGATGCCGCGCGTCGATGCCCGCTTCCGCCTCGCCGCGATGCTCCACGACGCTCCCGAGTATGTCATTGGCGACATGATTTCGCCGTTCAAGGCCGTGCTCGGCGGCGACTACAAGGTGGTGGAGAAACGGCTGCTGGCGGCGATCCATATTCGCTTCGGCCTGCCGCCGACGATCGCCGACGAAATCACCAAAGCCATCAAGGCGGCCGATCGCGGTGCAGCGTATCTCGAAGCCACCCATCTCGCAGGATTTTCGGTCAGTGAAGCGAAGCGCCTGTTCGGACGGGATCCCGGCCTGCCCGAGGCCACGGTGCGCGACTACCTGACGCCGTGGACCGCGGCCCGGGCAGAGAAGCAGTTTTTGGCGCGATTTACGCTGCTGCTTGGTTGATCGCCGCCCGCAAACCTGCTTTCACCGCCCCGCTCGCGGGCCTATAATTGCGTAATTGCGCCAAAAGAAACCTACCAGGGAACGCTTCGCAGGATCACCATGCTTCACGTCTGTTCGCTTGCCGCACTTCCGGAGACCGTCAGGGCAACCGGCGCCAGCCACATTCTGACCGTGATGGCCAATGTCGATCAGGTGCTGCGCCCCGCTTCGATACTCGAGGCCAACCATCTGCGGGTGTCGATGGACGACATCACCGAACAGATGGATGGCTTTGTCGCGCCGTCGGAGCAGCATATCGAGAGGGTCTTGAACTTCGTCCGAGGCTGGGACCGCAGCGCGCCGATGGTGGTGCATTGCTATGCCGGCATCAGCCGCTCGACGGCGAGCGCCTTTGCCGCCGCCTGCGCGCTCAATCCGCACCGCGACGAGATCGAGATCGCCCAGCAAATTCGCGCCCGTTCGCCGATCGCTTCCCCTAACCGGCTGATCGTCAGCCTCGCCGACAGGGCGCTCGGGCGCGAGGGGCGGATGCTACGCGCGCTGGACGAAATGGGCCCGGGCAGCATGACGGTCGAAGGCCGGCCATTCCGGCTCGATCTGGAATAGAGCCTGTGCGCTCCTGCAGGATATGGCACGAAAATGCCATATCCTTTGCTGCGAAGCGTGCGACATTGCCTCACGGGCTTGATTTGAACTTTTAGCGGACAACGACGCACACAGGATTGCAACCGGGCTGCGGACGTGGCCGGTTAACGCTCTGACGCGCCCGCCTGGAGGCCCGATGTTCGACGACCCCTTCGTTTTCTTCGCGCTCGTGATCGCGATCGTCGCTTTGATTTTCGCGCGAAAGGCCATGAACCAGGTAGCGGAGTTGCGCCAGCGTCTGGACGCGATCCAGACGGCGCCGGCGGCCGCCGCCGCTGCGCCCGTGCCTCCACCGCTCACGCCATTTCAAGCATTCGAGCAGACCCTGCCGCCGGCTTCGACCGGGGCCACCGCTCCAACACCGCCACCCATTCTTCCCGAGGTCGAATCCATCGCGCCCGTTGCTCCCCCCGAACTTCCGGCACAAGCCGCAGGCGGCGCGACGCCCCCGCCGCCACCGCTGCCGCAACCCGACCGCGGCTTCGAAGAAACGATCGGCACCCGCTGGGTGGTGTGGGTCGGCGGGCTGACGCTGGCGCTCGGTGGCTTCTTCATGGTCCGCTATTCGATCGAGGCGAACCTGCTCAGCAACGAAATCCGCACGGCACTCGGCGGTCTGTTCGCGCTGGCCCTGCTGTTGGCCGGCGAATGGACGCGCCGCAAGGAGAGCGTGTCTTCCATTGCCGCGCTGCCGATTGCCAATATCCCGGCGATCCTGACCGCCGCCGGAACGGCCGTGGCGTTTGCCACGGTGTACGCAGCCTACGCGCTGTACGGCTTTCTGGTGCCCGCCACCGCGTTCATCATGCTTGGGCTGGTGGCGCTCGGCACGTTGGCCGCGGCGCTCCTGCATGGCCCGGCGCTCGCCGGCCTTGGCGTCGTCGGCGCCTTCGTGACGCCGGTCCTGGTCTCGTCCGGCAACGCCGATTACTGGGCGCTCTACATCTATCTCGCCATCGTCACCGCTGCGGCCTTCGGCCTCGCACGCGTCAGGCTATGGCGCTGGCTCGCGGTCACCACCATCGTGTTTGCACTGCTCTGGACCTTCCCGTGCCTGCAATGCGGCCCCTCGATGGTTGGGCCGCATGCGTTCCATGTCCTCGTCGGATTCATTCTTGCCGCGCTGCTCGTGGTGTGCGGTTTCATGTTCGGCCCGCCCGCCGATCAGGGCGAGGTCGAGCCGATCTCGTCCGGCTCGTTGGCGGCGTATTTGCTCGGCGCGACCCTCATCGTGCTGAACAGTTCCCATGCCGACACCGCGATGATCGTGTTCGGCCTGCTGGTGGCCGGCAGCCTCGCGATTGCCTGGCGCAGTGATGCCGCCGCCGGTGCAGTCGGCGCCGCCGCCGCGCTGGTGTTCGTCGTGTTCGCCGAATGGGCCATTCGCGCCAATCCGGACATGCTGGTACTGCCCGGCGGCCCGCTGCAAGGCATCGGGCCGAACGTCACGGACGGATCGGTGTCGCTGCACCTGATCTCGGCCGCGATCTTCGCCACAGGCTTCGGCGTGGCGGGATTCCTCGCGCAGGGACGTTCGATGGGGCCGGTCATACCTGTGATCTGGTCGGCCGCGGCGGTGTTCACGCCGCTGGCGCTTCTGGTCGCGCTCTACGCCCGGATCGCTCATCTCGACCGCTCGATCCCGTTCGCGATCCTCGCCGTGATGCTGGCCGCGGCCTTTGCCGCCGCGACCGAGATCCTCTCCAAGCGCGAGGACCGTCCGGGATTGCCGGCCTCGATCGCGCTGTTTGCAACCGGCACGCTCGCAGCGCTGGCATTGGCGCTGACCTTTGCGCTGGAGAAAGGCTGGCTGACGATTTCATTGGCTTTGATGTCGGCAGGCACCGCCTGGATTTCGACACAGCGGCCGATTCCGTTCCTGCGCGCGCTCGCTGCCATCCTCGCCGGCATCGTGGTGCTGCGGATCGGCTACGAGCCGCGCATCGTAGGCCACGCTGTCGGCACCACGCCGATCTTCAACTGGCTGCTGTGGGGCTACGGCATTCCGGCGGCATCGTTCTGGGCCGGCAGCATCTTCCTGCGCCGAGGCGGCGATGACGGGCCGCTGCGAACGGTGGAGGCGGCAGCGATCCTCTTCACGGTGCTGCTGGCATTCATGGAGATCCGCGACGCCGTCAACAATGGCGATGTGTACAAGCAGAGCGCCGGACTCACCGAAGTCGCGCTGCAGGTCTGCGTTACGTTGGCGATGGCGATCGGACTGGAGCGTCTGCGCATTCGCACCGGCAGCGTTATTCACAATGCCGGCGCGATCCTGCTCACGGCGCTTGCCGGCCTCGCGACCGTGTTCGGACTGCTGCTGCTGGATAACCCGATGCTGCGATGGATCGAAGTCGGCGGCGTCGTCATCAACCTCCTGCTGCTCGGCTACGCCCTGCCCGCCGTGCTCGCGCTGCTGTTGTCCTATGCGGTCGCGGGCCACCGTCCGGTCGCCTACGCCAACACGATCGCGGGAGTGGCGCTCATTCTCGCGCTGGCCTATGTGACGTTCGAGATCAGGAGAATGTACCACGGCCCGGCGATCTCGGTCGGCCCAACCACCGGCGCGGAGCAGTACACCTATTCGATCGCGTATCTCGCGTTCGGCGTCATACTGCTTGGCGTCGGTATTCTCTTCAACTCGCAACGTGCACGCCTGGCGTCCGCGGTGGTGATCGGGCTGACGATCCTGAAAGCCTTCCTGATCGACATGTCGACACTGACCGGCGTCTATCGCGCGCTGTCGTTCATGTGCCTCGGCCTGGTGCTGGTGGCGATCGGTTGGCTGTACCAGCGGATCCTGTTCCGCAGGCAAGCGGCATCGCCGCCGCCTGCGCCGGCTGCTTCCCCGGGAAGCTGATCAACCAGAGCGTTTTCAAGCGAAGTGGCAACCGGTTCGCGTTAGGAAAACGCGTCAAACCAAGAATCCGGAGCTCGTTTCGATATCATCGAAACCGAGCTCTAGGCAGCGCGCACGGACTCGAGGAATTTGGCAACCTCGATCTTGAGACGGTTGCTGTCGCCAGACAGCAACTGCGCCGCCGAGAGAACGTGCGATGAGGCGGTCTCGGTCTCGGTTGCGCCGCGCTGCACGTCGGTGATGTTGGCGGAGACCATCTGCGTGCCCTGTGCCGCCTGCTGCACGTTGCGGGAGATTTCCTGCGTGGCCGCGCCCTGCTCCTCCACGGCAGCCGCGATCGCCGAGGAAATTTCAGACAGCTTTGCGATCGTTCCCGATATCTCCTGGATGGCGTTCACCGAATCCTGTGTTGCCGCCTGGATGCCGGTGACCTGCTGGCCGATCTCGCCGGTCGCCTTCGCGGTCTGTTCGGCGAGCGCCTTAACTTCCGACGCAACGACCGCAAAGCCGCGGCCGGCTTCACCGGCGCGCGCCGCCTCGATCGTCGCGTTGAGGGCGAGCAGATTGGTCTGGCCGGCGATGGTATTGATCAGCTCGATCACGTCGCCGATGCGGACAGCGGCTTTCGACAATTCGCCGACGCGATCGTTGGTCCTCGCGGCCTGGTCCACTGCATCGCTCGCCATCCGCGCGGATTCCTGCACCTGTCGGCTGATCTCGTTGACGGAAGACGCCATCTCCTCGGTGGCGGATGCGACCGACCGAACGTTGGTGGAGGCCTCTTCCGAGGCTGCCGAGACCGTGGTGGCGAGCTCCTGCGCGCGCTCCGCGGTCGAGGTCAGCGTGCCTGCGGAAGCCTCGAGCTCGGTCGAGGCCGAGGAAACGGTTTCGACGATCTCGCCGATCATGGCTTCGAAATTCCGCGTGATGCCGTCGACGCGGCGGCCGCGCTCGATCTTGGCCTCGGCGTCGCGGGCAGCGGCTTCATCGGCTGCCTTCTTGGCGATCAGCGCATCCTTGAACACCTGCAAGGCGTCGGCCATGGCGCCGATTTCGGTCTTCTCGCCGCGGCGTGCCACTTCGGCGGACAGATCCCCGCTTCCGAGCGCCTGCATCGGCTTCACGATGGAAGTAATCCCGCGCGAGAGATCGCGAACCAGATACATGCCGACGCCGACACCGCAGATGACGACGCCTGCGACAATGCCCAGGACGATCCAGAACGCGAAGTTATAACCTTCCGCGGCCTGCCTGGTCGCGGTGTCCGCACCCGCATTGTTGAGGTTGATCGCCTTTTCCAGGAACGCATCGGATTCGGCGGCGATCACCGCAACCTTCTTGGAGATGGCCTCGCTCGCCTCGTGTGGAATCCGCCCGATGCTCTGGCGCGACAGCTCGATGACTTCCTGAACGCCGGTGATGTACCTGTCCCAGGCGCGCGCCCAGTTCTCGTAGATCGAGCGTTCTTCGGGAGTGGAGATCAACGGCTCGTAAGCCTTACGATCTTTCGCAATCCGCTCGAGGATTCCGGCCAGCCGCTTGTCGTTGGCGGCCTTCGCCTCCAGCGTTTCCGCCATCACGTGGGCGCGCAGCGCAACCCGGAACAGGTTGATGTCGGCGCGCAGCTCGCCAAGCACGCGGACGCTCGGCAGCCAGCTCGTGGCGATCTCCACCGTGTGGGCGTTAATCACCTGCATGCTGCGGATTGCCAGCAGCCCCATGCCGGACATTGCGATCAGCATGAATGCGATCACGGCGATGACCTTGGCGCGAATGGTAAGTGCGGACATGGCTGCTCTCAAGCGTTGGAGACAGGCGCCGCTGAATTATGAGGAACTGCCGTCTAATCTTCGATGCGCCGGGAATATTCGGCAACCGTAACGCATCATCTTCCAAGCGATGTTTAACCGGAAGCTCAGTAAAATTACCCGGATGCGTAAAACTACCTGGATACAGGCGCCGTCGCGATGAGGTGCTAACCGACAGATTCGGCGACAAGCCGGATTCTGAATACCGGCTTCTTGGCTTCGTCCAGAAGCTCCATCTGCCATTCGGCATTCTGTTTGAGGCCGCGTGAAAGGCTACCGAGAAGGTTGCCGCAAACCTTGGTCATCTCGGACCAGGCAGCCTCGCGGCTTTCAAATTCGGACCCCTGATCAGACGCGCCGGTGTAGCGACCGTGGCTGATCCGAAAAAAATACAGCGGCATGATTGTTCTCATGTGTTGGACCGCCCCGGCCTTCCCCTGCCGGCCACCACTTCGAACGAGATTCGCTACCAGGACATGAATGCGCCACCCCGTATGACTACGGGTTCGCATTAGCCAATTAGGTGGGGGATGGTAGATGATCCACCGGCTGCACAATGGCCCCCGAGGGGCGGCCGGTCTGCCGTCCCGGTTGCTGGGTGTCAATCGGTCGAGCGGCGCAGCTCCAGCGCGCCCTCGGCCTTGGCCGGCTCCGCCTTCGGTTCGGACTTCACCGGCTCGAGCTTGGCACTCTCGACCGCAGGCGTTTCGACCCGTGTGGTGACTTCGGCGCGTGCATCGGCCGCCGCACGCGACGGCTCCTCCCGGCGATGCAGCGAGCGCGGCCGCGCCACCGAGCGCGCCATCAGCATCTGCGAGGCGCCTTGATGGCGGAAATCGCAATAGGCGAAGCCCATGCCCGAGACCGATCCGCGGAACGAGCGATCGTCACGCTTGTCGAGATTGAAGCACGGCTCGAACGGCAGCCCCTTGATGGAAGCGCAGACGGCCTGGCCGCGAATCTGCAGCGTGTTGCCGGGCAGGCGGACATGGCGAATCGGCCCCGAGCCGCTGAACTGGATGGAACCGGCCGCGCCGAGATCGTCGAGAATGCGACCCGCGCCGCGGGTGCCGTCAAAGCAGGTGAAGGCGAAGACCTTGCCGGACACAAACCTGCGCGCCTCGTCGGCGTTCATCATCCCGGCCATCGCAGGAACGATCATCGCGACTGCCGAAACGGCCCCCAGAACCAAACGCGCAAGCATGCAGCTACTCCAACTTAACAATAGCGCGGGCGCCCGCCTTTACCCCGTGCTTACCATACCAACCGTGGCAACATTGGAGCACGTTGGTTGGTAAAGTCTGAACACCCTTAGAGAATTTTTACCACGATTCGACCGCGGACCTTGCCTGCGAGGATTTCAGCGCCTGCGCCGATCACCTGGTCCAGACCTATTTCGTGAGTAATATCAGCTAGTTTACCCTTGTCCAAATCGCTGGCAAGACGGTTCCAGGCAAGCTTGCGCTGCTCGATCGGACACATCACGGAATCGATGCCGAGAAGGCACACCCCACGTAAAATAAACGGCGCGACCGACGACGGTAAATCCATGCCCGCCGCGAGGCCGCACGCGGCGATGGCGCCGCCATATTTGGTCATCGAAAGCAGGTTGGCGAGCGTGGTCGAGCCGACGCTGTCGACGCCGCCCGCCCAGCGCTCCTTCGCCAGCGGTTTGACGGGCCCGGCCAGTTCGGCGCGATCGATGACCTCGGCGGCGCCGAGCCCCTTGAGATAGTCCGCTTCCGACATCCGCCCCGTGGAAGCGATGACGTGGTAGCCGAGTTTCGAAAGCACGGCTGACGCGACCGACCCGACGCCGCCAGCAGCGCCGGTCACCACGACCGGGCCGCTCTTCGGCGTCAGACCGTGTCTCTCCAGCGCCAGCACCGACAGCATCGCGGTGTAGCCGGCGGTGCCGATCGCCATCGCATCGCGCGTGGAGATTCCATCAGGCAGTCGCACCAGCCAGTCACCCTTGACGCGCGCCTTCTCGGCATAGGCGCCGAGATGGGTCTCGCCCATGCCCCAGCCGTTGCAGACGACCTTGTCGCCGGCCTTCCACGCGGGATGAGAGGATTGCTGGACGGTGCCTGCGAAATCGATGCCGGCGATCATCGGGAATCGCCGCACCACCGGCGCCTTGCCGGTGACGGCAAGGCCATCCTTGTAGTTCAGCGTCGACCACTCGACCGCGACCGTGACATCGCCTTCCATCAACTCGGCTTCGTCGAACTGCGTCAGCGCGGCGGTGGTGCCCTTGTCCGCCTTGTCGATCCTGATGGCCTTGAACGTTCCCATGGCAACCTCCCCGGACTTGCGTTGATCGCCCGCGTCATGGCCGGGCTTGTCCCGGCCATCCACGTCTTGCTTGCCGAAGACAGTAAAGACGTGGATGCCCGGGACAAGCCCGGGCATGACGAAAAGCGGTTTGAGAGGCTGTTTACCGCATCAGGCGGGTTGTGCTACCGGGCGCGCGACCGGCTGCTCGACGATCGGCAGGTTGATCAGTGCCGACAGCACACCGAACAGGATCGAAAGCCACCAGATCGGCGTGTAGGAGCCGAACTGCTCGAACACGATGCCGCCGAGCCAGACGCCGAGGAAACCGCCGACCTGATGGCTGACAAAGGCGAAGCCATACAGCGTCGCGAACCAGCGCGTGCCGAACATCAATGCCACCAGCGCCGAGGTCGGTGGCACCGTGGAAAGCCACGTCAGGCCGGACACTGCGCCGAACATGATCGCCGAGAAGGTCGTGATCGGAAACGAGATGAATGCGACGATGGCAAGCGCGCGCGTCAAATAGATCAGCGACAGGATATAGCGCTTAGGAAACAAATTCTGCAGCCAACCAACGCCGAGCGAGCCGATGATGTTGAACAGGCCGATCGCCGCGACCACCCAGCCGCCGGTCTGTGACGACACCCCCTGATCGGCGAGGTAGGCCGGCAGATGCACCGTGATGAAGGCGAGTTGGAAGCCGCAGGTGAAGAAGCCGAGCACGAGAAGCACGTAGGAGCGATGGCCGAATGCCTCCGCCAGCGCGGTCTTGAACGATTGCTGATCGGCGGCAGAAACGTTCGACGACGACGAAGTCGACGGCGGGGTCGCAATCGCCAGCGACAGCGGCACGATCAACAGCATCAGAAGCGCAAATACCGTCAGCGCCGCCTGCCAGCCGAAATTGTCGATCATGGCGACGCCAAACGGCGCGAACAGGAACTGGCCGAACGAGCCCGCCGCGGTGCCGGCGCCGAGCGCAATGCCGCGCCGCTCCGGCGGCAAAAGCTTGCTGAACGCCGACAGCACCAGATTGAACGAACAGCCCGACAGCCCGAAGCCGATCAGGACGCCGGCGCCGATATCGAGCGACAGCGGCGCCGTGGAATAGCGCATCAGGAGCAGGCCGCCGGCGTAGAGCAACGCGCCGACGATCATCACCCGCAGGATGCCGAAGCGATCGGCGATGGCGCCCGCGATCGGCTGCCCCAGTCCCCACAACAGGTTCTGCAGCGCCAGCGCGAGACCGAAGACGTCGCGGCCCCAGGCGAACTCGCGGCTCATCGGCTGCACGAAGAAACCGAGGCTGGAGCGCGGCCCGAAGCTCAACAGCGCGATCGCGCAGCCGCAAATGATGATGACGAGCGGCGTGCGCCAGGTGCCGAGGCCGGAAGAAGGACTGGTGTCGCCGGTCGTTGCAGCCATTTGGTTTCCCCCTGGGCGAACCCACGCCCGGCATTGGCGGGCAAAATGTTACGGTGAGTTAATGCAGATGCATGAAAAGCCCAAGGGGCGGAAGAGAA
The DNA here is from genome assembly GCF_056174665.1 of Bradyrhizobium sp. WYCCWR15520. Taxonomy (NCBI): domain Bacteria; kingdom Pseudomonadati; phylum Pseudomonadota; class Alphaproteobacteria; order Hyphomicrobiales; family Nitrobacteraceae; genus Bradyrhizobium; species Bradyrhizobium sp. WYCCWR15520. The sequence goes on from NZ_JBWBWM010000021.1 coordinate 40,674, forward strand.
AAATTTTCCGCTGCAGGGCAGCTCTGCAAAATTGGCGAGAGCAATGAGAGCAATTGGGGATGTAGCGGTAGCCCGGATGGAGCGAAGCGCAATCCGGGGGCGATCTCACGTGTAGAGCGACCGTTCCCGGATTTCGCTACGCTACATCCGGGCTACAAGGACGACAGTTGCCTACCGCTTCACGCTGGCCTGCTCGGCCGAGCTTTGCGCGGCTTCGGCGAGCTTGGCGGAGATGGCGGCGGTCTCGGCGGCGGTGCCCCAGCTCGGCGCATCACTGCCATTGCCCCAGGCGCGCGGCCGGTAGAAGGTATGTACGCCGGTCTTGTACATCTTCCTCATTTCATTGACCCAGGACGGGCGCACCCAATAGGCGTGATAGTGCGTCGACTTGTCGACCTCCGGCAGCCAGAGCTGGCCGTCGAGCATCGCCTTCGCGATCTTCTTCGCCCGCTCCCACATGTCGGGCTCGCGGATGACGTCCTTGTTGTTGTCGCAAGCGAAGGTGAACTGGCACGCCAGATGGCGGTGTTTGTTCTGATAGACGACGCCGCACACGGTGTCCGGATATTTGCCGGAGAAGGCGCGGTTCAAGACTACCTGCGCCACTGCCATCTGGCCGCGCACGGCTTCGCCGCGGGCTTCGAAATAGATCGCTTCGGCCAGACATTTCTCCGACTTGGCGCGCGACTTCTCGTCGAACAGGCCGAGCCGTTCGGCCGGCGTCTTGACGCGCTGGTTGTCGGCGTTGACCTCGCCCTTCGGCGCGACGCTCTCGCCCATCTCGCCGGCCCGCACCGGACCATCGGCATCGACCGGCAGCGAGGCCATCACCTTCATGTCCGGATCGGGAGGCGTAACCGGCATGACGATGACCGGCTCTTCGCCGGGCTGCCAGCGTTCGATGCTCTCGGGCGATCCGAGCGACGAACCGAAGAACAGGCTCGAGGTCTTGAAGGAAAAACCATCGCGCGGTGGCGTGGCCGCTTTCGGCGCGATCTTGAGATCGTCCTGCGGTTTGCTCTCGAGCGACAGCGACATATCCAGCGGCGGCGCGTTCAGCGCGGCCTGCAGCTCAGGATCGAGCGGCGCGCGCTCGACCGGAGGCGCCGTTTCGGCAGTCCTGGCGCCCTTGACCAATGCATTCGAGTTTGCGGGATCCTCGATGGCCGGTGCGCGCTCGGCCGGGCTTGTTGTCTCCGCTGCCGGCGGCGGCGGCGAGATGACGAGGCGGTCGCCCTTCAGCGTGCGATCTACCTTGGGAAAGTCGGCGGCGTGATAGCGCGGCGGCGGCGCGACTATCGGATTGCGGGTCACTGAACCCGTGATGTCGATGCCCTGATTGTCGAGGCTGGCAAGGCGGTAGGTCGCGGTTTGCGGCGAGGAGGTTCCAATCGGACGGCCGAAGGAGAACGTCGCGACCTGTATAGTGCCGGTGGAAGAGAACACGCGCTTCTGCCAGCGCTCGGCGACGCCCGGCTGGCGCGCCAGCAGCGAGGCGATATCCTGATATCCGATCTCGGTCGGCATCAATGCGAAGATGCAGAGACCGAAGCCGAAGAGCGCGAACCGCGCGCCCTTCGGCTGGTTACGCAACACAAACATTGTACGCTCACGCAACGCTTACACGGGTCGAACGTCAGTACATCCGTGCAATTCGACCTTTTTTGTTGGTATCGAATTTAGGTTGCCGGGGAGTTAATCGGCGTGGCGCGTGCGCTACACGCAAGACATCGCACGAATTTCGCCGAATGCATCCGAAGTGTTGGTAAACGGGCGCGCGATGAAAGTGGTAAATATCCCGTCAACGAAGATGATGAAGAAATTTTCGCGCATGCGTGCGTGAGCTTGCGTTCCATCGCAATGGGTGTTGCGAGTTCCTATTCACTCCATCGTGCTGAAGCCGTCATTGCGAGGAGGAAGCGACGAAGCAATCCATCTATCGTTATGCCGCGCTATGGATTGCTTCGCGGAGCCTGTCATCGGGCGGCGCTTCGGGCCGACCCGTTGGCTCGTAATCATGGCTGTATAAAACGCTCATGCCCGGGATTGGGCCCGGGCATTAGGTCGTATTGAGTTATCGGTATCGAAGAAGGCTTACGCCTGGCTCACCACCGTCTTACCGAGCGCGGCCTGCGCCGCGGCGAGACGGGCGATCGGCACGCGGTAGGGCGAGCACGAGACGTAGTCGAGCCCGATCTCGTGGCAGAACGCCACCGAGGCGGGGTCGCCGCCGTGCTCGCCGCAAATGCCGACCTTGAGATTGGGCCGGGTCTTGCGGCCGCGGGTGACGCCGATCTTCACGAGTTCGCCGACGCCGTCGCGATCGACCGAGATGAACGGATCGATTTCCAGAATCCCCTTGCTGACATAGGTGCCGAGGAAGCTTGCGGCGTCGTCGCGGCTGATGCCGTAAGTGGTCTGGGTCAGGTCGTTGGTGCCGAACGAGAAGAACTCCGCGGTCTGCGCCACGTCGCCGGCCATCAGGCACGCGCGCGGCAGCTCGATCATGGTGCCGACCTGATAGGCGAGCTTCTTGCCGGTCTCCTTCATCACCGACTGCGCGGTGGCGTCGATGCGCGCCTTGACCAGGTCGAACTCGGCCTTGGTCGCGATCAGCGGCACCATCACCTCGAGGCCGACGGCCTTGCCGGTACGCTTCTCGGCTTCGACCGCGGCTTCGAAGATCGCGCGCGCCTGCATCTCGGCGATCTCGGGATACGCGATCGCAAGACGGCAACCGCGGAAGCCGAGCATCGGGTTGAACTCGGCAAGATCGCGGGCACGATCGGCGAGCTTGCGCGGATCGGTGTTCATCGCGCGCGCGACTTCCTCGATCTCGGCCTGGGTGTGCGGCAGGAACTCGTGCAACGGCGGATCGAGCAGACGGATCGTGACCGGCAGCCCCTTCATGATCTCGAACAGTTCGACGAAGTCCGCGCGCTGCATCGGCAACAGCTTCGACAATGCGGCGCGGCGCGACTGCTCATCTTCGGAGAGGATCATCTCGCGCACGGTGCGGATGCGGGTCTCCTCGAAGAACATGTGCTCGGTGCGGCACAGGCCGATGCCCTCGGCGCCGAACTTCACCGCGGTGCGCGCGTCATCGGGCGTGTCGCCATTGACGCGAACGCCGAGCTTGCGGACGGCGTCGGCCCAACCCATCAGCGTGCCGAACTCGCCCGACAGTTTTGGCTCGATCATCGGCATCTTGCCGGCCAGCACCTGGCCGAGCGAACCGTCGATGGTGATGACGTCGCCGGTCTTGAAGGTGCGCGAGCCGACGCTCATGGTGCCGCGGCCGTAATCGACGCGGATGGCGCCGCAGCCGGAGACGCAGGGCTTGCCCATGCCGCGCGCGACCACGGCGGCGTGTGAGGTCATGCCGCCGCGGGTAGTGAGAATGCCCTCTGCGGCGTGCATGCCGTGAATGTCTTCCGGGCTGGTTTCGACGCGCACCAGAATGACATTGCGGCCGTCGGCCTGAAGTTTTGCGGCCTCATCGGATGAGAACACGATCTCGCCCGATGCGGCGCCGGGCGAGGCCGGCAGGCCGGTCGCAATCACGTCGCGCTTGGCCTGGGGATCAATGGTCGGGTGCAGCAACTGATCCAGCGACGCCGGATCGATCCGCATCACCGCATCCTTCTTCGAGATCAGGCCCTCATTGGCGAGCTCGACCGCGATGCGCAGCGCCGCCTTCGCAGTGCGCTTGCCGCCGCGGGTCTGCAGCATCCACAACTTGCCCTGCTCGACCGTGAACTCCATGTCCTGCATGTCGCGGTAGTGCTTTTCGAGCATCGTGTAGATGCGCGTCAGTTCCTTGAACGCCTCCGGCATCGCGCTTTCCATCGATGCCTTGTCGGAGCCGGATTCCTGGCGCGCTTCCTCGGTAATGTCCTGCGGCGTGCGGATGCCCGCCACCACGTCCTCGCCCTGCGCGTTGATCAGGAATTCGCCGTAGAGCTTGCTCTCGCCGGTCGAGGGATTGCGCGTGAACGCGACGCCGGTCGCCGACGTCTCGCCCATGTTGCCGAACACCATGGCCTGGATGTTGACGGCCGTGCCCCAGGATTCCGGAATATCGTGCAGCTTGCGGTAGGTCACCGCGCGCGCGTTCATCCAGGATGAAAACACCGCGCCGATCGCGCCCCACAATTGCTCGTGCGGATCCTGCGGGAAATCCTTGCCGGTCTCGCGCGCCACCGCTTCCTTGTACTTGCCGACCAGTTCGACCCAGTCGTCGCCGGACAGATCAGTGTCGAGCGTGTAGCCCTGGCTGTCCTTGAAGGTGTCGAGGATGTCCTCGAAGTGATGATGCTCGAAGCCGAGCACCACATCCGAATACATCGTGATGAAGCGGCGATAGCTGTCATAGGCAAAACGCCGATCGCCGGAGAGCTCGGCGAGCGCTTCGACCGTCTTGTCGTTGAGACCGAGGTTGAGCACGGTATCCATCATGCCCGGCATCGAGGCGCGGCCGCCGGAGCGGACCGACACCAGCAGCGGATTTTTGGAATCGCCGAACGCCTTGCCGGTCAGTTTGCCGACGTGATCGAGCGCCTTCTCGACCTGCGCCTTCAGCGCGGGCGGATAGGATTTGTCGTGCGCGTAGAGATAGGTGCAGACCGAGGTTGGAATGGTGAAGCCCGGAGGCACCGGCAGGCCGAGATTGGCCATCTCCGCGAGGTTGGCGCCCTTGCCGCCAAGCAGGTCGCGCAGGCCCGCTTTGCCCTCTGCCTTGCCGTCCCCGAACGTATAGACCCACTTGCCGGATTTTACCGTTTCGGGGGCGGCCGCGCGGACCGCAGCCTTTTTGGGGGCTTTGGCCTTGGCGACCGGCTTGGCCGGGGCCTTGTTCAACGGCTTGCGGGCTGCAGGCGCAGCGGCAGCCTTGGATCGGGCGGATGGCTTTGATTTCGCTACAGATTTCACTGCAGCCTTCTTGGACTTCGCGACGGCTTTGGCCATGGATTCCAACTATCCGAAAAAGGGAGAAGATTGCGCGCCTTACACCATTTTGAGGGGTTCCGCGCAAGCCGCGAAACCCCGCTTTCCCGCGCTAGAACTTCAACATCCTGAACACGCCCAGGCCGGCCAGACCGACTACGATCAAGTAGATGGCGACGATGAAATTGAGGAACCGCGGCATAATCAGAATCAAGACTCCCGCGATCAGGGCGATGATCGGGGAAATGTGCGCAGCAGTGATAGTCATTGAAATCTCCGGGATGACGGGGGGAAATCGAATCGAGGGCGGCAACTTAGCCGCTGGCGCGGTGCGGGAATAGCAAGACGCTCAGCCCTTCAAGGGGTTCCAGCCTCCGCAACAATTCCCCAGAAATGCCGCGTATGAGGCTGCCATTTTGCCGGAACAATGCGGCACGCGATGAATTGGCCCGCATTGTGTGCGCTGGCAAAGCCGGCGCCTCTCTCGCGAAGGAGTAGATCATGCGGAACAGACTATTTGCCATCGCGGCGATCGCCGGCGCGATGGCCGTCCCAATTGCGGCTCAGGCGCAGACCACGATCGGCACAGCCGGCGGCAGCACGGTCGTCATCGGCGAACATGAAGGCATCGCAGTCGATCAGCGGCCGGCCTTCCGCGAATACATCGTGCGTGAACGCGTGCCGAACTACACGATCTCCGAACGCGTGATCGTCGGTAGCGTGCTGCCGGAGACCGGCGTGACCGTTTACGACGTGCCGCAATCGTTCGGCATGACGCCCTACCGCTACACTGTGGTGAATGGCCAGACGGTGCTGGTCGAACCACGTTCACGTCGCATCGTTCAGGTGGTCGATTAGACCTCAGTAGCCTGAACGATCGGTCCGGGCGCCGCGCAAGCGGATGTGCGCGAGATACGACCGGACAAAAGCCCCGCCCGGCGTCCCCTCCGGGCGGGGCTTTCGTTTTGCGTTTACACACTCGTGTCCCGGGCGCGGTGCCGTAGGGTGGGCAAAGGCGCTTGCGCCGTGCCCACCATCACTCCGAACCATTGCTCTGATGGTGGGCACGCTGCGCTTTGCCCACCCTACGGGATACCGGCTACTCGCGGATTTCCAGCCCCGGCTTCTTCACCACGAGCCGATGGATCTTCTTTCCCGACGAGGCGCTGACGACCTCTTCGTCGAGCAATACTGTCGCATCCTTCAGCTCCGCCCGCACGACCGCCGGATCGAACGCGACGTAGAGCCGGCCCTGCGCATCGCGCTGATCCGCGCCCTCGGTGACGCGCCAGCTCAGATAGAGAATGCCGCTGGGCTTGACGATATCGAGCAGACGGCGAACCGATGCGGCGATCTGCTTTCGGTCGAGATGCATGATCACGGTTTCGCACAGCACGTTGTCGAACGAGCCGATGCCGCGCAGCTCGGGCAATTCCGCATGCGCGAACTTGAAGGAGGGATAGCGCCGGCGCGCTTCGTTGAGCAGGCCTTCCGAGGCATCGAAGCCGGCGGCCGAAAAACCGTTCGCGTGAAGCCAGGCGACCTCGCGGCCGCAACCGCAGCCGATATCGGCCGAATTGCCGCCGCGCACAAAAAACCGCTCGACAATTTCCTGCAGGTCGACGGGGGCCGGCTGACCGAGCCAGTCGTTCGCGAACGCCACCGCATCCTGGTCATAAGCGGCGAGCGTCTGACGATCCATGGTCTAGCCTTCGATCTTGGAAAAATCCGCCACCGCGCGGGTGGCCGCGCGGATTTCGTTCAGTAGCTTTAGTCGGTTCTCGCGCACCCTGGGTTCATCGTCATTGACCTTGACCTTGTCAAAGAACGCATCGACGGCTGGACGCAACTTGGCCATCGCGCTCATTGCGCTGGCGAAATCTTCCTTCGCGACGGCAGCACCGGCTTCGTTCTTGACCTGATCGATCGCCTTGGCGAGCGCCTTTTCCTCGGGCAACTTATACAGCCCGGCATCCGGCGCGCCGTCAAACGTGCGCTTGTCCTTTTTCTCCTCAATCGCAAGGATGTTACTCGCGCGCTTGGTCCCTGCAAGCAGGTTCTTGCCGTCGTCGGTGTCGAGGAACTTGCCAAGCGCCTCGACGCGGCGGACGACCAGCAGCAGATCGTCCTGGCCGCCGAGCGAAAACACGGCGTCGACGAGATCGTGACGCGCGCCCTGGTCGCGGAGCTGGACCTTCAGGCGATCGGCGAAGAAGGCGAGGAGGTCGTCCGGAAGTTTTTGGGCATCGTCCTTTTTCGGCAAACCAGCCAATGCCGACTTCGCCACGGCCAGGATCGGCAGCCGCAACGTATTGTCGACGATGAGCCTGATCACGCCCAGCGCCGCGCGCCGCAACGCATACGGATCCTTGCTTCCCGTCGGCTTCTCGTCGATCGCCCAGAACCCAACCAGCGTATCGATCTTGTCCGCGAGCGCCACCGCCACGCTCACCGCATCGGTCGGAACGCGATCGGCGGGGCCCTGCGGCTTGTAATGATCCTCGCTTGCGGCGGCGACGGCAGCGTCTTCGCCCTGCGCCTGCGCGTAGTACTTCCCCATCAAGCCTTGCAACTCGGGGAATTCGCCGACGACTTCGGTCAACAAATCGGCCTTTGCCAGACGCGCGGCCCGCTCGGCCTTTTCGACGTCGGCGCCGACAAGCGGCGCGATCTCGGCGGCCAGCCGTTCGATGCGCTTGATCCGTTCCGCCTGTGTGCCCAGCTTTTCGTGGAAAACGATCTGCTCGAATTTCGGCAAGCGAGCTTCGAGCTTAGTCTTCAGGTCGGTCTCGTAGAAGAACTTTGCGTCGCTCAACCGCGCGCGGATCACGCGCTCGTTGCCGCCGATGATGGTCTTGCCGCCGTCGGTCGCCTCGATATTGGCGGTCAGGATGAACTTGTTGGCGAGCTTGCCCGTCTTGGGATCGCGCACCACAAAACATTTCTGGTTGTTTCTGATGGTGGCGCGGATCACCTCGTCCGGGATCGACAAAAATTCCTCGTCGAACGATCCCATCAGCGCGACCGGCCATTCGACGAGGCCGGCGACCTCATCCAGCAGTACCTGATCCTCGACCAGTTCATAGCCCTGGGCGAACGCCAGCTCCGTGGCATCCGCGAGGATGATGTCCTTGCGCGCCTGCGGGTCGAGCACGACCTTGGCGGCCTTCAGCTTGGCCTCGTAGTCCTCGAAGCGGCGCACCGGGATCGCCGACGGCGCCATAAAGCGGTGGCCGAACGTGGTCTGCCCGGTCTCGATACCGTCGACGGCAAACTTCACGACATCGGGGTCTTCGGTCTCGGGACCGAAGGTCGCGATGATCGAATGCAGCGGCCGCACCCAGGAGAGCGAGCCCGATTTGGCCGACCGCTCGCCCCAGCGCATCGATTTCGGCCACGCGAAGGTTCTGATGATGACGGGCAGAATCTCGGCCAGCACGTCGATGGTGGCGCGGCCGGGTTTCTCGATCAGCGCGATGTAGAAATCGCCCTTCTTCGGGTCGGTTTGAACCTTGGCGTCTTCGATCCGGGCAAGGCCTGTCGCCTTCAGGAAACCCTGGATTGCGGCATCGGGGCCGCCGACGCGCGGGCCGCGGCGTTCTTCCTTCAGGTCGGATTGCCGTTGGGGAATGCCGTGCACGGTCAGCGCCAGCCGCCGCGGCGTCGCGAACGCTTTTGCGCCTTCATAGACGAGGCCCTCGGCGACGAGCTTGTCGGTGACCATGCGGCGCAGATCGTCCGCCGCCTTCGCCTGCATGCGCGCGGGGATTTCCTCGGAAAACAGTTCCAGCAGAAGATCAGGCATCAGACCGCCCTGCCCGCTTCGGTGTGGACCCAGGCGTCACCGCAGGCTTTTGCCAGTTCGCGCACGCGCATGATGTAGCTCTGCCGCTCCGTCACCGAGATCACGCCGCGGGCATCCAGCAGGTTGAAGACATGGCTCGCCTTGATGCACTGATCATAGGCCGGTAGCGCCATCAGATGCTCCTTCTGATTGCCGCCCTCCTTCCAGCCAGCCGCGAGATATTTTTTGCAGGCGTCTTCCGCCATCCTGAACTGCTCGAACAGCATTGCGGTGTCGGCGTGCTCGAAATTATGCCGGGAATATTCCTGCTCGGCCTGCAGGAAGACGTCGCCATAGGTGACTTTCTCGTCGCCCTCGCGGCCGTTGAAATTGAGATCGTAGACGCGGTCGACGCCCTGCACATACATCGCGAGGCGTTCGAGCCCGTAGGTGAGTTCGCCGGAGACCGGCGCGCATTCGACGCCCGCGACCTGCTGGAAGTAAGTGAACTGGCTGACTTCCATGCCGTCGCACCAGCATTCCCAACCGAGCCCCCAAGCGCCGAGCGTCGGACTTTCCCAATCGTCCTCGACAAAGCGGATGTCATGGACACTGGAATCGATGCCGATGGCGGCGAGCGACTTCAGGTACAGGTCCTGCAAGTTCGGCGGCGACGGCTTCATGATCACCTGAAACTGGTAATAGTGCTGCATCCGGTTGGGGTTTTCGCCGTAGCGGCCGTCCTTGGGCCGGCGCGAGGGCTGCACATAGGCCGCGTTCCAGCGCTTCGGCCCGAGCGCGCGCAGCGTCGTCGCCGGATGAAAGGTGCCCGCGCCCATTTCCATGTCGTAGGGCTGCAGGATCACGCAGCCCTGCTCCGCCCAGAACCGCTGGAGGGCAAGAATAAAGCCCTGGAACGAACGTTCCGGGCGCATGTGGTCAGGCAGGGCGTCCATCGGCAGAATCGGGCTCGCGAGGGGGTTTTAGAAGCGCGGGACCGTATCGGCGTAGGGACAGGGAATCAAGGCGAAGGGAGACGATGTCATTCCGGGGCGGTCCGCCAGGACCGAACCCGGAATCTCGAGAATTCCGGGTTCGTTTCGCTTCGCTACACGCCCCGGAATGACCGGTGGCTAGCCCGGGCGATAGGCCCCGGTGACGGGGTCGCGGCGGAGGGTGGGAATATCGGCGGTCTGGGTGGCCTCGGCGACGCGTGCCAGGCGCGCTTCTTCCAGTTCCCTGTTGATGCGGACAGCAGTCTTGTAGGCCCAGCGGACCACGGCGAGCCCTCCCAGGGCACCCGCGAATGCGATCAGCGGCGGCATCGGTCGATCCTTGTCGTTCACGTATCAGCCCCCAATAAGCGCATTCTCGCCGAAGCCGGGCTGCGCCGCAATTGCGCTTTTGGGACTAAATGGCGCGCTCACTTACGCGTTAGAATCCGAATTTGGCCCAAATCGCCCTTGTCTCCAGCGCGGAAATCAGGTCGTCCGGCAATCCTCCGATACCGTCGAATGCTCCCAAGGAGCCCGCACCCGGCGATCTGCGGCCGAGCAGCCCGGCCAGCATCCCGCTTGCCGGCGCGATGACCGGCGTTAGCACTTTCTCGCCGTAACGCTCGCGCAGCGTCGATCTGATATCGCCGATCTTGTCGGCAAGGCCCAGCGCGACGGACTTCTCGCCCGCCCAGTACTCGCCGGTGAACAGGACATCGTCGCCGCCATTCAGGCGCGCGCCGCGGCTGCCCTTGACCAGCGCGATGAAGATGGCGTGGATCTCGCGCTGAAGCGTTTTCAGCCGCGCCACGTCGTCGGGGTCCTCGGGCAGGAACGGATCCAGCATCGCCTTGTGCTCGCCTGCCGTGTATAGCCGCCGCTCCACGCCAATTCGCTTGATCAGGTCCTGAAAGCCGAAACTGCCGCCGACCACGCCGATCGAGCCGAGGATCGAGGACGGGTCGCAAAAAATCTCATCGCCCGCACAGGCGATCATGTAGCCGCCGGACGCCGCGACATCCTCGACAAACACCAGCACCGGCAGCTTCTTTTCCGCGGCAAGCTGCCTGATCCGCAAATAGATTTGCCGCGACTGCACCGGCGAGCCGCCGGGCGAATTGATGACCAGCGCCACGGCCTTGGCATGGCGGGTGGCGAAGGCGCGTTCGAGCGTCTTGGCAATGCTGGCCAGCGTCAGGCCTGGCCGCAACGGCGTCACCGCACCGATGACACCCGACAGGCGCACGACGGGGACGACCGCGGCGTCGCGCCGGAATCTTGCCGGAATGAGTTGCTTCATCCGGTCAATGAGGTTCGGCAATCGCGCGCGATCACTTAATTGTTCACTCATGCCGTTACCTCGAATTAACCATTTTTTTATCGCACCGGTGGCATTGCAAAGACGAAACGCCGTTTTCGGCCGGAACGCCTTTTGCCTTGCAGATGTTAAAGCTGCAATGGTGCAGCGGAGACTGACATGAAAATCTACCTGCTGATAATGCTCATCGGCAGCCTTCTGGCCGCGATCCACTTTACATCGTCGCCCAAACAACAGTCAGAGACGCTTCCGCAATAGCGTCCTGCACGGCGAATTTGGGAGGCGCGGACCGCTTACGGACTCGCAAGCGGCAAGGTTCCCTTTCCGGCCAGAATGTCCTGCACCCTTTGATTGGGTACGCCTGGCTCGTCATTGAGCATCAAGGCGGGATGGATTTGAGTCGGCGCCCGGCCACCCTTGATGGCGCGGACGAGAATGCGGTTGGCGGGCGAGCGTGCGTCGCCGTGAACCGGCAAAAGTTGCACGCTCCCGAAACCGTGATCGAGCGCCGAGAGCACCTCGGCAAGACCATCGGCGCGCCAGATCAGCGTCAACGCTCCCCTCGATTTGAGGATGCGCCGCGCCGCGTGCACCCATTTTGGAAGCGTCGTCGCGGTCGCCATGTGCGCGATGCCGCGTGCGGTGTCCGGCGAAACGCGGTGCCGCGCCGGATCGTTGAAGGGCGGATTCATCAGCACTGCATCAACGCTGTCGGGAGCCAGGCCGGCCGCGGCAAAGGCTGTAGCATCGGCTTCGACATCGAGCACGATCACGTCGGCTTGAATCGTATTCGCCTCCGCATTGGCGCGCGCAAGGCCCGCTAGCGCCGGATCGATCTCGACCAGGACCAGATCGATGCCGGCGACACGCCTCGCCACCGCCAGTCCCGCGGCCCCGATGCCGGCGCCGAGATCGGCAACGAGGTCGCCCGGACGGGCCGAACTCGCCGCCGCCAGCAGCACCGCATCGTGACCGGCGCGGTGTCCCGATTTCAGTTGCTTCAGACGCAATTGCCCGCCGAGAAACGCATCCTCGGTGAGTTCGAGAACGGGGTCACTCATCGGGGCGCAATTCGTGGGCCAGGCCCGCTTCCGACAGCAATTGGCGGGCCGCGCGATTGTCGTCCTCGTGAACCAGGATGCGGCGCGGCAGGATGCCGAGCGATCCCTCGATCACGCTCATGTTCTGATCCAACACCAGATGATGGATATTGGCGCCGTCGAGCAGCGCTCCGATCGCGGAAACCAGCACGATATCGTTGGTCCTGACCAATTCCCGCAATGGATGTGCTCCTTTTTGCCCCGGGTGCGGCGGCGGCACCGGGCCTGTCAACCGCTTCGTGCCCTTGCCGCCATCACCGGCACTTTCTATTGTAGAACAAGGATAGTGCGAATTGGCCAAAATTGGAGACCCGCGTGGCGGTTATTGTACCCTTCGAGAGCCCGAACGCTTCGATAGACGCGCTGGTCGGGCTCGTCGCCGCCGACATGGAACGGGTCAACGCCACGATACTGTCGCGGACCGGGTCGGAAGTCACCATGATCCCGGAGGTCGCCAATCACCTGATCTCCTCCGGCGGCAAACGCCTGCGTCCGATGCTGACGCTGGCGATGGCCCAGCTCTCCAACTATTCCGGCGACGGCCATATCAAGCTCGCCGCCGCGGTCGAATTCATGCACACCGCGACGCTCCTGCATGATGACGTCGTCGACGAGAGCGAGCTGCGCCGCGGCAAGCTGTCGGCGCGGATGCTGTGGGGCAATGAGGCCAGCGTGCTGGTCGGCGACTTCCTGCTCGGCCAGGCCTTCCGCATGATGGTCGAGGTCGGTTCGCTGCGCGCACTGGACATCCTCTCCTCTGCAGCCGCCACCATCGCCGAAGGCGAAGTGATGCAGCTTGCGGCGGCCAAGAACACCGCGACCACTGAGGACGAATACCTTGCCGTCATCCGCGGCAAGACGGCCGAACTGTTCGCCGCCGCCTGCGAGGTCGGTCCCGTGATCGCGAACCGGCCCAAGGCCGAACAGACCGCGTGCCGCTCGGTCGGCATGAATCTCGGCATCGCGTTCCAGCTCGTCGATGACGTGCTCGACTATGGCGGCAAGGCCGCGAAACTCGGCAAGAACATCGGCGACGATTTCCGCGAGGGCAAGATCACGCTGCCGGTGGTGTTGGCGTTCCGCCGCGGCAATGACAGCGAGCGCAAGTTCTGGATCAAAGCACTGGAGCGCGGCGAGATCGGCGACAGCGACCTCGACCATGCCATCGGGTTGATGACCAAGCACCGCGCGCTGGAAGACACGATCAGCCGCGCCCAGCATTACGGCGCGATGGCGGTGGATGCGCTGGCGCTATTCCCGGCCTCGCCGATGAAGACCGCGCTCGAGCAGGTGGTGGCGTTCTGCCTGGCGCGGTCGCATTAAGTCCGGTGGGCAAAGGCGCGCAGCGCCGTGCCCACCAATTTCACCCGATTTGAGGACATGCTTTGGTGGGCACGCTTCGCTTTGCCCACCCTACGAGGGGCGATTAAATGAACGGTCCTAGTTTCACGCTATTTCTTGCAGCGGCCCTCGTCATCGCCGCCGTCCCCGGCCCGGGAATCTTTTACGTCGCGGCACGCACGCTTTCCGGCGGCAAGCGAGCCGGGATCGCCTCGACATTCGGGACGGCGCTCGGCGGACTGGTGCACGTGATCGCCGGCGGGCTTGGCGTATCCGCGATCATTCTTGCCAGCGCTGAACTCTTCACCGCGCTGAAATTCGCCGGCGCCATCTATCTCGTGTGGCTCGGCATCAGGACATTTCGCGAAGCCGGGAAGTGGGTGTTGGAGCAGAACAGCGCCGTCGGCACGCAACGCGCGTTTCGGGAAGGCGCGCTGGTCGAAGCCTTAAATCCGAAGACCGCCGCGTTCTTTCTGGCCTTCATTCCGCAATTCCTCGACCCGGCCGGCAGCTATCCGGCGCTCCAGTTCATGGTGCTGGGACTGATCTCGGTGGCGCTGAATACGCTCGTCGATGTCGTCGTCGTGATGATGGCCACGACCGCGCGCGATAGTCTCACGCGCAGGCCGAATTTGCTTCAACGATTGCGGCAGGGCTCGGGGCTGTTCATCGCCGGCCTCGGTATTTCGCTGGCGCTGGCACGGCGGCCCGCGAGCTAGCTCAGCGTGCCCGCATGCACCCACCAGCCCGGGTGATCGCGGCGGATCTTCTCTGCCGCACGGCCGGCTTCGGCGGTGTTCTCGTAGATCGCAAAGCAGGTGGCGCCCGATCCGGACATCCGCGCCAGCCAGGCGCCGTTGGTGGCGTTGAGCGCCGCGATGACGTCGCCGATCACGGGCTGGACGCGCATGGCCGGCGCCTCCAGATCGTTGGAGTTGGCGGCGAGCGCTTCGACCCATTCTTCCAGCGACGCCTTGTCGTCGGGCCAGCGGTCCCGCAGCAGCACGTCGGTGACGCCGACCAATAGTTCGCCATTGCGTAAGCCCAGCGCGTTGAACACGTCGCGGGTCGCAACGGGAACGCCGGGATTGACCATCACGCAGGGCATTTTCGGCAGGCTGAGCGGCTGCAGCGCTTCGCCGACGCCGGTCATGACGCAGCCGCGCGAGTTGACGCAGACCGGCACGTCGGCGCCGGTCAGTTGCGCGACCTCGATGATGCGGGGATCTTCGAGCGAGAGCCCGTTCACCTGCGCAAGCAGCCGCAGCGCTGCCGCGGCATCGGCCGAACCGCCGCCGATGCCAGCCGCTACCGGCAGGACCTTGTCGAGCGTGAAGCTGCCCGCCTTCATGCCGGGCACGCGTTCAGCCAACAGACGCGCGGCCTTGATTACCAGATTGTCCGAGGTGTCGCCGCAGGCCTGCGCTAGCGGTCCGGACATCTTCAAATCCAGATCGGAGCCCGGCGACAGCGTCAGGCGGTCGGCGCAATCGGCGAATGCCACCACGCTTTCGAGATCGTGATAGCCGTCGGCGCGGCGTCCATTCACCCGCAAGGTCAGGTTGACCTTGGCGCGTCCCTCGTCACTCAATAGCGGCATTGCCGAACAGCCCCCAAACTCTTCCGTCAGCCGCCCTTGCCGTCTTCTTTCTTCTTGTCGGCAGAAGCCGCAGAAGAAGTGTCTTCGGGCAGGCCATTGGCAATCTTGGCTTCGATCTTCGGCAGCTCTTCCGCCTCGGGCTTGAGGTCGCGGGCATGGGCCCACTGGAATTTTGCTTCCAGCGTCCGGCCGACGCGCCAATAGGCATCGCCGAGATGGTCGTTGATAGTCGGATCCTCGGGCTTGAGATCGATCGCGCGCTCGAGATGCTTCACCGCGTCTTCGAAATTGCCGATCCGGTAGAACGCCCAGCCCAGCGAATCGACGATGTAGCCGTCATCCGGGCGCTGATCGACGGCGCGGCGGATCATCTTCATGCCTTCGTCGAGATTGATGCCCTGGTCGATCCAGGAATAGCCGAGATAGTTCAGGACATGCGGCTGCTCGGGCTGCAGTTCGAGCGCCTTGCGCATGTCGGCCTCGGCCTTGTTCCACTGCTTGGAACGCTCCTCGCAGATGCCGCGATAATAGTAGGTGACCCAGGTATTCTTGTCGGTCACGCCGGGCTGCGCGTCGATCGCCAGCGAATAGGTGTTGGCGCAATCGTTGAATTTCTTGCGGCCGCGCTCAATATTGCCGAGCGCCATGATCGCCTCGATGTCCTTCGGAGCCTCTGCGGTGACGCCCTTCAGGATCTTGATCGCCTCGTCGCTGCGGTCGGCGGCGTCGAGATTGGTGGCAAGCTGGATCTGCGCGTTGCGCTTGAGCGGCGAAGTGGCCGGCATGCGCTCGTAGACCTTGATCGCCATCTTCGGCTTCTTGACCGATTCATAGAGATCGGCGAGCGAGAGCAGCGCCAGCGGATGATTGGGCTGCAGGTAGAGCGCGAGCTGCAGATAGACCAGCGCCAGATCCTCGCCGCCGCGGCGGGTCAGCGTGGCGCCGATGCCGTAGAGCGCCTCGGCCGCGCCGGCTTGCGCCGAATCCACCAGCGGCGGCAGTTTCTTGCCGGCCCGGGTGTCGCGCAGGCCTTCCTGCACCAGCGGGTGCCGCGGCAATTTCTTGTCGAAGGCTTCGTAGATGCCGGCCGCCGCCGCACCATCCTTGTTGCGCGACAGCCAACGCGCATAAGCGTCGGAAACGCGCAGCATCGAATCGTCGAGCTTGTAGGCGCGCTCGAACCGCGTGCCGGCTTCCTTGTCCTTGCCCGAGATCTCCATGATCATGCCGGTGTGGAGATCCTTGAAGATCGGATACCATTCGGGGCCGGTCAGCTTGTCGATGTTGGCAACCGCGGCCTTGGCGTCGCCGGCGCCGTAGCTCGCCCATCCCGACAGCAACGTCGCCACCAGGTCCGTGATCGGTCCGCGGATCGACTGGTTGATGTTGAGCTGCGCGGCCGGATATTTCTTCTGCTTGAGGTCGCGGACGCCGACCACCAGCCGCGCGACGCGGTTGGCCTTGTCCATCGTCAGGATGCGATCGGCAAGCTTGACCGCTTCGTCGATGTCGCCATCGGCGAGCGAGGAAATGAAGGCGCGATCCAAGAGCTCGTTATTCTTCGGATCGGTGCGCAGTGCGGAGCGATAGAATGCCGCAGCCGAGGCCGCGTCGCGCTCGACACTGGCATGCCGCGCGGCAAGATAGCTACCTGCCGTGGTCAGCGATTTCAGGTCGGCCTTGGTGGGAAATTGCGCAGCGCTATCGGCCGGATGGTCGGGCGTCTGCGCCGAGACCGCAGCCGGTGCGGCCAGTGCGGCGAAAGTGATTGCGGCGATGGTCCAACGATTCATACGGGTGGAAAGCATCACGGTTCGCCTAGCTCCAGGATGATGGCGGGATCGTTACGATCGGTCTCGAATGCGAGCCCAAGCGGCGGCATCTCGGGCAGCGACAATGCCGCGTTTGGCCCTCAACCGCAAGGATACGGGCTGGCGAATCGATTGGCAGATGAGGCCCTTAGGGCTCCGATTTCGCCAGCCTAACCCGGAAACGCTCTTACTGTGGCGGTATCGTGGCTGGAGGCGGTATCACCCTCCTCCATCTCACGCAATCGTGGTTGATCCGGGCTCTCTACATGCCCTGGTAGTTGGGCCCGCCGCCACCTTCCGGCGGAACCCAGGTGATATTTCCGTTCGGGTCTTTCACGTCGCAGGTTTTGCAGTGGACGCAGTTCTGGGCGTTGATCTGGAAGCGCGGACCGGAGGTCTCCTCGACCCATTCATAGACGCCGGCCGGGCAATAGCGGTTCGACGGACCGGCATAGACGTCGTGCTCCGACGTCTTCTGCAGGTTCATGTCGGCGACCTTGAGATGAACCGGCTGGTCCTCTTCGTGGTTGGTGTTGGAAAGGAACACCGAGGACAGTTTGTCGAAGGTCAGCTTGCCATCCGGCTTCGGGTAGGCGATCGGGGTGTGCGCCTTCGCCGCATCCAGCGTCTTGCGGTCGGGCTTGGCGTGCGACTGGGTTCCGAACAGTGAGAAGCCCAGCGTGTTGCACCACATGTCGAAGCCGCCGAGCGCCACTCCGATGATGGTGCCAAACTTCGACCACAGCGGCTTGACGTTGCGTACCCGGTGCAAATCCTTGCCGACGGCGGAATCACGCCAAGCGTTTTCGTAACTGACCAGTTCGTCATTGGCGCGGCCCGCGCCGAGCGCTTCCGCGACATGTTCGGCCGCGAGCATGCCGCTGCCCATCGCGTTGTGCACGCCCTTGATACGCGGCACGTTCACAAAACCCGCCGCGCAGCCGATCAGCGCGCCGCCCGGGAAACTCAGGCGCGGCACCGACTGATAGCCGCCCTCGGTGATGGCGCGCGCGCCATAGGAGATGCGCTTACCGCCTTCGAACACGGTGCGAATGGCGGGATGCGTCTTGAAGCGCTGGAATTCGTCAAACGGCGACAGATACGGATCGTCGTAATTGAGATGCACGACGAAACCTACCGCCACCTTGTTGTCGTCGTAATGGTAGAGGAACGAGCCGCCGCCGGTCTTATTGTTCAGCGGCCAGCCGAACGAGTGCTGGATCAGCCCCTTCTGGTGTTTGGCGGGATCGATCTCCCAGACTTCCTTGAGCCCGATGCCGAATTTCGACGGCTCGCTGTTGGCATCGAGCGAGTATTTCGCGATCAATTGCTTGCTCAGGCTGCCGCGCGCGCCTTCAGCAAACAGCGTGTACTTGCCGAGCAGCTCCATGCCGCGCGTGAAAGAATCCTTGAGGCTGCCATCCCTGGCGATGCCCATGTCGCCGGTCGCGATACCCCGCACCGCGCCCTTGTCGTCATAAAGTACCTCGGCGGCAGCAAAGCCCGGATAGATTTCGACGCCGAGCGCCTCCGCCTTCGGCCCCAGCCAGCGGCAGACATCGCCGAGCGAGCCGATATAGCAGTGATGATTGTCCATCAGCGGCGGCATCGCGAAGTTCGGCAGCCGGATCGCGCTGGTCGCGGTGGTCCAGTAGAAACGGTCGTCCTTGACCTGCGTCTTCAGCGGACAATCGGCGTCCTCACGCCAATCCGGGATCAGTTTGTCGAGCGACACCGGGTCGATCACCGCGCCCGACAGGATGTGCGCGCCAACCTCGGAACCCTTCTCCACCACCACGATGCTGAGGTCGGCATTGAGCTGCTTCAGCCGGATCGCCGCGGCGAGGCCGGACGGCCCGGCGCCGACGATCACGACGTCGAATTCCATGGATTCGCGGGGAGGGAGTTCTTCTGCGCTCATGATCTGATCTCAGCCCAATTGAGAACGGCTCTAAGGCGTCCTTGTTTACGATTTTTGGAGGGAGGACAACCATGGAAATGCAATGTGAGGCGGTTTCCCATCCGCCCGATCCATCCTAGATTGGCATAATGGATTTCATCCCCGAACCTGCACCGAATGTCAGGCAATTGCTGGCCTTTTATCTGGAGGCCGGGGTCGATTGCACACTGGCGGAGGATCCGGTCGACCGCCTTGCCGAAGCGGATGCGCCCGCCCCCGCGGTCGTGGCGCGTGAGACTGCGCCACCTCCTCCGGTCCGGGAAATGCCGGCGGCGATGCCGGCTGTTCCGCGCAGCGAAATCGCGCCCGCTCCGGAAGTCGCGATTGCTTCCGCCCGCGAAGCGGCACGAAGCGCGCCGACGCTGGAAGCGCTGCGCGCGCTCCTGGAAAAATTCGAAGGCTGCGCGCTGAGGAACACCGCGACGCGGCTGGTATTTGCCGACGGCAATCCCAAGGCGCGGATCATGTTCGTCGGCGAGGCGCCCGGGCGCGACGAGGACATCGAGGGCCTGCCATTCGTCGGCCGCTCGGGAAAATTGCTCGACCGGATGATCGCGGCGATCGGGCTCGACCGCAGCAAGGCCTACATCGCCAACGTGATCCCCTGGCGTCCGCCGGGCAACCGAACGCCGACGCCGCAGGAAACCCAAATCTGCCTGCCCTTCATCCAGCGGCAGATCGAGCTGGTGAATCCCGACGTGCTGGTGACGCTCGGCAATCCCTCGACGCAGACGCTGCTGTCGACCCGCGAGGGCATCATGAGAACCCGCGGAAAATGGTTCGATTACGACACCGGCACCCGCACCATCCGCGCCATGGCGACGTTCCATCCGGCCTATCTGCTGCGCTCGCCATCCTACAAGCGAATGTCGTGGCAAGATTTGCGCATGATCGCGAAGGTGTTGGAGGCTTCGTAGCCTCGTAGGGTAGGCAAAGGCGCGAACGCGCCGTGCCCCCGCTCCCATCGGTACCGTGATGGTGGGCACGCTTCGCTGTGCCCACCCTTGTCACCGCAGAGACGCTACGGCGTCTTCGGCCGCACGATCGCCCAGCCGACCCGCAGCAAAGGCTGGCGACCGTTCACCATCCACTCGAAGACGCGCGGCACTTCCGGCACCAGGCCGGGAAAGCGTTGGGCGATGTCGGGCGGCGGCGTGCCTGACGTGTCGGAGGCGCGCCAGACCACGACGCCGCCGGTTTCGTTGAATTTCGCAACCGACAGCCACGGGGTTTTTTCCGGCGTGGCATCGAGCAACAGATGCGGACGTCCGCGGTTCATGGCGATGAAGCTCGCCAGTTGCGGATCGCCGGCCACCGCGCGCAGGCGCTGGTTGGTGCGCCGCTCGAAGCTGTCGCCGAAGAAACTCGCGATCGCCTTCGCCGGCAGCGCGGTCGGCACTTCGTTGTCCCCGGTCCAGGGCAGGAACAGGCTCGTCGCAATCGTCGCCACAGCCGGCGCGATAACCGCCGCTGCCCATACCGTTCGCAACAGGCGCTGGCGCCGCAGATGAAGCAGATCGCCGGTCGCCACGATCACGGCCAGTCCGGACATCAGCAGGGCGACGCCGGCCCCGCCCACCACATGATCGAGGTTGAAGATACCCGCAATCAGGCTTCCGAGCAGCGCGGGCGCCAATGCGAAGAAATAGACGAAGTCGCGCGCCAACGGATCGACCGGCGGCCGGTAGATGATCGGCGCCTCCTCGGCGTGACGGGCGAACCAGCCGGAGTTGAGGAGCGCCAGCAGCACGATGGCGGACATTGCGAGCACCAGGCCGACGAGCAGCCAGCCCCATTGCATCACGCGCGCGCCAAGGTCGGAGAACGCCGGCCATGGCGGCATCGCGAGCGCATCGGCGCGGATCAGCCAGATCAGATAGGGCAAGACCAGGACGGCGATCACGAGCAGCGCATAGAGCGGATCGAGCGACATCAAGACGCGCCGCCTCCGCTCCGTGGCCACGGCAAATCCGGCGAGCAGCAGCAATAATCCGAGCGCCGCCGGCGTCGTCAGCAGCAACAGCCCGGCCTCGATCGACCAGGCGAACCAGGCGTTGCGCCGGTTCTGGCCGATCAATTGCCAGGAATGGAGGAGCAGCAGTGCCCATAGCGGACGCGCCAGCACCATGGGCCCGAATTCGACGCCGGGCGAGCTGAAGGCCACGACCGTCATCGACAGCAGCACCGCGAGCACCGCCTGCTGCCCGCCGACCATCGAGCGCGCCAGTTGATAGTAGATCCAGAAAGTGACGACCGCGCAGACCTGCGCCAGGAGATAGACGCCGAACATGCTGTTGCCGGCGGCGCGAAAGGCGATGTCGGCGAGCCAGAACGCCAGCGGCGGACCGAGCGAGGTTCCGACCTGATATTCCCGGCCGAAGGCCAGCACGGTCGCGAGGTCGCCCGGCGGGCTGCGATAGAGCAGCATCGGCAGGAACAACCAGAGTCCGGCCTGGACCAGCACCACGAGCAAGACCACCAGCCGCGGCCGGGCGCGGATCAGTTCGACAACGAGCGAGGTGAAACGCATGAAACGTCCGAATGCCCGGGCCTGGCGGCCCTGTCCCCCAAGACGTTTGATAGAGCGCAGGACGCGCCGAAGCAACCGATCTTAGATCGTGATGGAGATATCGGAAGCGATCTCCCCATCCACCGTGAAAAGATCGGGCTCGACTTCGACCGTCTCCGGAAAATGCTTCTGCCGCGCGGCAATGACCGGGGCGAAAAAGCGGCGGTGATGGATGCTCGGACCGAGCCGGTCCAGCGCCTCGCGATGCTCCGGCACGGCGTAGCCCTTGTGGGTCTCGAAGCCGTAGCCCGGGCAATCCAGCGCCAAGGCGCTCATCAGGCGGTCGCGCGTCACCTTGGCGATGATCGAGGCGGCTGCGATCGACATCACGATGCCGTCGCCGCCGATCACGGCGTCACAGTCGCAGGGCGCATCGATCTTGTCGCGGCCATCGACGAATACGTGCTTCGGCAGTTCCGGCAACGCGCGCACGGAGCGCGCCAGCGCCCAGAGCGAGGCGCGCAGGATATTGTCGCGATCGATCCGCGCCGGCGAAGCGAAGGCAACCGCGAAGGACGAGGTCGCGCAGATCTCCTCGAACAGCTCCTCGCGGCGCTCCGCCGTCAGCCGCTTGGAATCGTCGATGCCTTTGGGGATTCGCTTGGGATCGAGGATGACGGCGGCGGCCACCACCGGGCCCGCCAGCGGCCCGCGTCCGGCCTCGTCGCAGCCGGCGACCGGCCAGACCCCGCGCTTGATCAGTGCCCGCTCCCGGCGAAAGCTCGGCGGCGCGACCGCGATCACGCCCTTGGGGAGCTCGGCCTGTTCCTTGCCGGCTTTCTTGTCAGTTTTCTTGGCGGACTTGTCCCGAATCATGGCCGGGATCCTGCGAAAGCGTGCGCCCGCGCGCAACCGGGAACCGTGCACAATACCCGTTATTCAGCGCGCCGTCGCCGCCATTCCCCAACCTCAATCACATAAACGCTCCGGCTTCCGCGCTTGGGGTCGGCTATCGTCTCCAGATAGCACATTCCGAGCTTCTGGAGCGCGTGAATGGACGGTGCATTTCGCGGATCGACAAGCCCGAGCAATCTGCCGCATTTGAGTTGCTCGAACCCGAAAGCGAGCTGCGCCTCGCCGATTTCGGTGGCTATCCCCCTCCCCCACGCCCGGCGCGCAAGGACAAACCCGATCTCAAAATCGTCGGCTCCCAGCGCGTCACATGGCGACAAGCCGGCAAAGCCGATAACTTCGAGGGTGGGCTTTTCGGTCAGAACCGCAATCCCCGTGAGGCTTCCGCCGAAGGTGAATGATCTCCGGATGAAGTCTTCGGCGGCGTCCTCTGCCATCGGCGCTCCGGAAAATGCAAAGCGCATCACGTCGCTGTCGCCAAGGATAAGATTCTGCAGAATCGATATATCCTCGTCGGCCGCAGCGCGCAGAACGAGACGCGGCGTCGTCAAAATGACGAGCGGCTGCTTCTCCGATGCTGGCGTGGGCTTCCGGTCCATCGAGCCGCAATACGGCAATTCGCCGCCAGAGAGAAGCGGCGCCGCCATAACACCACCGGTTTAATCAGGCAGATGAACCCGCCGGTCGTCGCCGACCTCGATGCCGGGCGCGACCACGACTTCCCAGGCGTGGTTGTCGGGGTCGCCGAAATAGCCGGAGTAACCGCCATATTCGGTCTTGTGCGCAGGCTTCAATAGCGATGCGCCGCAGGCAATTGCGAAATCCAGCACTGCGTCGACCTCCTCGGCGGAGCCGCAATTCCAGGCGAGAGTCGTTCCGCGAAAGGTTTTCGACCGCGGCTGGTCCGGCAGCGTGGCGTCGCGCGCGAGTTGATCCCATGGGAAAAGCGCGATGACAGTGCCGCCGGTGTCGAAGAAAGCGACCGCCTCGCCGGTCTCGCTCATTTTTCGGGCAAAGCCGAGCGCTTCATAAAAGGCGATGCTGGCGCGCATGTCCGTTACGCCGAGCGTGATGACTGTGAACCGGGGGACGGGTTTCGGGGATTTTCCGTTCATCTTACTCTCCAACGTCATTGCCTGCGACAAACGCGAAGCGTTTGCGCAAGGCGTAAGCGACGAAGCAATCCATTGTTCCATGGCGAGGATTGGCTTCCGCCTTCACTCTTCGAGCTACGGCGGACAAGTCACTTGCGCTCGCAAGGCCGGTTCTCAGAACAAACTCAGTTGCTGCCCGCTGCGCTTCGGTTTGACGAAATGATCGGTCGTCAGTTTGGAGCGCCGCTTGTTGAGGCCGAGCTTCTCGCAGGCGATTTCGAAGCGGCGTCCGATCATCCAGGCCATCGGGCCTGTTCCCTTCATCCGCGTTCCCCATTGCGAATCGTAGTCGCGCCCGCCGCGCATGTCGCGGATCAGGGTGAAGACGTGGCGGTGGCGGTCGGGGTAGTTCGCCATCAGCCATTCGCAAAAGAGGTCGCGCACCTCCAGCGGCAGCCGCAGCAGCACGTAGCTCGCTTCCTTGACACCGGCATGGGCCGCGGCATCGAGAATGCGCTCGATCTCGGAATCGTTCAGCGCTGGGATGACCGGCGCGACCATCACGGTCGCGGGGATTCCGGCATCCGACAATTGCCGCAGCGCCTCCAGCCGCTTCGGCGGCGTTGAGGCGCGCGGCTCCATGGTGCGGGCGAGCTTGGGATCGAGCGTGGTCACTGAAATCGCGACCTTGGCCAGGTTGCGCTTCGCCATCCGCTGCAGAATGTCGATGTCGCGCGTTACCAGCGCCGATTTGGTGACGATGCCGACGGGATGGCCGGCGCGATCCAGCACTTCGAGAATGCCGCGCATGATTTTGTGCTCGCGCTCGATCGGCTGATACGGATCGGTATTGGTGCCGATCGCGATCATGCGCGGCTCGTAGCCTGGTGCGGCCAACTCCTTTTCGAGCAGCTCCGGCGCGTCGGGCTTGGCGAGCAGTTTGGATTCGAAATCGAGCCCGGGCGAAAGGCCGAGAAAGGCGTGGGTCGGCCGCGCGAAGCAATAGACACAGCCATGCTCACAGCCGCGATAGGGATTGATCGAGCGATCGAAGCCGATGTCGGGCGAGTCGTTGCGGGTAATGACCTTGCGCGAGGTATCGATCGACACCGTCGTCTTGAATGGCGGCAGATCGTCGAGGCTCTGCCAGCCATCGTCGAAGGCAACCCGCGCCTCGGCCTCAAATCGGCCGCTCTGGTTCGACTGCGCGCCGCGGCCGCGCCGCCGCTGGCGTTCGATGCCGACCGCAAGCTCAGAAAAAGGTGTCGCACCCGCCGGCTCGGAGGGCGGCGTGCCCGGCGGGTGCTTGAGGGCATGAGAGGATGCTCGGCTCATAAAGCGAACATAGCACGAGATAAGAACAAATCAAGAACATCATCGACAACAATTCGCAGTGATGCCCGTGTGCCGGAAAGGACACCAGCGCCGCATGCCTTAAAAAAACTGCACGCAAACGGCTGTTTTGATTGTGACAAGGTGATAACAGTGCGGCGTTTTTCACCGTTTGAGCCAGCGAAGCCTCATCCCATGTTGAGCGTGATCGTTCCGACCGAAGGAATAGAACAGCCGGCCGTCGCAACGCTGGCGGCGCTGGTGCCGGGCGCCGCAGCCGGCGTCATCAGCGAGGTGCTGCTGGTCGACGGGGCCGGCAATGGCGTGATCGAGCGGGTGGCCGACGTAGCCGGTTGCCGCTTTCTGAAGTTCGAGGGAACACGCGCCGCGGCGCTGGCCGCCGGCGCGCGCGCGGCGCGTTCGCCATGGCTGATGTTCCTGCACGCCGGCGCGGTGCTCGACAGCGGCTGGATCGACGAGACCACACAGTTCATCCAGACCGTATCGGCCAGCGGCCGACCGCGCGCCGGGGTCTTTCGCTATGCCCGCTCGCCCTATTCGGACGCGCGGCTGCGCGACGGCTTCAAATTCGTCGCCCGCATGATTGCCGGCCCGTCGGCAGAACAGGGGCTCCTGATCGCGCGCGATCATTACGAGCGGCTTGGCGGCTACCGGCCGGATTCCCGCCGCTCCGAGACAAGGCTGTTGCGCCAGCTCGGCCGCTCGGCACGCACCCAGTTGCGCAGCCGGATCATGGTCGTCGCCTGACGGCCTGAGTCAGACGGCCTGAGTCGATCGACCTGCAACAAAAAGGGGCCCAAGCGACGCCGCAACGGGCTTGCAATTTACTTGATTCCGTCAAATAATAATTTGATGAAATCAAATAACGCCCTGGACGGCCAGATCGACGCTATCCGCGGATTCAGCCGCTTCTATACCCGAAAGCTCGGAATCATCGAGCCGAAGCTCCTGCACAGCGCCTTCACGCTGCAGGAAGCGCGCGTCATTTACGAGATCGCGCATCGCCCGACCTGCACCGCCACCGACCTCGCCCGCGACCTCGGCCTCGATCCCGGCTTCCTGAGCCGGACCTTGCAGGCGCTGCAACGCCGCCAGATCCTGACGCGAAAGCCGTCAAAGGACGATGGCCGCATCAACGAGCTCTCGCTGACCGCCAAAGGCCGTGCCACCTCTGTCGAGCTTGAGCGCCGCGCGCGCGAGGAGGTCGGAAGCCTGCTCGTCTCGCTCGAAGACAGTCAGCGCGCCGCCGTCGTGCAGGCGATGACGACGATCGAGCAGGCGCTGGAACGGCCTACGGAGAAGAAGCCGGCCGCTTTTCTCTTGCGCAGCCACCGTCCCGGCGACATCGGCTGGGTGATCTCGAGCCAGGCAAAAGCCTATGCCGCGGAGTATGGCTGGGACATCAGCTACGAGGCATTGGTCGCCGAGATCTGCGCGGAGTTCATCAAGAACTATGACGCCTCGCGCGAGCATTGCTGGATTGCGGAAGCAGGCGGCGAGCCGCTCGGCTCGATCTTTCTGGTGAAGGGGAGTGACGACGTCGCAAAGCTGCGGCTGTTGCTGGTGGAGAAAAAAGCGCGCGGGCTCGGCGTCGGCCACGCACTCGTCGAGCAATGCATCCGCGCGGCGCGTGAGAAAGGCTACAAGAAAATGACGCTCTGGACCCAGAGCATCCTCGTCGCCGCCCGCAAGATCTATCAGGAAGCCGGCTTCAAGCTGGTCGCCACCGAGCCACACCGCAGTTTCGGCCAAAGCCTGATCGGCGAAACCTGGGAAATGGAACTGTGAAGCCCGGGCGTCGCGACAGTACGCGGCGCATCACGCCAGAACTCCTCGACTTCCATATCGGGCGCGCGCATCAATTGCGCATTGAGGCCTGGCGCAACATGTGGCGTGGGCTGTGGACGCTGCTGGTCAGGCTGAAGCGCCTTGTGCTTTAGGCCGCCGCAGGTGCTCGTCCAGCCGTGGCATGATCTCGACGAAATTGCAGGGGCGTGTGCGGTAGTCGAGCTGGGCGGCGAGAATACCGTCCCAGGCGTCGCGGCAGGCGCCCGGCGATCCCGGCAGGCAGAAGATAAATGTCGCGCCCGCTACGCCCGCGGTGGCGCGGCTTTGCACTGTCGAGGTTCCGATCTTGGCGTGGCTCAGCATGTGGAAGGCGATGGAAAAACCATCCATCCGCTTTTCGAACAGCGGCTCGATCGCTTCCGGTGTGACGTCGCGGCCGGTGAAGCCGGTGCCGCCGGTAGTGATGATCGCATCGATGCCCTCGTCGGCGATCCACCGCTTGATGATGACGCGGATCGCATCGACGTCGTCGACGATAATCTCGCGCGCGGCAAGATGATGACCCGCCGCCGTCAGCCGGTCCGCCAGCGTGGCGCCGGATTTGTCGTCGGCCAGCGAACGGGTATCCGAGACCGTCAGCACCGCGATGTTGAGCGGCACGAATTGTTTTGACTCGTCGATGGAGGACATGACTGCTTCTTCCCCTCATGCCCCGGCAAAAGCGCGAAGCGCTTCTTCGCGCAGATGTCCCGGGCATCCACGTCTTCGAACTCACTTGAAAGTATAGACGTGGATGGCCGGGACAAGCCCGGCCATGACGGCAAAATACTTCCTGGCTTCAATTCACAATGCGCCGGCGGCAAACGTGTTGCAGGCCTGCACCGTGCCCTGCTGGTAGCCGGTCATGAACCATTGCTTGCGCTGCGCCGCGGAGCCGTGGGTGAAGCTGTCGGGCACCACCCTGCCCGTCGACTGCCGCTGCAGCGTGTCGTCGCCAATCGCCGTCGCCGTCCTCAGTGCTGCATCGATGTCGCCGGGTTCGATGAAGCCCGGACGTTTCTTCTCCTCGCGGTTGACCCAGACGCCCGAAAGACAATCCGCCTGCAGCTCGACCTTGACCTGCAGCGCGTTGGCTTCCGCCTTGCTGCCGGCCTGCTGTTGCAGCCGCTGCACGCGCGGCAGGATGCCGAGCAGGTTCTGGATGTGATGCCCCGCTTCATGCGCGATGATATAGGCCGTCGTGAATTTGCAGGCACTGCCCGAGCAGCCGCGAAACCGCGTTTCGACTTCGCGGAAGAAAGAAGTGTCGAGGAAGATCTGCTTATCCGGCGGACAGTAGAACGGTCCCATCGCCGACTGCGCCATGCCGCAGCGGCCGCCATTGGTGGCGTTGCGGAACAGCACGATGCGCGGCCCGGTGTAATTCTGACCGCTGGATTGGAAGATCTCGCTCCAGCGATCGTCGATCTCGCCAAGGATGCCGGCGATCATGCTGCCGACTTCGTCCTTCGGCGCACCGGTCTTGGCCGGGCCTGAGCGGCGATCGGTCTGGTAGGTCGGCGCCTGCTGGCCGCCGGTCAGGATTTCGGCGCCGCCGATCAGGATGCGCGGATCAATGCCAAAGGCGTAGCCGACGAGGCCGAGCACGATGATGGTGCCGATGCCGAGCCCACCACCGCCCATCGGCAGGCCAAAACCACCGCCGCCGCCACCCATTCCGCCGCCGCCGTCGTCGCGACGGTCGTCGATACTATCGCTGCGGCGGAAATCATCGTAACGCATGGCGCTGCTTCCTCATCCCCGGCTGTTGGCCCGAATTACCCAACGCGGCAATCACGTAAAATTTCCATTCCATTAATCAATAGCCCGCCCGGCAAAAATTGCCTAGTGCGCAAGCGGCCGCAATCTCTGCTGGCAATGTTGCCGATGAACTCTCTTCGCATTCTGCGTCGATAACATTCTTGGTTAAGTCGATTTTTACTTTGGCGGGTCAATGTATCGCCAGTCGGTTGTTTAGTCCCGCGTCGCCGACAGCGTCGCCTGAGTCAGAGTAATTGAGTCATGGTTGTGTCGCGTCGCGGGGCGTCTGTAAGGGCGCCCCGCACTAAATTTGAGTCTGATTCCAGCGTGCGTATCGTCGTCGGCGATTGCGTCGCCGAGATGTCGAAGCTACCGGCCGGTTCGGTCGATCTGGTGTTCGCAGACCCTCCATATAACCTGCAGCTCAAGGGCGATCTCAAGCGCCCTGACGAATCCCATGTCGATGCCGTCAACAACGACTGGGACAAGTTTTCATCGTTCGCTGCGTACGACGATTTCACCCGCGCCTGGCTGCTTGCCTGCCGCCGCGTCATGAAACCGTCGGCCACGCTATGGGTGATCGGATCCTATCACAACATCTTCCGCGTCGGCGCGATCATGCAGGACCTCGGCTTCTGGGTCCTCAATGATATTGTGTGGCGCAAGACCAATCCAATGCCGAATTTCCGCGGCCGCCGCTTCACCAATGCGCATGAAACCATGATCTGGGCGGCGCGCGACGAGAAGGCCAAGGGCTATACGTTCAATTACGATGCCCTGAAGGCCGCCAACGAGGACGTGCAGGCGCGTTCCGACTGGCTGATCCCGCTTTGCACCGGTGACGAGCGCCTCAAGGGCGCTGACGGCAAGAAGGTTCACCCGACCCAGAAGCCGGAAGGGCTGCTGGCGCGCGTGCTGCTGTCGTCGTCAAAGCCCGGCGACCTCGTGATCGATCCCTTCAACGGCACCGGCACGACGGGCGCCGTGGCAAAACGTCTCGGCCGCCGCTACATCGGCTTCGAGCGCGACAAGACCTATGCGGCTGCGGCGGAAGCGCGCATCTCCGCGGTTGAGCCGCTGCCCGAGGCGACGCTGGCGCCGTTCATGACCGCGCGCGACGCTCCGCGTGTGGCATTCTCCGAACTGATCGAGCGTGGCATGATTCCGCCCGGCACCAAGCTGGTCGACTCCAAAAAACGTCACGGCGCCCTTGTCCGCGCTGACGGCGCCATCATGCTCGGCGACAAGGTCGGCTCGATCCACCGCATCGGCGCGGTGGCGCAGGGCTCCGGCGCCTGCAACGGCTGGACCTTCTGGCATGTCGAGACCAAGCACGGCCTCAAGCTGATCGACGAGCTGCGCGCCGAAATCCGCTCGGAAATGGCGGCGGGCTAAGAGGCAGCTTACCTCAGCACGAGAAGTCCGGACTGCGCGGGCTTTCTGGCCGCCGCAACGCACGACAGCGTGCGTATGCGGCATGGCAGCCGTGTCAGGCGCGCGGGTTGTCGTGCGACTTTTGGTCCATATCTCAGCGAATACTTGCTACATTCATTATCCCATATGAGACTAGTGCCATGCGCACCCGAGGCTCCGAGTCCTTCATTGTGCTGCCACTGCTGCCGATCTTCCTGATCGGCATATTTCCGATGCTGCTGTTGAGTCTGCTGGGCCCCGCCGGACTGATCATCCTCGGCATCCTGGTCGCCTGCGCAGGGCTGACCGACATTCTCGATGCCAGCGGCACCTTCAGCGAGCAGATCATCGTCCACGGCTACGCGAAAGGATCGGAACGTGCGGGACAGCGCACGGCGCTGCGTACGGAAATGCGTTTCGCATCCGTCATGATCGCTGCCGGTGCGGGCCTGGCGGTCGCCGGCATCGGCGGTCTGGCCCTGTCGTAAGCGCCTCCCGGACCGGTCACAAACTCGTCCCTTGTGCATCCGGCAAAAATTTGAGCATGGACGTGGCACCCGGTGGCAATGCCGCCGCGTGCCGCAACAGTTTCCTTGCAAGAAAGCAATGGGGAGAATTCCAAAATGCTCAAATTCTACTTCAACGGATCGCCCAACCCGACCAAGGTCGCCCTCTTCCTCGAGGAAGCCGGCATCGCCTACGAGCCGGTCGCGGTCGATACCCGCAAGGGCGACCAGTTCAAGCCGGAATATCTCGCCATCAATCCGAACGCCAAGGTGCCCGCGATCGACGATGACGGCGTCACCGTGTTCGACAGCAACGCCATCCTGCTCTATCTCGCCGAAAAGACCGGCAAGTTTCTCCCGGCGAACACGCCGCAAAATCGCGCGCAGATGCTGTCCTGGCTGATGTTCGTGGCGACCGGCATCGGGCCATATTCGGGACAGGCGGTGCACTTCAAACATTTCGCGCCGAAGGACCAGAACCACGACTATTCCAATAACCGCTATCAGTTCGAGGCGCAGCGCCACTACACCGTCCTCAACGATCATCTCGCCGGTCGCAAATATATGGTGGGCGACACCTACACCATCGTCGACATGGGGCTGTGGGGCTGGGCGCGGATGGCCGCGTTCGTGATGAGCGAGGACGCCGCCACCAAATATCCCAACGTCAAGCGGCTGGTCGACGAGATCTCGGCCCGTCCCGCGGCCGCCAAGGCGATCGCGCTGAAGGATAACTTCAAGTTCAAAGCCGAAATGGACGACGAAGCCCGCAGCAACATGTTCAAGCACATGTCGGTGAAGGCCGCCTGACCAACATTCCGCAGTTCTCGTCATGGCCGGGCTTGTCCCGGCCATCCACGCCTTAATGCTCCTCAGCACGTAACAAAGACGTGGATGCCCGGCACAAGGCGCCGGGCATGACGGTTTCCATCAGCGCGTCCCGAGACATCCCCGCTCCAAGACTGCCCTTTTCCTAAACTGCGGCCGCCAACTTCAGTTCGGCGGGAAACGGCCCGAGCACGCGCTCGACCAGCGCGGAGTCGCAATATTCCTTGATCTCCTTGATCTTGCCGTTCTCGATGCGCCAGACCATGCAGTATTGGTTATCGTAGCGGTCTCCGGTCTTCGTCACATTGTCGCCGCGCCCTTCGACGACGACGTAGTCGCCTTCCGCGATAAAATTGAACGCGAGCGTGCGCGGGCGCCCGGAGGCGAGGAGCGAGCGCAAGTGACCCATCAGCCCATTGTTGATCGCCTCGCGGCCCTTGAATTCACCGGACCATGAATACTGGCCGGTAACGACCCAGGTCACATCCTCCGCTATGTTGTCGAGGAAGGTCGTCCCGCTCCGGTTGGCGGAATCGGCATAGACCTGTTGCACGAGTTTCTTGTTCGCTGCTGCGCTCATGGCGGCTTCTCCTTTGATAAGCACTCTGTTGATCAAGCTTTGGGAAACGGTCGGCCCACTTCGGGTTCGAGAGGCAGTCGCAAGGCATTCGCCACGTAGCCGACCGTCCGGTAGTAGCCGGCCATCACCAGCAGTTCGACAATCGTCTCATCGTCGAACACGGGACGCAGCGCGCTCCATAGGTCGTCGCTGACGTCGCAACGCTCATGCAATTCGTCGGCAAGCCGGATCAGGAGGGCGTCAGCCGCATCCCAGCACGCGCTCGCGGCGTTGCCCTGCACGGTGGCGCTGACTTGCGCCTCGGTCAGCCGCGCCTCCTCGGCAAAGTAATGCACGCGCATGCCCCATTCGTACTCGCAGCCGCACCGCGCCGTGACCCGCTGCAGGAAGACTTCCCGTTGCCTTAAGCTGACGTGCGAATCCCTGAGATAGGCAGGCGCGCCATTGATGAAGCGCTCGAGCAGCGTCGGATGACGTGCCAGCGTCGTGAACAGCCGGAACGGTGGCATCCAGGATCGCGGCAAGCGGTCGAAGATGGCCTGCACTCGTGCGTCGTAGGGTTCGGTGGCAGGCTTCAGGCGATCGATCATACAGGTCCAGCTTCGTTGTTTGCTGGATCAAATCTCGCGCATCCATCGCCATTCTTCCAATCGATGGAGAATATGATATATATTCACTGAATGAATTTGAATTCGCTTGACCTCAACCTGCTGGTCGCACTCGACGCACTGCTGAAGGAAACCAGCGTCAGCCGCGCCGCGATGCGGATCGGGTTGTCGCAGCCGGCGGCGAGCCACGCGCTGCAGCGCCTGCGCGATTTGATCGGCGATCCCCTGCTGGTGCGAACCGGGGCGCGCATGGAGCTGACGCCGCGGGCGCAAGCCTTGCGCGCGCCGCTGGCGCAGGCGCTCGACCAGGTACGCTCGCTGTTCGTCGCCGACGAGTTCGATGCTGCGAGAAGCGAACGTCAATTTCGCCTGATGATGCCGGACCTGGCGGTCGAACTCTTGATGCCGCCGCTGATGGAGAGGATCACGAAAGCCGCGCCGAACGTCCGGATCGACGTTGTGCCATGGCGGGGTCCGGCGATCTTCACCGCCGAATTCGCCCGCACCATCGATCTCGTGATCTCGATCGGCAACGCTTTCACCGGATTCCACCGGCAACGGCTTTACACCGACAGCGATGCGCTAGCCGTCCGCCGCGGCCACCCCGCCGGCACGCGGCTGAAGCGGATAGAAACCTTTCTCGATGCGCGCCACGTCGCGGTCGTGATCCGCGGCCAGAGCGAGGACCTGATCGACATGTGGTTGCGCCCCAGGGGCATCGAGCGGCGGATCGCGCTGGTCGTGCCCGGCTATATCGAGGCGCTGCACGTTGCTGCGCGCACCGATCTCGTCGCCTTCGTGCCGCGGCGGCTTATCGGCGCGCTGTCGAAGCAATTGTCGCTTTCGACCGTCACGCCGCCGCTCGATCCCGGGATCGACGAGCAGTTCATGTTCTATCCGACCCGCGCCCAGATGGATCCCGGCTCGATCTGGCTGCGCAACATCATGCTCGGCATCGGCCGCGAGATGGAGCGCGGCAAAAAGGCTGCGTAGGGTGGGCAAAGGCGCGTTTGCGCCGTGCCCACCATCTATCCACAAACTCATCGTGAATGGTGGGCACGCGGAGCCTGTCATCGGGCGCGCGTACGCGCGACCCGTTGGCTTTGCCCCCTACGCGTTTTGAATCCTACGCCTTGTGGTCGACCATGACCTTCTGCACGGCCGGCCGCTCCGACATCCGCTGGCGGTGAGCCGCCACCTTGGGCAGCGTCGCGAGATCGACGCCGTCGGCTTCGAGCCAGAGCCCGATCGTGTAGAGATAGGAATCGCAGACCGTGTACTGCTCACCCATCACCCACGGCCCCTTCAGCATGTCGCGCTCGATCAGCGCAAAACTCGCGGCCATGGTTTCCGGCACCTTGCGCTTCATGTCGGCGAACGAGGACTCCTCGACGGCCCAGCGATAGCCGCGCATCTTGTGGGCATGATTGATGTGCACCGTCGAGCAGAGATAGCTGTTGAAGGACTGCGCCTGCGCGAACGCGAAGGGGTCTTCCGGCACGAGCTTCGCTTTCGGAAAGCTGCTCGCGACGAAGGCGAGGATCGCCGGCGTCTCGGTCAAGGTGCCGCGGTCCGTCACCAGCGCGGGCACGCGCCCCTTCGGGTTGATGGCGAGATATTCCGGGGTGGTCTGCTGGCTTTTCTTGAAGTCGAGCCGTTCCGCCGTGTAGGGCGCGCCGGCCTCTTCCAGGGCGATATGCGAAGCCAGTGCACAGGTGCCGGGGGCGTAGTAAAGCTTGAACATGGCGGTCCTCATGGGGAAAGCCGGACGTTACCGGCATGCCCCTGCGCCGTCCACCCCCGGTAGGTGGAGTAACCTTTGGCGGTTCAACTCGCCCGCGGCTGAAGCTTGCCCTCGATGTAAACGCTGACGATCGTATCGTCAGCGGGATAGTGCTCGGGCGCCACCGCCGTGAGCTGCGCCTGGATGCATTTCCACGCGCCGTTCTCGAACAGATAGGTGTCGGTATACGTGGTCATGCCGGTTACTTCGCTGCCGTCGCGGCGTCGTATGTATTTGTTGGTGGAACGCACGAGCGCGACATCGCCGACCACCGTGATCAGTTCGTCGCGGACGTCCCAGTAGACGATGACATCAGGGTCGAAGGCGGTCGCCCAGTATTTCAGGTAAGTTGCACGGTCCCAGCGCTGGCCGGTGGGCCAGATGTTGATGAAACTGGGATGCAGAATGGCGTCGTGCGAGGGCACGTCGCTAGTCACGAAATTATGGATGAAGCGGGCATTTAACGCACGCAGCTCATTCATTGTCTCGGCCGATTGATGATCACGCAAAGCTGGCTGCATCTCGATCTCCCGGGGTTGTCAAAGGGCCATCTGGCGCGCCTTCTCGGCGGTCGCATCGTCAGCCGGAAAGAAGCACTCGATCTTGATCTGTTGCAGCGCAGCGTCCGTCGGCATCGCCAGCGTCGTGAAGGTGGAAAAGAACGCCAGGCGGTAGTCGCCTTTCGCGAGCTGCATCGTCATGACCGGCGACGACGCCGATGAATGGCGCGGCAGCCGCCATTCGGCCGACAGCCCGGGATAGACCATGATCTCATCGAGCAGTTGCGCCGCGGCCCGGCTGCCTTGCGCAACGTCGCGATGCAGGATCTGGATCAACTGCCGCGCGAACTCGTCCCAGTTCAGCATGAACTGCCGCAGGCCCTTTGGATGAAAGACGACGTGCATGGCATTGTCGGCAAGACCGTTTTCCATCTCGTACGAATCGCGAAACGGCTTGAGCAAACGCGCCGAGGCCTGATTGCGGATGCGAACGTCCCAGTGCCCGTCGATCACGATGCCCGGATAGGGCTCCTGCTGCCGCAGGATGAAATCCAGCGCCTGCCGCACCGGCTGCAGGTTTTCGGCCGCCAACCCCTTGTCGCCATAGGGCGGCACGAAGCCCGCCGCGACATGCAGGGCATTGCGCTCCTCGAGCGGCAGGTCGAGGGCGCTGCCGAGCAATTGCACCATCTCGCGGCTCGGCTGCGAGCGGCCGGTTTCCAGAAAGCACAGATGGCGGGCCGAGACATTTGCATCCGCCGCGAGTTCGATCTGGGTCAGCCGGCGAACGCCGCGCCAGTGCTTCAAGAGGCGGCTGAAATGTCCAGCCGGGATTTCGTGCGCGTTCGTGTCTGGAGCAGCCATGCCGGCAATCTAGACCATCGCATCAGAACGGCAATTACCTCCGATGTAAGTGACCAGCCCCGCAATTCCTTGCAGAGTGAGCCCCTTGGAGACCGAAGCTCGAGGGGAGCATTGATGGACAAGAACGCAATCTCGACAACCGTCACGCAATATATGGCGGCATGGAACGAGCCTGATGATACGGCCCGACACGCCTTGCTCGAGCAATGCTGGAGCGAGGCCGGCGTCTATCTCGATCCGAACGTCTCGCTGGCCGGGCGTGACGCGCTGGCGACGAAGATCGGCGAGGTGCTGGCCGGCCGGCCCGGCGCGCGGCTCGAGTTCATGAGCGGCATCGATATCCACCACAATATGGTCCGCTTCCTCTGGCGCCTGGTGCGCGCGGACGGAACCTGCGGCGATACGTCAATCGACTTCGGCGAGGTCGGTCCCGACGGCCGGCTGGTCAAAATCGTCGGATTCTTCGGCCCGGCCCCGCCTCTCCCCTGAACTAGGCCGTGTATCCGCAAACTTGGTTGCGTGAAGCGCTGAAGTCTATGTCCGCTTTACTCACAAAGCGACCTGAATCGTGCGGCGATGCAATATGTCGCGATGGGCCAGCAGCAGACACTCCAGTCTCTGTAACACCGCGGTGTTGTGCGGCGGCCTACCCAGGGCTTGTTTTGGTTGAGTATTGGAGATCATCCGGTTTCCAGAACGCAAAGCGGCCGGCCGCAATCTCAAATCTCGGTTCAAGGCCAATCGCGTGGAACTTGGTTTGTACTTCAGACCGGTCATAGCAGTCAGCGAATTGCAGTATATGCTCGGTCCTCAATACATCATCATAGTGTTTCCGGGTGTTCTCGGACGCGAGCACGAGAAGGTCATCGGGCTTGCCATCAACTTGGTGCGTGTGGATGTCATGGTCGATCGCATATGTCCGAATGCGCCAAGTGCCGGTCGCCGCAATCCACCACTGCAACGTGTCCGGAACCTCCTCGCGGTCCCCCAAAGGCACCTCGATCTGTTGTGCATAGCTACTTCGAATGGCCAATACGGCGAGAACTAATGTGCCCTGCATGCGATGAACTGTGTTGTCCCGGTGAACCTAATCAGTGTAATCCGACGGAGGCTGCAGTCTCAAGGCCGAGCGACACTTTCTCGCGCTGCAGGCTGATCGGTCACTTGGAGCGGCTCCTCATGTGAATGTGTTCGCCTGTTGGGCGAATGTCTCAAATGGGTCATTTTCAACCGATCCAGCGGAGCGTGTCTGCTGGTCGACGTCCGCTTTGCCCCGAAAGCGTCAGTGCCGTGACCGAGCCGGGAGAATTGTGTTTGGCCGGACGCCCGCGAGCATTAATGAGCCCACACCCTACCGGGACTTACCGGCCCTTCGCAGTTGCCCCCTGCCCTCCCTCATGCCATGACGCCCGGGAAGCAACAGGGGCGTACCATGACTGTTCTCATCGCTGGCGGCGGTATCGGCGGGCTGACGCTGGCGCTCAGCCTGCACCAGATCGGCGTTAAGGCCAAAGTGTTCGAGAGCGTGCCGGAGCTGCGGCCGCTCGGCGTCGGCATCAACGTGCTGCCGCATGCGGTGCGCGAATTGATCGAGCTCGGCCTGCACGACAAGCTCGATGCGGCCGCCGTGCGCACGAAGGAGCTCGCCTATTTCTCCAAGCACGGCAAGCCGATCTGGAGCGAGCCGCGCGGCATCGAGGCCGGTTACAAATGGCCGCAATTCTCGATCCACCGCGGCACGCTGCAGCAGATCCTGCTCGATGCGGCGATCGAGCGGCTGGGGAAAGAGAACATCCTGACCAGCCATCACCTCTCCGGCTGGACCGAAACCGACAATGGCGTGCGCGCCGAATTCATCGACAAGGCGACCGGCAAATCGAAAAGCAGTCACGACGGCGTGCTGCTGATCGCGGCCGACGGCATCCATTCAGCGGTCCGCGACAAGCTTTATCCCAACGAAGGCCCGCCGATCTGGAACGGCCGCATCCTGTGGCGCGGCATCACCGACAGCGATGCGTTCCTGTCCGGCCGCACCATGATCATGGCCGGCCACGAAATCCTGAAATTCGTCTGCTACCCGATTTCAAAGCAGGCTGATAGCGCCGGCAAGTTCAGGATCAACTGGGTGGCCGAGCGGCACATGCCGCCGACCTACCAGTGGCGGCGCGAAGACTATAACCGCACCGCAAAACTCGAAGAGTTTCTGCCCTGGTTCAAGGACTGGAAGTTCGACTGGCTCGACGTGCCCGGCCTGATCGAGAACTGCCCGCACGCCTACGAATATCCGCTGGTCGATCGCGATCCCGTTGCGCAATGGACATTCGGCCGCGTCACGTTGATGGGCGATGCCGCGCATCCGATGTACCCGATCGGCTCCAACGGCGCATCGCAGGCGATTCTGGACGCCCGCGTCATCACCCGCGAGATTCTGGCGCATGGCCCGACCAATGCGGCGCTTGTGGCATATGAAGCCGAGCGCCGTCCGGCAACGACCGACCTCGTGATGCTCAACCGCCGCAATGGTCCCGAGCAGGTGATGCAGATGGTCGAGGAGCGCGCGCCCAGCGGCTACAATGTCGTCACCGATGTGCTGTCGCTGAAAGAGCTGGAAGACATCGCCGCCAATTACAAGCGCGTGGCCGGCTTCCAGGTCGAGGGCCTCAACGCCAAGCCGCCGATCGTCCAGCTCACGCGGGAAGCGCCGCGGACTGCAGGCTAGCCGACGCAATCGCCTTCGCCGTCTCGACCAGCCGCGCGCTGGTCGTGGCGGTCGCCAGCACGGTGCCATCCTCGGCCATCAGCCGCCCTTCCACAAAGGCAACGGTCTTGCCGAGTTGGGTGACATTGGCCTCGCCTGTGATCGGCCCCGGCCTGGCGGGGCTGAGAAAATTCACCGTCATGGTGATGGTCGCCGTATAGAGTTTCCCCTCGGTCATGACGAACACGGCTGGCCCCATCGTGTCGTCGAGCATCGCCGAGAGAATGCCGCCTTGCACGAAGCCGGCCGGATTGCAGAAATCCCGCTTGCCGTCGAAGCCGATGCGGATCCAGCCGTCCTTCGGACGCGCGTCGAGCAGGTGCCAGCCGAGCAGCCTTGAGGACGGCGGGGGCTTAAGATTATCGAGAGCGGTCGCGACCATGGGAACCTCCGTGAGGCTCCGTCCTAGCGCAGCTCTGCTGCCAGCATGGTGTCAGCAGAATGAGCATCGTCCGCGGAACGGCTGTCGGTCTTGACAGTTTCCAGGTCGGAGCCGTGAATTTGGCTGGTACCCGTCCACTGCCGCGGCTATGAAGCCGGTGCTGCGCGCCCTGCGCACCGTAAGCGTCTCACGTCAGGCAACGCATTCAACCGGTCGGCTCGACCGAGGTGGAATGCATCATACGCGCCCGTGATTGACCGACCGAAATTCAAAGAGTGATATCATGATCCCCTCTCCTGCTCCGCGCCGGCGCGGAAAATTGCCCGCGCGTTATGCGGCGATCGTCATGCCGCTGGTGCTATCGGTGCTGATGACGTTCGTCGTATCGGCGATTTCGACACTGAGAAGTCTCGGTCCGACGCCCGCTTTTGTCACGACATGGCCCGCCGCATGGGCGATCTCGTGGCTGGTCGCGTTTCCGACCCTGCTTGCGGTGCTGCCGCTCGTGCGAAGGATCGTGGCGTTCGCCGTCGAGACGCAGCGTTCCAACTAGTCCCATACCAACGTGCGTCGCCAAGCGGTGGCGCACGCGTCATTCCTCCAACCCGTGCGCGATGGCCTTGCGCATCACGTTGGGTAGCGCTTCGTCGGCCAGCGTCGCGATCGGTACCCAGCGCATGCCCGCCGGTGGCCGCGTGCACGCAACGACATCCGCGGTGTAAATCACAAGCTCGAGCGGAAAATGCGTGAACACGTGGCTGACGACGCCGGCCTTGCGGTGCCAGCGCGTCACGCCTTTCAACTCCGGCGCCTGCTTGAGCGCCGCCTTGTCGTCCTGCCCCGCGAGCCAGTCCGAGCCTGGCACTTCGGTCATGCCGCCGAGCAGGCCCTTTTCCGCCCGGGTGCGGACCAGGAGTTCGTCGCCACGCGTGACGATGAAGGCGGCCCCGCGGCGCAGCGTCCCCGATTTCTTCGGCGCCTTGCGCGGAAAGGTCTCCTGATCGCCGCGCAGGCGGGCGGCGCAGTCCTCATTCAGCGGACACAGCGCACAGGCCGGCTTTTTTGGCGTACAGATCGAGGAGCCCAGATCCATCAGCGCCTGCGCGCTGTCGCCGGCGCGGGTATCGCCCAGCAGCGTTGCCGCCAGTTCCCCGATGCGCGGCTTGGCCTGCGGCAGCGGCTCATCCACCGCGTAAAGCCGCGACACCACGCGCTCGATATTGCCGTCGACCGGCATGGTCTGGATATCGAAAGCGATCGCCGCGATGGCCCTTGCCGTGTAGGGGCCGATGCCCGGCAATGTGCGCAGGCCTTCCTCGCTATCGGGAAACACCCCGCCATGGTCGCGCAACACCGCGACCGCGCAGGCATGCAGATTGCGTGCGCGTGAATAATAGCCGAGCCCCGCCCACATCCGCAGCACATCGTCCTGCGAGGCGCGGCCGAGCGACGCGACATCCGGCCAGCGCGCCAGAAATCTTTCGAAATACGGCCCGACCGTTTTGACGCCGGTCTGCTGCAGCATGATTTCCGACAGCCACACCCGGTACGGATCAACCCGCTCGCCCGCCGCCGCCCGCCACGGCAGCCGCCTGCGATGGCGGTCGTACCAGTCGAGGAGCAACGCGGGGCGCGCACTCGTTGCGGGCACTTCTCGTTGTTTGGCTTTGGCGGCCACGGAACTCATAGGCGCACTCTAGTGTGGGGATACGAATCTCTCCACGTCATGCCCGGGCTTGTCCCGGGCATCCACGTCTTTCTTCACGTAAGCCTCGAAGACGTGGATGGCCGGGACAAGCCCGGCCATGACGCTGGAGGTGAATTCCGCCTCTCACGCGAAGTGATATATAGAGCCCCATGTCCAAACCTGGCCCGATCAGCGCAAAACCGCTCTCTGTCCTGCTCAGCGACGTCTTTTCCGACGCCTACGCCAAACAGGGGTTTGCCGCGCGCGAGCTGGTGACGCGTTGGGCCGACATTGCGGGAGCCGAAATCGCCGCCCACTCCGAGCCCTTGAAGATGCAATGGCCGCGGCCAGTGGAGGGACAGCCGCAGGAACCGGCCACGCTGGTACTGCGGGTCGAGGGCCCGATGGCGCTGGAGATCCAGCATTCCTCCGACGTCATCCTGCAGCGGGTCAACCGCTTCTTCGGCTGGAGCGCGGTCGGCCGGCTGGCATTGCGGCAGGCGCCGCTGTCGCGCCGAAACCGCTCCGCGCCGCGGCGCGCGCCGGACCCGAAATCGGTGGCGAAAGTGGCCGAAACGCTGTCGGCGGTCGAGGACGAGGAACTGCGCGCCGCGCTGGCGCGGCTTGGCGCCGCGATCAAGCGAAATTGAGCCTTTTGCACGGCGCGGCCGGCGCAAGGCGCCATTGCCACAACCGGCGTTTCAAGCTAGCGAAGGCTTCTTTTTTCGGAACTTCTTTCGGGCGTGAATGCGCCATTCGGGAGCAGACTTTGATGATCACGCGCCGCGCCTTCACCGCCGCTCTTTCGCTGACCGGGTTTGGCCTGCTCGCCGGCTTCTCGCCGCTGCAGTTGATCACGGACGCGATGGCGCAAAGCCCCGCCGACGTTGCCAAACCGCAATCGCTGCCCGACATGGCGCTTGGACCGGCCAACGCCACCGTGACCATCACCGAATACGCCTCGATGACCTGCCCGCATTGCGCGGCCTTTACCGAAAAGGTGTTTCCGAAGATCAAGTCGGAATTCATCGACTCGGGCAAGATCCGGTTCGTGTTCCGCGAATTCCCTCTCGACATCAAGGCGGCCGCCGGATCGATGCTGGCACGCTGCATCGCCAAGGACGATGCGCCGAAATATTTCGCCGTCATCGACCTCTTGTTCAAGCAGCAGAACGACTGGGTGGTGAAGAACACCACGGAGACGCTGACCCGGATCGGCAAGCAGGCCGGCCTCACCCAGACGCAGGTCGAGGACTGCCTGAAGGATCAGGCGCTGCTCGACAAGATCGCGGCCGACCAGAAATATGCCGCCGAGGTGCTGAAGGTGCAGTCGACGCCGACCTTCTTCATCAACGGCGAGATGCTCAAGGGCGAGCAGAGCTTCGAAGAGTTCGCAAAGCGCATCAACGCGATGCTGAAAAGCTGATTCGCGCGGGGCCTGATTCGTTTGAGCCGATAAGTCCAGCAAAAGGCGCCACACAAGCGTCTCAAATCCCTTGGGAAAAGCGTCGCGGGGGCGTTGCCCTGTAGCCCCAGCCTCGCCATTGTCGCGGGCCATAAGGGCCGCCACAAGCTGTTCGTCCACACACCGACATTGCCTTCCATGGTATTGTCACGGCAGGGAGATTCGCGCCCGGCCAACAGAGATTTGTGTTCATGAAACTCACGCGCCTCCGCCTCCACGGTTTCAAGTCGTTCGTCGAACCCACTGATTTCATGATCGAACCCGGCCTCACCGGGGTGGTCGGGCCGAACGGCTGCGGCAAATCCAATCTGGTCGAGGCGCTGCGCTGGGCGATGGGTGAAACCTCGCACAAATCTCTACGCGCCGCCGACATGGATGCGGTGATCTTTGCCGGTTCCGGCAACCGTCCCGCGCGCAACCACGCCGAAGTCACCATGACGATCGACAATGCAGATCGTACGGCGCCGGCTGCCGTCAATGACAGCCAGGTTCTCGAAATCTCCCGCCGTATCGAGCGCGAGGCCGGTTCCGTCTATCGCATCAACGGCCGCGATGTTCGCGCGCGCGACGTGCAGATCCTGTTTGCGGATGCCGCCACCGGCGCGCGTTCGCCGGCACTGGTTCACCAGGGCAAGATCGGCGAAATCATTCAGGCCAAGCCCGAGCAGCGCCGTCGCGTGCTGGAAGATGCCGCCGGCGTCGCCGGCCTGCACGCCCGCCGCCACGAGGCCGAACTGCGGCTGAAGGCTGCCGAAACCAACCTCACCCGCGTCGAGGACGTGATCGGCCAGCTCACCGGCCAGATGGACGGACTGAAGAAGCAGGCCCGCCAGGCGATCCGGTTCCGCGAAGTCGCCGCCAAGGTGCGCAAGGCCGAGGCCACGCTGTTCCATCTGCGCTGGCTGGAAGCCAATGCCGACGTCGCGGAAGCCGCGCATACCCACGACATCAACGTGCGCGAGATGGCCGAACGCACCCGCGAGCAAGCCGAGGCCTCGCGCATCCAGGCGATCCGCGCCTCCGAGCTGCCGGCACTGCGCGAAGGCGAAGCCCGCGCCGCGGCAGGGCTGCAGCGCCTCACCAATGCGCGCGAGCTGCTCGACCGCGAGGAAGAGCGCGCCAAGGAGCGTGTCGCTGAACTCGACCGCCGGCTGAACCAGTTCGTTGCCGACATCGCCCGCGAACAGCAGCAGACGTCGGACGCCGAGATCGCATTGCAGCGCCTCGACACCGAAGACGCAGAGATCAAGGAAGAGATCAAGTCGCGCGTCGAAAAGCGCTCCGGCGTTGATGAACGTGTTTCTGAAGCGGAAGCGACACTGGCCTCGGCCGAGCGCATGTTCGGCGAACTTACTACCGCACTTGCCGACCTCACCGCCAAGCGCAACCAGCTCGAGGCCGGCGTGCGCACCCACCGCGACCGGCTGGCCAGGCTTGACCAGGAAATCGCCACCGTCCAGGCCGACGAGGAAAAGCTCGCGCAGGAAACCGGCAATCTCGGCGACATCGACGCGCTCGCCGCCGCGATGGAGACCGCGCAGGAAACGCTGGCCGCCTCCGAAGCGGCGGCGCAAGCCAGCGAGACCGGCCACATCGCCGCGCGACAGAAGCTCGAGGCTTCCCGCGCCCCGCTCACCGACGCCGAAAAGCGCGTACAGCGGCTGGAGACCGAGGCGCGCACGATTTCAAAGCTCGTCAATGTCGAAACCAAGAATCTGTGGCCGCCGATCATCGACGGCGTCACTGTCGCCAAGGGTTACGAAAAGGCGCTTGGCGCCGTGCTCGGCGACGATCTCGACGCGCCGGTCGATCCCTCGGCGCCGATGCGTTGGACCAATGCCGGCGCGAGTTTTGACGATCCGGCGCTGCCCGATGGTGTCGAATCCCTTGCCGCGCATGTCGAAGCCCCGGCCGAACTGGCGCGCCGCCTGGCGCAGATCGGCGTCGTGGCGAAGGAGCGCGGCGCGGAGTTCGTCTCGCAATTGAAGACCGGCCAGCGGCTGGTGTCGCTCGAAGGCGACGTCTGGCGCTGGGACGGCTTTGTCGCCGCCGCGCATGCGCCGACCGGCGCCGCCCGGCGTCTCGCCGAGCGCGCGCGCCTGGTCGATATCGAACACGAGCTGGAACAGGCTCGTATTGACGCCACCACCAAGCGGCAGGCGCTGGAAGACGCCGAGGCCGAACTGAAGGCGGCATCATCAGCCGAATCCGCCGGCCGCGAAGCCTGGCGGGCCGCGCAACGCGAGGCCGATGCCGCGCGCGAACGCCATGCCGTGACCGAGCGCGAGATCAACCGCCACGCCGCGCGCAAGTCAGCGCTGACCGAAGCCCATACCCGCCTTGCCGCCGACCGCAGCGAGGCTGAAGCAGCGCATGAGAGTGCGACCGCCGCGCTGACCGACCTGCCGCCGACGGATGAGACGGAAGCGAAACTCAGCACCGTTCGCACCGACATCGAGGGCCATCGCCGCTTCGCAGCGCAAGTGCGCGCCGAGGCCCAGGCACTCGCACGCGAAGCCGAACTCGCCGACCGCCGCGTGCAGGCCATTATCGCCGAACGCACCGAGTGGCAGAACCGCAAGCAGAGCTCGGCCTCGCAGGTCGCGACCGTCGAGGCGCGCATCACCGAAGTGACCGCCGAGCGTGCCGAGCTTGACAACGCGCCCGCTCTGTTTGCCGAGAAGCGCCGTTCGCTGATCAACGAAATCGAGTCCGCCGAAGGCGCCCGCCGCGTCGCCGCCGACGCACTGGCGGCCGCCGAAAGCCTGATGGCGGAGACCGACCGTGCCGCCAAGACCTCGCTCGAAGCGCTTTCCTCTGCCCGCGAGGCCTGCGGCCGCGCTGAAGAGCGCATGGAAGGCACCAAGCGCCGGCTTTCCGACATCGAGCGCGAAATCCACGACATGCTCGAAGTCGA
Organism: Bradyrhizobium sp. WYCCWR15520; assembly: GCF_056174665.1. Taxonomy (NCBI): domain Bacteria; kingdom Pseudomonadati; phylum Pseudomonadota; class Alphaproteobacteria; order Hyphomicrobiales; family Nitrobacteraceae; genus Bradyrhizobium; species Bradyrhizobium sp. WYCCWR15520. Next base: position 85,277 of record NZ_JBWBWM010000021.1, read on the forward strand.
GCCGCACGCGGTAGCAGCGCTCGCCGAGATCGAGCCGGGCGCGGAACTGCCGCCGCTCGGCGAGATCGAGGAAAACCTCGAAAAGCTGCGCCGCGACCGCGAGCGCCTGGGCGCCGTCAACCTGCGCGCCGAGGAAGAACTGAAAGAGGTCGAGACCCAGCACACCGCGCTCACCACCGAGCGTGACGACCTCGTCGAAGCCATCAAGCGGCTGCGCCAGGGCATCCAGAGCCTCAACAAGGAAGCCCGCGAGCGGCTGCTCGTCTCGTTCGAAACCGTCAACGCGCACTTCAAGCGGCTGTTCGTCGAGCTGTTCGGTGGCGGCGAAGCTGCGCTTCATCTGATCGAAAGCGACGATCCGCTGGAAGCCGGCCTCGAAATCATCGCCAAACCGCCCGGCAAGAAGCCACAGACGCTGTCGCTGCTTTCAGGCGGCGAGCAGGCGCTGACGGCGCTGGCGCTGATCTTCGCGGTGTTCCTCACCAACCCGTCGCCGATCTGCGTGCTGGACGAAGTCGACGCGCCGCTCGACGACCATAACGTCGAACGGTTCTGCAACCTGCTGCATGAGATGACGTCGTCGACCGAAACCCGCTTCATCATCATCACGCATAACCCGATCACGATGGCGCGGATGAACCGCCTGTTCGGCGTCACCATGGCCGAACGCGGCGTCTCGCAACTGGTCTCGGTCGGCCTCGACGACGCCGTGAAGATTTTGGACCAGAACGTGGCGTGATTTCTTGTCATTCCGGGGCTATGCGAAGCATAGACCCGGAATCTCGAGATTCCGGGTTCGGTCCTGCGGACCGCCCCGGAATGACGGCATGCCATGACCTCACCCGACCTCCCCGCTGAGCTGAAAGCCGCGCTCGACGGCAAGCTGCGCGGCTTTTCCCGCAGCGACGCCGCCGGCCGTGCGGCCGCCATCTCGAAGACCTATCGCGATGGCGGCGGCTCCGGCACGATCCGCTCGGAGACGGACGCACTCGCCTATGCGCTGGCGCGGATGCCAGCGACCTATGCCGCGGTCACGGCCAGCCTCAACGCGCTCATCGAGATCAGGCGGGATTTCATGCCCAACAGCCTGCTCGATGTTGGCGCCGGTCCGGGAACGGCGACGTGGGCAGCAGCGCAAACCTTCTTGTCGCTGACGGAGTTCACTCTGCTGGACGCCAACGACGCGCTGCGCACGCTGGCGCTGGATCTGGCGCGGGACAGCACGCGGCTGCGCGACGTCGGCTACGAGCGCGGCGAAGCCCGCGTGGCGCTTGCTAAAGCAGATGCGGCCGATCTCGTCGTGGCGAGCTACATGATCGGCGAGATCGGCGACGCTGAACAGCGGGCGCTCGCTGAGCAGATGTGGACCAAGACCCGCGACACGCTGCTCGTGGTCGAACCCGGTACGCCCGCCGGCTATGCCCGGATCATCGCGCTGCGTGCGCAATTGATCGCGCTGGGCGCGCATGTCGCCGCCCCCTGTCCGCATGACGGCCAATGTCCCTTGCTGGCGCCCGACTGGTGCCATTTCACCCAGCGCCTGCAGCGCTCGCGCGCGCACAAGCAGGTCAAGGGCGCCGAGCTGCCATTCGAGGATGAACGATTCTCTTATGTCGCGCTGACGCGCACGCCAGTTGGAGGTCGGCGCCCTTCCCGCGTGCTGGCGCAGCCGGCTGTCAGCAAGGTCGAAATCACAGCGAAGCTCTGTACGCCGGAAGGGCTCGATCTCACCAAGGTGCCCCGCCGCGCGAAGGCCGACTACGCCATCGCCCGCCGCTGGCGGTGGGGCGATGCCGTTAGCTGACGCGTCATTCCGGGATGGTCCGAAGGACCATCCCGGAATGACGGGAGAGCGTTGCGCCTTGAACTTATCCCGCCCCACTTCCGACTAAAGCCATGCCCCACCTCTCGGGCGGGCTGCCGCACGCCCCGGTTTTCGTCTAGGTTCCACTGTCTTTCGTCCCCCTTCAGGAGTTGTCCGTCATGTCGACCGGCTGGATCGTTCTCGGCGTCATCGTCATCATCGTGCTGTTTGCGTTCGGCGCGTATAACCGCCTGGTCGCGCTCAGCCAGCGCGTCAGCCAGGCCTTCGCCGACATCGACGTCCAGCTCAAGCAGCGCCACGACCTGATCCCGAACCTGGTCGAGACCGTGAAGGGCTACGCCCAGCATGAGCGCGGCACGCTCGACGACGTCATCAAGGCGCGCAATTCGGCGATGTCGGCGCAGGGGCCGGCGCAGGTGTCGGCCGCGGAAAACCAGCTCAGCGGCGCCCTCGGCCGCCTGATCGCGCTGTCGGAGGCCTATCCGGACCTCAAGGCCAACGCCAATTTCCAGCAGCTCGCCGGCGAACTCTCCGACCTCGAAAACAAGATCGCAGCCAGCCGCCGCTTCTTCAACAACGCAGTCCAGGAATACAACACCGGCATCCAGCAGCTTCCCGCCGCGCTGTTCGCCGGCATGTTCGGCTTCACCCGCAAGGAATTCTTCGACCTCGGCGCCAGCCGCACCGAAGTCGAGACGGTGCCGAGCGTGAAGTTCTAAGGGCTATCCATGTCTCTCTTTCGTCATTCCGGGGCACGCCAACGGCGTGAACCCGGAATCTCGAGATTCCGGGTTCGCCGCTTCGCGGCGCCCCGGAATGACATGTGGTGACGCATCATGGCCGCGTACGGTCTCTACACGCATATCGCGTCGAACAAGTTTCGTTCGATGCTGCTGCTCGCCGGCCTGTTTCTGCTGATCTATGTGCTGGTCTTCGCCGGCGCGCTGGTTGCGGAAGTCGTGCTCAACAGCGGTGCATCACTCAACTATTATCTGACACGCGCCTCGCGCGACCTGATCGCGGCCTCTCCCTATGCCACGATCATCGCGGCCTTGTGGATTGTGATCGCCTATTTCTTCCACCAGAACATGATCGACGCCGTGACCGGCGGCGAGAGCGTGACGCGGCAACAGCAGCCGCGGCTCTACAATCTCCTGGAAAATCTCTGCATCTCGCGCGGCATCCCGATGCCGAAGCTGAAGGTGATGGACAGCCCGGCGCTGAACGCCTTCGCCACCGGCCTCAACCGGCGGCAATATTCCATCACGGTGACGTCGGGCCTTCTCAAGGCGCTCAACGACCAGGAGATCGAGGCCGTGCTTGGCCACGAGCTCACGCATATCCGCAACGGCGACGTGCAGTTGATGGTGGTCGCCGTAATCATCACCGGCGTGGTAGGCTTTTTCGGCGAATTGTTCTTTCGCATGTTCACCAACCTGTCGTGGAATTCCTCCGGAAGCGGCTGGTCGTCTTCGTCGTCATCGTCATCGTCGTCCTCTTCTTCGTCATCCGACCGCGGCAAGGGCGGCGGCGGCGCGATCATGGCGATCATTATCGCGGTGGTGCTGATCATGCTGGCGTGGCTGTTGTCGCAGGTCGTCAAGCTCGCGCTGTCGCGGTCGCGCGAACTATTGGCCGATGCGGGCTCGGTCGAGCTGACCAAGAATCCGGACGCCATGATCACGGCGCTGCGCAAGATCGAGAACCGCGGCGAGCTGCCCGGCGCGACGTCGGCGGTGATGGAGCTCTGTGTCGACAATCCGCGCGAAGGGTTTGCCGATCTGTTCGCGACCCATCCCTCGGTCGATGCGCGCGTCAAGGCGCTGGTGCAGTTTGCCGGCGGCCATGACCCCGGCCCGCTGGCCTTGCCGTCCGAGACGGCGGACGAAGCCGATGAGGTCCAAGAATCGGCCAGCGAGCAGCTTCCGCCGCCGCCGGTTCCCCGCGGCCCCTGGAGCGACGCCGGCGAACCTGCCGGCGTCCCGGGCACCCGTTCCGGGGCCTCGGACGGCCCTTGGGGCCCGCACCGGTAGGCGGTCGCCCCTTTCGCCGCCGCCGATTAACGAATTCGGTATGAATAATGGCGATGGCCCTCCAAGAGATTGAATTATCCCTTGTTTCTGCCATGTTCGCGCCCAAAGCAGGGATTGGGGCCTCCCGGTCGCTCCCGCGGTCGGAACTGCTGTTCAAGGGAATTTCATGGGAAAGCCAGTCGTGATTGTGGTGGGCGCGGACAAGGGCGGGGTCGGCAAGACGACCGTGTCCCGGACGCTCCTGGATTACTTCAGCGCCAATAACGTGCCGACCCGGGCATTCGACACCGAATCCCCGCGCGGCACCCTGAAGCGCTTCCACCCCGACATCACCGAGATCGTCGACATGACGACGACCTCGGACCAGATGAAGATCTTCGATACGCTGAGCGCGGGACCCTCGGTGACCGTCATCGACGTCCGCGCCGGACTGCTGTCGCCGGCGCTGGCTTCGCTGCGCGACATCGGCTTCCTCGATGCGGCGAAGGCAGGGCAGATCACCTTTGCCGTGTTCCATATACTCGGCCCTTCGATCGCCTCGCTGGACGAAATCGCCGAGACCGCAGGCTTCATGCAGGGCGCCAAATATTACCTGGTGAAGAACTTCATCAACGACACCCAGTTTTTCCAGTGGGACCAGTCGACCTACAACTCCTACTTTCACCGTATCAAGGACGCCACCGACCTTGTAATCCCCAAGCTCAACGAAATGGCCTATGAGCAGGTCGAGGTTTCCTCGGTGCCGTTCCTCAAATTCGTCGCCAACAAGGGCAAGGACGACGAGGCCGCGAACTATTCGTTCGTGCTGCGCGGCTATGTGCGGCACTGGCTTGCCAACGTCTGGAGCGAGTTCGACCGCATCAAGCTGACTGATCTCGTCGGCGCCAAATCGAGCACGCGCGGCGGCGAAAAATAGTCGCGCAGCCGCCGCGACGGGGCTGGATTAGCCGAGAAAATCCTTTGATATAGCAGGTGATGAGTGCCACGCCTGTCTACATCATCTGCTCGCCTCGGCCGCTGGTCGGCAAGACGCTGCTCGCGCGTCTGTTGAGCGAGTTCCTGCTTTTGAAGAACGGTTCGGTGTGCTCCTTCGACATCAACCTGAAGGAACCATCGCTGCTCGAATATCTGCCGCGGCTCACCGAGACGGCGGATGTCATGGACACCTATGGCAAGATGCAGCTGATGGACCGCCTGATCGTCAACGACGATATCGCCAAGGTCATCGACCTCGGCTTTCATGCGTTCGACGAGTTCTTCAAGATGATCCACGAGATCGGCTTCCTGAAGGAAGCCGCGCGGCGGGGCGTGGCGCCGACCATCCTGTTCATCGCCGATACCGACCGCGTTTCCGCCCGCAGCTATCCGATGTTGCAGGAACAGATTCCGCCGAAAGCGCTGATTACGATCGACAATGAATATGTGGTGCGCGGCGAACTGCCGCCCGAAATGGACACCGGTCGGGTGCTGCGGATAACGGCGCTGCCCTCGTTCCTGAAGACCTATATCGGCCGGCTGACCTTCTCCTTCACCGACTACCTGCGCAACGAGCGGGACTCCTCGACCGAGTTGCACCAGTGGATCCGCCGGAACTACACCAGCTTTCGCGAGCTGGAGTTCAGCCTGAACCCGCAGCGGCCGTGAGGCCGCTCACAACGTCGATAATTTTACCCGGGTAATATTGACGGCGAGCGGTTGGCCTGTTAGGGCCTTGTCAGACCCTGACCACCGTCCCGCGAGACTCCAATGACATCAGCCAGAAAGGCCGCCATCGCCGCCTACAAGGAGCGGAAAACCTATGCGGGGATTTTCCTGATCCGCTGCGCGGTGACCGCCGAGACCTGGGTCGGCCAGACGCCCAATCTCGAAAAAATCCAGAACCGGATCTGGTTCTCGCTGCGCCAGGGCAGCCACCCCTGCCACAGCCTGCAGGCCGCATGGACCGCGCATGGCTCCGACAGCTTCACGTTCGAAGAATGCGAGCGGCTGGAAGAGGAAGAGACGTCGTATGTTCGCGACGGGCTCTTGAAGGAGCGCGCGCTACACTGGCGGTCGCAGCTCGGCGCCGAGGCGGTTTGATCAGGCTCTATGTTATTGCGAGCGAAGCGAAGCAATCCATTGTCACCGCATACGCGGAAAGATGGATTGCTTCGGTCGCTTCGCTCCTCGCAATGACGGAGAGAGCTTTGCGAAGTTGAAAGTTGTCGGTCGCTCACCTCGCGGCCGTCGCGAGCAAAGAACTCTAATGCCCCTCGAACGCCATCAGCGTGCGCACTGGCACTTCCATCGCGCGCAGTTTGGCGGCGCCGCCCAAATCCGGCAGGTCGATGATGAAGCAGGCCGCGACCACGTTGGCGCCGATCTGACGCAGCAGTTTTACCGCGCCCTCCGCGGTGCCGCCGGTGGCGATGAGATCGTCGACCAGGATGACGCGTTCACCGGGCTGGATCGCATCGACATGCATTTCCATTTCGTCGATGCCGTATTCCAGCGAATAGGCGATCCGCACCGTCGTGTGTGGCAGCTTGCCTTTTTTCCGGATCGGCACGAAGCCGGCGGAGACCTGATGCGCCACCGCGCCGCCGAGGATGAAGCCCCGCGCCTCGATGCCGGCCACCTTGTCGATCTTCAATCCCGCCCACGGCTGCACCAGTTCGTCGACCGCGCGGCGGAACGCGCGCGCATCCGCCAGCAGCGTGGTGATGTCGCGAAACAGGATGCCCTTCTTCGGGTAGTCCGGAATGGTACGGACGGTGGCCTTGATGTCGTGATCGAATGTCATTGATATCAATCTCGCTTTCGATTTTTCCTACGTCATTGCGAGCGTAGCGAAGCAATCCATCGTGCCACGCACCGGGTATGGATTGCTTCGTCGCTTCGCTCCTCGCAATGACGATCCAATCAGTTTGCTCCAACGTTCAGTCGAAACGCGTTTTCGACGATCCGTAGCCCCACCTCGCCGCCGAGCGACATCAACGATTCCGGATGAAACTGCACGCCGCCGACCGGCAGGGTCTTGTGCTCGATCGCCATCGCAACACCGTCCTCGGTGGTCGCGGTGACTTCGAGTACATCTGGCACGCTGTCGCGCTCGACATAGAGCGAATGATAGCGGCCGATCACGATCTCGTTCGGCAGGTTCTGCATCAAGCGCCCGCCGCGCACCTGGATCCGCGACGGCCTACCATGCGCGGGTTGGGTGAGCTGGCCGAGCTGACCGCCGAAATATTCGCCGATCGCCTGCACGCCGAGGCAGACGCCGAAGATCGGCAGTTTTCGGTCAAGAGCAGTTCCAATGGTCTTGGAGATTCCAAAGTCCTCTGGCCGGCCCGGGCCCGGTGACAGTACCAGCAGGTCCCAGTTCTTCTTCAGCATCTCCTGCGCGTGCACGTGCCGGACCACCGTTACATTGGCGCCGACCTGACGGAAATAATCCGCCAGCATATGCACAAAGCTGTCGTCGTGATCGATCAGCAGCACCTTGCGGCCCGAACCTGTTGCGTCGGGCGCAAACGTCGAGAGCGGCTTTGGCGCATCGCCGCGCAGCGCCTGGAACAGCGCGGCCGCCTTGACCTGGCACTCGCGATCTTCCGCGGCGGGATCGGAATCGAACAGGCAGGTCGCGCCGACGCGCACTTCGGCAAGCCCATCCTTCATGCGGATGGTGCGGATGGTGAGCCCGGTATTGATGCTGCCGTCGAAATTCACAGCGCCGATCGCACCGGCGTACCAGCGCCGCGACGAACGCTCATTGTCCTCGACGAACTGCATCGCCCACAATTTCGGCGCGCCTGTCACCGTCACCGCCCAGGCGTGGGTCAGGAAGGCGTCGAGCGCATCGAAGCCCGGGCGCAGCATGCCCTCGACGTGATCGACGGTATGAAACAGCTTTGAATAGGTCTCGATCTGCCGCCGTGCCAGCACCTTGATCGTACCGGGAATGCAAACCCGCGCCTTGTCGTTGCGGTCGACATCGGTGCACATGTTGAGTTCGAACTCGTCCTTTTCCGAGTTCAGCAATTGCCTGATCTGCTCGGCATCGCCGATCGCGTCGACGCCGCGCGCGATCGTGCCTGAAATCGGGCAGGTCTCGACGCGGCGCCCGTCCGAGCGCACGAACATTTCCGGCGAGGCCGAGACCAGAAATTCGCCGTCGCCGAGATTCATCAGCGCGCCATAGGGCGACGGGTTGATGCGGCACAGCCGCTGGAACACTTCCGCCGGCGAACGCTCGCAGGGCTCGGCGAACAATTGCCCCGGCACCGCCTCGAACAAATCACCGCGCGCAAACGCTGCGCGCGCGACCTCTACTGTCGCCTGATATTCGCCGGGCGCGTGATCGGCAAAGCCCTGCCGCGGCGTCTTGGCGTAGACGCTCTCGGCGGTGTCGCGCGGCAAACCTTGCGTGGATTTTTCCTTCCAGGAGAAATCATAGCTCAGCACCACGCCGCGGCCGGTGGCGCGGTCATAGGCCAGCAGGCGGTCCGGCACGTAGAGCACGATGTCGCGCTGGTCGGCCTCGCGGGCGCGCTTCTGCACGAGGTCCTCGATCTGGAACACGAGGTCGTAGGCAAAGGCCCCGAACAGGCCGAGCAGCGGGTCGTCGTTGGCCGACAAGGCAGCGATGAGATCGCGCACCAGCGACATCACGCTGGCGCGGCGGGTGCGCTGGTCTTCCTCGACCGGCGCGGCGCCGCGGATGATGTGCCCGGCCAGCCGCGTCGGGCTTCTTTCTGAAATGACGACGCAAGGCTCACGCAGCACGTCGCCGAGGAAGCCGATCAGCACCTCGCCGCGTGCATTCAACGCGGTCAGCGAAAAATTCGAGCCGGCGGTTTCCAGCACCAGCGGTGGATCGGCAAAGCCGAGGTCAAAGCTCTCGTAGCGGCCCGGCACCGTGGTGCCGGAGGACAACACGACGCCACGGCGGCGGTCGAGCAGTTCGATCAGGTCGTCGAGGCGCTTGGCATTGCCGGTGAACTGTTCGACGGCGCGCGAAATCGCCAGACCGCCGCTGGTCCGGTATTCGCTGTGCTCGGGCAGGGAGAAGGCTGTCCTGTTCATGTGATCCTCTTACGAAACTTCGCCAGGGAGCGCCACACAGGACAAACGAAGGGACCGTCGCACTGCGATGGCGACCTTCGACGATTAAGAAAATGAAATCGCACCGGCCACCTCTTTAGGAGGTGCGCCACCAGAGACGGGAGGGGGTAACGACGGTGCTCATGGGAACCTAATCACCATCCGGCGGGGGCGATGTCAAGGGAGGGACGGGCCGGGACAGCCGGTCCGGAGCCCATCCTGGGGTGTCGGACGGCGTAAAACTTGCGTAGGATTTAAGCAAAGCAGCGGCGCATTTGATGCGCAAAGATTGCAGATGACGGAGGCAAGCGATGACATTGCTGGGTCTGGGATATGCCGGCTTCGGATCAGCGGACCTCGAGAACTGGCGGCAGTTCGGGACCAACCTGGTCGGCCTGCAGGCGGTCGAACGCGGCAATTCGCTGCTGGCGTTCCGGATGGACGACCGCAAGCAGCGCATCGTCATCGACCGCGCGATGGGTGAAGGCACGCGCTTCTTCGGCTGGGAGGTCGCAGACGCTGCGGCGCTGGACGCGCTGGCGGCGCGGCTGGAGACGGCCGACGTGCATGTCACGGCAGAGCCGCAGACACTGGCCGACGCGCGGCGCGTTCGCCGCCTGATTTCGTTCCACGATCCCGCCGGCAACCGGCTGGAGGCATTTTACGGTGCCGAGATCGACGACACGCCGTTCGTGCCGGGCCGCTCGATCTCGGGCTTCCGCACCGGTCCGCTCGGCCTCGGGCACGCCGTGCTGACGGTCGAGAATATCGAGCCTGTCATGGCGTTCTATGTCGGCGTGCTCGGCTTCGGCCTCTCTGACTACATCTCAAAGCCGTTCCGCGCCTATTTCTTCCACGTCAACGCGCGGCATCACAGCCTCGCACTGATCGAGACCGGCAGGAACGGCATGCATCATCTGATGGTGGAGTTGTTCTCGCTCGACGATGTCGGCCAGTGCTACGACATCGCGCAGACGGAGGAAGGCCGCGTCAGCGTCACGCTCGGCCGCCACACCAACGATTTCATGACCTCGTTCTACGCCAAGACGCCGTCGTCCTTCATGATCGAATGCGGCTGGGGCGGTCGCGAGATCGATCCCGCGACCTGGCAGCCGGTGGAGATGCATGACGGCCCGAGCCTGTGGGGCCATGAACGCGTCTGGCTACCGCCGGAAGACCGCGCGGTCGCCCGCGAGATGCGCCTGCGCGCGGCGGCTTCGGGCTTGCGCGCGCCGGTGCAGGTGATGGAGGGGAATTACAAGCTGATGTCGGGCACGTGCGCGTGGTGGGACGGGGTGCGCGGCAAGAGGTAGTCAGAAGTGTCGCACAACAACCGGAGTCGTCCCTGCGAGCATTTGGGAACGATCCGCTCGCCTACTCTCGGTAACACCCGCGCTCGATCTCCTCAATCAGGCCGCGCGCCGTCGGATGCCAGCCGAGTTCCCGCGCACGTTTGGCCCGCACGCGGCTGTTGGAGGCCATCGTGTCCTCAGCCGTGCCCTCGCCCCATTCGGCGGCGGCTTCTGCCATCGACATCGCCGTCGGCGGTCCGGCAAAACCCAGCATGCGGTTGATGGCCTCGCACGCCTCGCGCATCGAATTCTCGCCATTCTCGGCGAAATAGAAGCTGCCTGCCGGCGCCTTCTCGATCGCCAGCGCGTAGAGCGTCACGAGATCGTCGATATGTACGTTCGACCAGATGTTCTCGCCTGGTCCGGCATGGGCCGCGTTGCCGCGCTTTTTGGCGAGGTTGATCAGCAGCGGCACCTGGACGCTGTCGCGCCCTGCCCCGTGGCCGATGCCGTAGATCAGGCTCGGACAAATGATGACCGGGCGGCAGCCCTTGTCGCGGTGGGAGCGAATGAATTCGTTGAGCGCAACGCGCGCTGCGCGCGCGGGCGATGGCGAAATCGGCGTGTCCTCATCGAACACCGCGTCGGAGCGCTCGCCGCGGGAACGATTGCCGACGATGCTCGATCCCGATGTGTGGATCAGCGGCTTGCCGCTTCCGCTGAGCGCATCGAGCAGCGCGACGACGGCGTCTCTGTGATCGGCGCTCGCAGCGTTGACCACGATGTCGGCGGCCCATGCCGCTTGCGCCAGAATTTCCCCGTCGTCGAGCGTTCCCAGCACGGGCTGGATGCCCAGCGCGCGAACCGCGTCGGCCTTTTCAGGCGAACGAACCAAGCCCGTCACCAGATGACCGGCGGCCGCAAGATGGGCGGCAACCGACCCGCCGATGTAGCCCGATGCGCCCGTGCAGAAGATTTTCATTCACGGCCTCCACTGTCATTGCCTGCGACAAACGCGAAGCGTTTGCGCAAGGGAGCGAAGCGGACGAAGCAATCCATCGCGCCGCAGGTGAAAACATGGATTGCTTCGCGGAGCCTGTCATCCGGCGGCGCTTCGCGCCGACCGGGTGGCTCGCAATGACGGCATCTCACCCCAGATGCTTCGCGAAAAACGCGGTCGCCCTGCCCCAAGCCAGTTCGGCGGCCTGACGGTCATGGACGGATTGGCGCTGCTCGTTGACGAAGGCGTGCTCGGCGTCATAGCGGAACAGTTCGAGCGACTTGCCGGCGGCCTTCATGCCCTGCTCGAAGGCATCGACCACCTGCGGCGTGCACCAGTCGTCCTTGTTGGCGAAATGCGCCTGCAGCGGAATCTTTACATCCGCGGGCTTCGCCGCCTGCTCCGGCGGAATGCCGTAGAACACGACGCCGGCCGCAAGCTCCGGAATCTTGGTGGCACCGATGATCGTCACCGCGCCGCCGAGACAGAAGCCGGTCAGCCCGACCTTGGCGCCGTTGCGCGACAGATATTGCGCGGCGCCCCGCACCGTCTGCGTGGTGGCGTCCATGAAATCCAGCGAGTTCATCTCTTTGCCGGCCGCATCCGTATCGTGATACGGCACCACGGTGCCGTTGTAGAGATCCGGCGCCAGCGCATCGAAGCCCGCAACCGCAAAACGGTCGCACAGGCCCTTGATCTGGTCCTGCAGGCCCCACCATTCCTGGATCACGACCACGCCCGGCGCATTGCCGCGCGCCGCATTGGCAAGATAGCCGCTGGCATCCTTGCCGTCCGGGCGCTTGAAGGTGATGCTGGTACCCATGAGTTCCTCCGGAATGATGTTGGGCCGAGTTGGTGGCCATCTTGTCCGCAGTGAGGTCAGGAAGCAATCGGCTGCGCCGCCGCCCCCACGCCCATTTGAAGACAACAAAAAAGCCCCCGCAGGGGCTTTTCCGGAATTGCGTGCAACGTGAGATCAGTGGGCGTTGGCCCAGACCTTCTTCTTGGTGAAGTACAGCAGCACGGTGAGCAGGATCAGGAACACGAACACCTGCAGGCCGAGTTGCTTGCGCGCCTCCATGTGCGGCTCCGCAGCCCACATCAGGAACGTGGTGACGTCCTTGGCATACTGTGCGACCGTGGCCGGCGCGCCATCGTCATAGGTGACCTGGCCGTCGCTCAGCGGCTTCGGCATCTTGATGGCGTGGCCGGGAAAGTAATTGTTGTAGAAGGAACCTGACGGCAGATTGAAGCCAGCCGGCGGCTTGTCCTCATAGCCCTGCAGCAGAGCGACAAGGTAATCCGGACCCTGCTCCTGATACTGGGTGAAGAAGTCGATCAGGAACATCGGGAAGCCGCGGCCGTAGCTGCGCGCCTTGGTGATCAGCGAGAGATCAGGCGGAAAGGCGCCGCCATTGGCCGCACGGGCTGCCTGCTCGTTCGGGAATGGCGACGGGAAATAATCGGCGGGCCGGCCCGGCCGCTCGAACATCTCGCCCTGGTCGTTGGGGCCATCCTTGACCTTGTACTCCGAGGCGAACGCCTGGGCCTGCGCCACCGAGTAGCCGGGGCCGCCGGCTTCAGCCAGGTTGCGGAAGGCAACGAAGGACAGGCCGTGGCAGGCCGCGCAGACCTCCTTGTAGACCTTGAGGCCGCGCTGCATTGCGCCGCGGTCGAACTTGCCGAACGGGCCTGCAAACGACCACGTCTGCGCCGGCGGCTTGGTGCCGCCTTCGGCGGCCCGGGCGCTCTCGGCGCCACCCAGCAGCAAACCACCCGCAACCATCAGTGCGATCACGGTCGACACCATCGGCGCGGCCTTGCCGCCGGTCTTCGCCAGCACGTCGTCGGCGATCGAGTTCGGCACCGGACGCGGCTTCTCGATCCGCGACAGCAACGGCAGCAGGATCAGGAAATAGGCGAAGTAGAGCACGGTCAGGATACGGCCGACGATCACATAGATACCTTCCGGCGGCTGCGCGCCGAGGTAGCCGAGACCGATGCAGACGAGGACGAAGATCCAGAAGAACTGCTTGGCCAGCGGCCGATACTTCGACGACCGCGTCTTGGCGCTATCGAGCCAGGGCAGGAACGCCAGCACGACGATCGCGCCGAACATCGCGACGACGCCGGCGAGTTTGTTCGGGATCGAGCGCAGGATGGCGTAGAACGGCAGGTAGTACCATTCCGGCACGATGTGCGCGGGCGTCACGGCCGGATTGGCCGGAATGTAGTTCTCGGCGTCGCCGAGATAGTTCGGCATGTAGAAAATGAACCAGGAGAAGAACAGCAGGAAGCAGGAAACGCCGAACATGTCCTTCATGGTCGCGTAGGGCGTGAACGGCACCGTGTCCTTTTCGGTCTTCGGCTCGACGCCGGCCGGGTTGTTCTGGCCCGCCACATGCAGCGCCCAGATGTGCAGCACGACGACGCCTGCGATCACGAACGGCAGCAGGTAGTGCAGCGAGAAGAAGCGGTTCAGCGTCGGATTGCCGACGGCGTAGCCGCCCCACAGCAGCGTCACGATGCTCTCGCCGAAATACGGCACGGCCGAGAACAGGTTGGTGATGACGGTGGCGCCCCAGAAGCTCATCTGGCCCCACGGCAGCACGTAACCCATGAAGCCGGTCGCCATCATCAGGAGATAGATAATGACGCCGAGGATCCACAGCACTTCACGCGGCTCCTTGTACGACCCGTAGTAGAGGCCGCGGAACATGTGGATGTAGACGGCGAAGAAGAACATCGAGGCGCCGCAGGCGTGGATGTTGCGAAGCAGCCAGCCGTAGTTGACGTCGCGGACGATCAGTTCGACCGATTTGAACGCGAGATCGGCGTGCGGCGTGTAATGCATCGCCAGGATCACACCGGTCAGGATCTGCACGCCCAGCATGAACGAAAGGATGGCGCCGAAGGTCCACCAGTAGTTCAGGTTACGCGGCGTCGGATAAGCCACGAACGAGGAGTGCATGAGTCCCATGATCGGGAGGCGCCGTTCGATCCACTTCAAGGCGGGATTGGTCGGCTGGAAATCGGATGGTCCGCTCATTGATGCGATCCTGAGGAAGTAAAACGACGCGACGGGTAAGGGGTCTCGGACTGGCGTCCGAGCCTTAGCCGATCTGGATTTTGGTGTCGGAAACGAATGTGTAGGGCGGCACCGGCAGGTTCGTCGGCGCGGGTCCCTGCCGGATGCGGCCCGAGGTGTCGTAGACCGAACCGTGGCATGGGCAGAAGAAGCCGTCGTAGGCGCCCTCATGGGCGATCGGGATGCAGCCGAGATGGGTGCAAATGCCGACCACCACCAGCCACTGGTCATGGCCCGGCTTCACCCGGGATTCATCGCTCTGCGGATCGGGCAGGCTCGCTACCGGCACCTTGCGGGCCTCTTCGATCTGCTTCTTGGTCCGGTGGCTGATGTAGATCGGCTTGCCGCGCCAGAACACCTTGATGTCCTGTCCTTCGGCGATCGGGGTCAGGTCGACCTCAATCGGCGCACCGGCCGCGATCGTCGAGGCGTCCGGGTTCATCTGGGAAACCAGCGGCCACACCGTGGCAGCCGCGCCTACGGCGGCGACGGCTCCCGTTGCAACATAGAGGAAATCACGGCGTGTCGGATGGTCCGCCGAAGACGCTGTCGTCACGATTCCAAGCCCTTTCTTGTCTGCAGCCAACCGAACCGCCCCAGGAGGCGCCAAAGGCGTCCCGGAACGGGCTGCCGGCGCCCGCGGCCCCCGCGGCGGCAGAAAACCGCCATTCCTCCCCCATTCCGGCGGAACAAGCAGTCCAGAATCGTTCTATTGGCACCCTTGCCGTGAGAGCGCAAGCCCGCTATCGGCTCGCAAGCGTGCAATGCACTAAATCCGCCCGCGGCCGTGATTTATTCGAGACATTTCATTCGCGCCAGCAAAGCCTCGACCCCATGCAGATTGCGCTTTTCCAGCCTGATATCCCCCAGAACACCGGAACGATTCTGCGCCTGTGTGCCTGCCTGGGCGTGGCCGCCCACATTATAGAACCGGCGGGATTTCCGACCTCGGACCGGCATTTCCGCCGGGCGGGAATGGACTATCTTGATCATGTCGCCCTCACGCGCCACGACTCATGGTCAAAATTCGCGCAATGGCGTAACGAGATAGGTTTTCGGCTGGTATTGTTTACGACCAGGGCGGCTGGTTCCTATCTGGATTTCCGCTACGAGAAGGACGACGTCCTGTTGTTCGGGCGGGAATCCGCAGGGGTTACCGACGAGGTCGCCGCCGCGGCCGATGCGCGGCTTCTGATCCCGATCCGGCCGAGCTTGCGCTCGCTCAATGTGGCCATGGCGGCCGCCATGGCATTGGGCGAGGCGATGCGGCAGACCGGCTCAGCGATCGAGCCCGATACGGTTCTCAAGGAGAGACGGTGAGTTACGCGGTCAAAGAGATATTCCTGACCCTACAGGGCGAAGGCGCGCATGCCGGCCGCGCGGCGGTGTTTTGCCGCTTTGCCGGCTGCAACCTCTGGACCGGCCGCGAACAGGACCGCGCCAGTGCTACCTGCCAGTTCTGCGACACCGATTTTGTCGGCACCGACGGCACGCTGGGCGGCCGCTACGCCACGGCGGACGAACTCGCCGACACCATCGCCGGGCAATGGACCGGGGACGACACCAACCGCTATGTGGTCCTGACCGGCGGCGAGCCCCTCTTGCAGGTGGACAGTGCCTTCATCGATGCGCTGCATGCGCGCGGCTTTTCGATCGGCATCGAGACCAACGGCACGATCGAGCCGCCCGCAGGAATGGACTGGGTCTGCGTCAGCCCGAAGGCCGGCGCCGGTCTCGTGGTGCGCCACGGCCATGAATTGAAGCTGGTCTATCCGCAGTCAGGTGCCGAGCCGGAAGATTTCGCTGGCCTCGATTTCGAGCGCTTCTCGCTGCAGCCGATGGATGGACCCGACGTGATCGACAACACCGCGCGCGCGATCGACTACTGCCTGCGCCATCCGCAATGGCGCCTCAGCCTGCAAACGCACAAGACACTCGGCATCAGATAGGACCTAGACTTTCAAGATGTGGGAACTGACCAAATCATTTCGCTTCGAGGCCGCGCATTCGCTGAAGGGGACGACCTTCGGCGCGGCCAGCGAGGAAATTCACGGCCACTCGTTTCGCGCCGAGGTGAGCGTGCGCGGCACGCCCGATCCGGAAACCGGCATGGTGCTCGATCTCGGTGTGCTCGAACGCAGCATGGAAGAGGTCCGGAAAGCACTCGACCACAAGCTCCTCAACAAGGTCGAGGCGCTGGGGACGCCGACGCTGGAAAACATATCGCGCTACATCTTCGAGCGGGTCCAGCACGCCGGCAAGATCACCCGCGTCAGCGTCCACCGCGACAGTTGCAACGAGAGCTGCACGTATTTTGGACCGCAAAGTTAAATTTGATAGCCGTCATTGCGAGGAGCAAAAGCGACGACTTGTCCGCCGTAGCCCAGAGAGCGTAGGCGGAAGCAATCCATTTTTTGTTGTGGCACGATGGATTGCTTCGCTACGCTCGCAATGACGCCGGAAAACTCGGAATCGCATATGGACATATCTGTCATCGAGGATCGTAAGAGGCGCGCAAGAGCCTGGTTCGAAACGTTGCGCAACAACATCTGCGCGTCGTTCGAACGGCTTGAGGACGACGCGCCCCCTGCCCTCTATCCCGGTGACGCCGGACGTTTCGTGCGGACGCCATGGGACCGCACCGATCATACCGGCAAGCCCGGCGGCGGCGGCGTGATGTCGATCATGCGCGGGCGGCTGTTCGAGAAGGTCGGCGTGCATTGCTCGACCGTGCATGGCGAATTCGCCCCCGAGTTCCGCGCGCAGATTCCGGGCGCAGCCGACGACCCCAGGTTCTGGGCATCGGGCATTTCGCTGATCGCGCACATGCACAACCCGCATGTGCCGGCGGTGCACATGAACACCCGTTTCGTCGTCACCACCAAGGCCTGGTTCGGCGGCGGCGCCGATCTGACGCCGGTGCTCGACCGCCGGCGCACCCAGGAAGACCCCGACACGCTGGCTTTCCATCAGGCGATGAAGGAAGCCTGCGACGGATCGAACGGCGTGGCCGACTACGACAAATACAAGAAATGGTGCGACGAATATTTCTACTTGCCGCATCGCAAGGAAGCGCGCGGTATCGGCGGGATCTTCTACGACTGGCATGACTCGGGCGACTGGGATGCCGACCTCGCCTTCACGCAGGAGGTGGGCCGCGCCTTCCTGAAAATCTATCCCGAACTCGTCCGGCGCAATTTTGCGCTGGCGTGGAACGCCGCCGACCGCGAGGAACAGTTGATCCGACGCGGACGCTATGTCGAGTTCAACCTGCTCTACGACCGCGGCACGATCTTTGGGCTGAAAACCGGCGGCAATGTGGATTCCATCCTCTCGTCGATGCCACCGGAGGTAAAGTGGCCATGATCGCATGATCAGCTTGTCATGACTGATCGCTAGGGTGCGATTCGTCATGTAATCCAAGGAGCAGATCATGGACTTGAAACCGGGCGACGTCGTCATTCTTAAATCGGGCGGCCATCCTCTCAGCGTGGTGGAGGTCAAGGACGGCAACGTCGTGTGCGTATGGATGGGCAATGAAGGCGATCTGTTTCGCGAGACGCTGCCGCTTGCCGTCCTAGAACTCGCCGAAACCGATACATCCGACGATGAGGAAGAGGACGAAGACGAGGACGACGAGGAAGAGGAAGACGAGGAAGAAGGCGACCGCCGCAACAAGGTTGCGTAAGGGACCTTGACGCCGCCGGCATAAATGGCCCGGCGGCGTCGTTTTTGCGGGATTGGACCCGGTGCGGCCGATCTGATATTCGCGGGCAGATCGGCCACCGCTTCCGGCGGCCGATGGCTCTCGAAGCGAGAACACCTGCGAAAACGATGACCGAACTCCCCCGCGCGATGCTTATCGACATGGACGACACCATCCTGTCGGCCTATGGACGCCCCGAGATCGCCTGGCACAACGTCGCGGCGGAATTTGCCGCCGAGTTCGGACCGCTGACGTCGCAGCAGGTTGCCACTGCCGTTCTGGATTCCGCGCGCAAATTCTGGGCGGTTGCCGAGGCCGAATGGCGGCTGAAACTGGACGAAGCGCGGCGCATCACCGTCAGGAACGGATTTGCCGCATTGACCGCCCGTGGCCACGCATTGCCGGAGGAACTGGCGACACGGCTCGCCGACCGCTTCACCGCCTACCGTGAAGAGGAAATGTTCGTCTTCCCCGGCGCGCATGACGCCATCGACGCGTTGAAGGCACGCGGCGTGAAGCTGGCGCTGGTGACGAACGGCGCCGCCGGCACCCAGCGCGCCAAGGTCGAACGCTTCGCGTTGTCGCACCGCTTCGATCACATCCAGATCGAGGGCGAGCACGGTTTCGGCAAGCCGGACGAGCGCGCCTATCTGCACGCCATGCAGACGCTCGGCGTCACCGCGTCCGAGACCTGGATGATCGGTGACAATCTGGAATGGGAAGTCGTGGCGCCGCAGCGACTCGGCATCTACGCCATCTGGATCGACGTGCACGGCGACGGCCTGCCGCCGGATTCCACCGTGAAGCCCGACCGCATCATCCGCTCGCTCACGGAACTGCTGCCCGGCGAGCGCTGACAGAGCGCCTGAAGTTCCCTGGGCGAGCCGTCACACGATAGCGTGTAGTGTGAGTTGGCTCACAGTGCGAAGACTGGCAATCCCAGATTGTGCTGACGTTGGTTCAAGGTTGAAGTCCGAGGTTGGGGAGTTCACCGATGCCGAACGACGACATGCACAAGCCGCCACCTGTGGCGAACGACATTGCACCGAAATCCGCCCCGCTGAGGTGGCTCTGGACCACCGTCAAAGGGCTGTCGCTGTTCACCGTGCTGAGCGGCCTGTTCACCGTGCTGAGCAGTCTCGCGGTCGGCTATTTCCAGTATCTCAACGCCTATCAGGAGAAGGTGAGCAGCCAGGCCAAGGAAGACATGACTTTGGCGGCGGCAACTTTCACCGATATCTCACACCCATTCTCCGAAATGCAGGCGCTGCAGCAGACGCTTTATACGGATTTCGCGCGCGCCGTCGGCGAGAAATCCGAGGCGAGCGACAAGACGCTGACCACCAGGAACGCGCGGGCGATTTCGGAGCGTTATGAGAAAGCGCGGATCGAGCTCCGTGAAAATATCGACCTGCTGACGCGAAAGGCCGAAATCTACATCGACTGGGCGAGCGATACCTATCGCGATCCGGCCGAGAAGCGGAACGTCGACGGCGATCCGCTGTCACGACGGGTGTTGCGCGACTA
This sequence comes from Bradyrhizobium sp. WYCCWR15520, assembly GCF_056174665.1. NCBI lineage: Bacteria > Pseudomonadati > Pseudomonadota > Alphaproteobacteria > Hyphomicrobiales > Nitrobacteraceae > Bradyrhizobium > Bradyrhizobium sp. WYCCWR15520. The sequence continues at coordinate 104,830 of NZ_JBWBWM010000021.1, forward strand.
CGGGTTCGACTGTTCCGACAAGTTCAATTTTCCGGCCTTCGGAAACGTGCATGCGCCGAACGGCGGCATGCAGCCCAAGGAAGTCGCCGACGACAAATATTGCGCGATCGCCGAAAAACGTGGCGTTGACGAGACGACCAAACCGGAAGACGCGTTCATCCGGATCTGCGCCGGCCCCAACGACAAGGCTGCCAAGAGAATCAACTGGTACAGCGCCAAACACCACGTCCTGACGATGCACTACTGCCTTGAAGTCGCACACAACAAGCTGGCGGCGGCGCGGCAATGGGCCGCCGGGAGCGACCGCTACGCCGCGAAGGAAAGCGATCTCCAGGGAGAGAAGGAGATCAACGCCCAATTGGATGATCTGGCCGGCCGGCTCAACGCGTTCAACAGTCTGGCGCTGTATCAGATGGAGCAAATTCGGGTGAAATATCGCCCGGCCGGCCTTTGGTGCAAGGTGCCGTTTGTCTGGAACATAGCAAGCTTGAATTGCTTCCCGATCCGCACGGCCTCGCTCACCCGTTGACCCGATCAGTGCCGCAGCGCTGCGGTGATCATGACGAGGCCGCCAACCATCACGGCGGCATCGAGGATCGCGGTGTGGATATGCACCGGCATGCGCTCGACGAAAGCCTTGGCGAAGAATGCGCCGGGGATCGCGATGGCGCCGATCAAGAGGGCAAGGGCCAGCACCTGCGCCGTGACGACACCGGCCATGCCGAACACGGAAATCTTGATGAGACCGGTCACGACCGAGATGACTGCATCGGTGGCGATCACCGCGGCCCCTTCGAGACCGGACGCCATCAGCAGCGACAGCAGGATCACGCCGGAACCTGACGTACCGCCGACCAGCACGCCATAACCGAGAGCGCTGACGCCGAGACCGGTATCGCCGATCCTGACCTCGCGGCGCTTGGCTAACCGGCGCAGCGGCACGCTCAGGATCAGCATGCTGCCGATCACGAGCGCCGCGCCGGCGCTGGTCAGCCGCGTATACCCATAGGCGCCGAGCGCGGTGGTCAGCATGGCCGCACCGATCACGATCAGCGCACGGCGTCGATCGGCGTAGCGAAAATACGCCACGAAGCGGCTGATATTGGTGAAGATCGCAGAGATCGCGATGATCGGCACCACCGGCTCGGCACCGACCATTGGCACCAGCACCAGCGGCATCAACGCACCGGTGCCGTAGCCGGCCAGACCGCCGATGACGGAGGCCAGCAACGCCATGCTTCCAACCAGCACGAGCTGGCCGAGCGAAATGTCGGCGAAGCCGGCCAGAATGTTCATAGCCGGTGGTCGCGGGTGAAACGGGCGGCGGCCTGATCGGCGATCGCGGCCAGTGCCGATGGTTCAAGCGGAAAATCCGCGGCCAGCCAGGCGTCTTCCGCAAGCGTCAGCACGTGGCCGAGCGCGGGGCCTTCGGCAATGCCGCGGGAGATGAAATCGGCCGCCTTCAGCGGAAATTTCGGCGCGCTCCAGCGCTGCGGCAAGGTTGCGAGGTCGTGCCAGCGCGTCGCGCCATTACCGATGCCGCCTGCCCGCGCCCACGCCAGCATCAGCCGGTCGCGATAGGGATCCTCGCCGAGCCGATAGAGAAGCTGCCGGGCCCGCGCCTCATCCTTGCTGGCGAACCGCCACCAGCGATGGCCCATTGAGTCCAGCGCCTTGGTTTCCGCGTTGGATAGCCGAAGCCGTGCCGAGAGACGCCTGGCGTCCTCCGTGACCGCGACTGTGAGCGCGGCAAGCCGGCGCACGGCGTTCGGCGGCAGCCCCAGCGCCCGTTCCGCCGCGATCATCGCCGCGAATGTTCTTGTGTAGGCAACGCCACCGAAGATTGCCAGCAGCAGGCCGGCATCCGCCATCGCCTGCACCGCGACCGCAGCCCCCTCCGCGATCACCAGCTTCAGCATCTCCATGCGCACGCGTTCGGCGGAGAGGGTCGAAAGCCCGGCGCGTCCGTCGATGCAGGCGAGATAGCCGGCACGATCCGGCTCGCCCGCGCCATAGGCGGCATGCATGCGAAAGAAGCGCAGGATGCGCAGGTAATCCTCGGCAATGCGCTGGCTGGCATCGCCGATGAAACGCACGCGCTTGGCTTCGATATCGGCAAGCCCGCCGACATGGTCGTGCACCACACCGCCGGCATCGACGGACAGCCCGTTGATGGTGAAGTCGCGCCGTTCCGCGTCGCGGACCCAGTCGCGCCCGAACGCCACCTTGGCCTTGCGGCCGAAGGTCTCGGTATCCTCGCGCAGGGTCGTGACCTCGAAGGGGTGGGATTCGACGACCAGCGTGACCGTGCCGTGGTCGATCCCGGTCGGCACGCTCTTGATACCGGCCGCCTTGGCGCGGCGGACCACCTCGTCGGGCAGCGCGGTGGTCGCAATGTCGATATCGCCGAGGGGAATTTTCAAGAGCGCATTGCGCACGGCGCCGCCGATCACGCGGGCTTCCTCGCCGTCGCCATTGAGCAAAGCGAGCACGCGCGCGGCCGGGCCCGACCTGAGCCAGGGCGCCTCCGACAGCACGCGTGCCTCGCTCATTTCTCGTCCCCGTGAACCAATTTGCCGTCCTCGATATGCGCGGGAACGTAGGTCGAACCCGGCGGCGCGCCGGAGAACTGCGCCAGCAGGACGAAGCTGATTGCGACCAGGAGCAACGATCCCAGCACCAGTTTGGCGACGAGATGGGCCGGCCAGGAGGAGGACACGAAGACGCCGGAACGGGTGGCAATCAGGAACAGCGCATAGGCCACGAACGGGATCAGGAAAATTCCGATTTCGGTCAGAATCGGACGGATCATGCGAGATATATCCGCTCATACAGCACGCGCAGGATTCCTGCGGTCGCGCCCCAGATGTAACGCTCAGCGAACGGCATGGCGTAATAAGAGCGCTCCATGCCGCGGAATTCCTTGGAATGGACCTGATGGTTCTCGGGATTCATCAGGAACGCCAGTGGCACCTCGAAGGCATCGACCACCTCGCCTTCGTTGATCTCGAGCTTGAAGCCGGGCTTCACGCGCGCCACCGTCGGCAGGATGCGAAAGCCGAATGCGGTCCCGTACAGATCGAGATAGCCGATCGGCTCGATAAACTCGCGCTTGAGGCCGACTTCCTCCTCCGCCTCGCGAAGTGCGGCGTCGAGCGGTGATTCATCGGTCGCGTCGATCTTGCCGCCGGGAAAGGAAATCTGGCCGGCATGGCTGGACAGATGCGGCGAACGCTGCGTCAGCAACACGGTCGGCTCGCGGTGATCGACGACCGGGATCAAGACCGCCGCCGGGCGCACCGGCTGCTCTTGCGCCACGATCTCGAGCATGCGGTCGTTGCCCGCGTCGCCGGTCTTCGGAACGATATTGGGATCGACCAGGCCGGGCGGCACGTCGAAGTTCAGCCGGGTCTTGCTCCGGGCGAAGAACTCTGCCGAGTTGATCGGCGCCGCCTCCATCTTTTTCAGCATCGGCTCGTTCAAACCGCGTCCCTCACCTGCTTCGCATCCGCCATCGCAAAGAACTCGCCGCCCGACTCGACGCCGAACATCGGCTGGCCATCGACCATTCGCTCTTCGCCCATGTCAACCAGATCGTAATAGAGCGCGCGGGTTACTTTCGCCCACAAATCGGCGCGGACGTGCAGGTAGGGCGTGAGCCCGCCATCGGCGGCCATCTCGAACCGCAGGCGATGGTCAGAATCGCACGGCACCCAGTCGTCGACATTGGTGCGAAAGCGCAGCAGCCGGCCATGATCGCCAGCCTCGTTTTGCATCTCCACCGCCAGGAACGGTGCATCATCGACGCGGATGCCGACCTTCTCGACGGGGGTCACGAGAAAGTGCTTGCCGTCCTCGCGCTTGAGGATGGTCGAGAACAGCCGCACCAGCGCCGGCCGCCCGATCGGCGTCCCCATATAGAACCACGTTCCATCGCTGCCGATTCGCATGTCGAGATCGCCGCAGAACGGCGGATTCCACAGATGGACCGGGGGTAGCCCCTTCCCGGCCGGAGTGCGATTGACGGCTTCGCTGGCGGCGACCGTCAGCCCTTCGAGACCCTTGCCGTCATGGCTCTTGCCTTCGTGCCGCTGGCCGCTGGTTTGCCCTTGCTTCGCCATTGTTTGCCCTGAGTGTCGGCGCCTCATCTGGCACGATTGGTGCATTTGTACCGATAGGTACCAACATTCGTATAGTTACCAACATTCGTACAGATGGGTACCGATATGTGTTCCTGACGATCTGGCAATTCTGCGGATCAAGTCGCCATATCGTGATGCAGTTCATACCCCGAAATACCGATAATGTGGGGATAGTTTAATTCAACGAATGCATGGCCTTTGCACCGGTTTAGCATGAGGTTCGTGACATGACGACGCAACCAGCGGTGTCATGAGCGGTTAGGTTGGTTGAAGGAGATAGACATGGCGAGTGCAGACGGTGTCGAGAAACTCGAGGATGCGATCGTCCGGTCGGCGGAGCAGGTCGCCGGCCAGATTCGCGCCGCGAAAGAGGCTATCTCCACCGTCATTTTCGGCCAGGACCGGGTGATCGAAAACACCCTGGTGACGATCCTGTCCGGCGGCCACGCCCTTCTGATCGGTGTTCCCGGCCTCGCCAAGACCAAGCTGGTCGAAACCCTGGGCATCACGCTCGGGCTGGACGCCAAGCGCATCCAGTTCACGCCGGACCTGATGCCGTCGGACATTCTCGGCGCCGAGGTGCTGGATGAGAGCCAATCCGGCAAGCGGTCGTTCCGTTTCATCTCGGGACCGGTGTTTGCGCAACTCCTGATGGCAGACGAAATCAACCGCGCCAGCCCGCGTACGCAATCCGCGCTGCTGCAAGCCATGCAGGAACAGCACATCACCGTTGCAGGCGCCCGGCATGATCTTCCAAAACCGTTCCACGTGCTCGCCACGCAAAACCCGCTGGAGCAGGAAGGCACCTATCCGCTGCCCGAGGCGCAGCTCGACCGCTTCCTGATGGAGATCGATGTCGATTATCCCGACCGCGACGCCGAGCGCCGCATCCTGTTCGAAACCACCGGCGCGGAAGAGACGCTCGCCAAGGCCGCGATGGACGCCGAAATCCTGATCGCGGCACAGCGGCTGGTACGGCGCCTGCCGGTCGGCGACAGCGTGGTCGAGGCGATCCTGTCGCTGGTGCGCGCCGCGCGTCCCAATCCGGAAGACGGCAGCGACAAGCTGATCGCCTGGGGACCCGGCCCGCGCGCCAGCCAGTCGCTGATGCTGGCGGTCCGCGCCCGCGCGCTGCTCGACGGCCGCCTCGCGCCCTCGATCGACGACGTGCTCGATCTCGCCGAACCCATTCTCAAGCACCGCATGGCGCTGACCTTCTCGGCGCGCGCGGAAGGCCGCACCATTCCCGACGTAATCAGGCAATTGAAGACGCGGATCGGTTGATGGCCGCAGAGACCAGTCACGAGACCAGGGAGCTTCTAGCAATCCGACGTGCCGATGGCGAAAGCCGAACGCTCGCCGCTTCGCTCCCCCGTCTCGTGCTCGAAGCCCGCCGCATCGCCGCCAACGTCATCCATGGCCTGCATGGCCGGCGTCGCGCCGGCGCCGGCGAAAGCTTCTGGCAGTATCGCCGCTTCGTCTCCGGCGAGCCGTCGCAGAACGTCGACTGGCGCCGCTCGGCGCGCGACGATCATCTCTATGTCCGCGAGCAGGAATGGGAGGCAGCGCATACGGTGTGGGTGTGGCCCGACCGTTCGCCGTCGATGGCGTTCGCTTCCAAGGGCGCACGCGACTCCAAGCTGGAGCGCGGCCTGATCGTGACATTTGCGCTCGCCGAACTCTTGGTCTCGGGCGGCGAGCGCGTCGGCATTCCCGGCCTGATGAACCCGACCGCGAGCCGCAACGTGATCGACAAGATGGCGCAGGCGATGCTGCACGACGATACGGCGCGCGCCAGCCTGCCGCCGTCCTTTGTCCCGTCGGCGCTGGCCGAAATTGTCGTGCTGTCCGACTTCTGGTCGCCGATGAGCGAAATCAGGACGATGCTCGCAGGGCTTTCGGCTTCCGGCGCGCATGGCACGCTGATCCAGGTCGTCGATCCCGCAGAGGAAACCTTTCCCTACGCCGGCCGGGTCGAATTCGTCGAGCCGGAAGGTTTTGGCGTCATCACCGCCGGCCGCGCCGAGAGCTGGGCCAGCGACTATGTTGCGCGCGTCGCCCTGCATCGCGACGAGATCCGAAGCGAGACCAACAAGCTCGACTGGCTGTTCTCGACCCACACCACCAGCCGTTCCGCCGCCGAACTCCTGCTGTTCCTGCATTCGGGCATGATGGTAGCCAAGGGCAGCGCGCGCGGTTCAACCGTCAAGGCGGGGCGTAGCGCATGATCGCAGGGCTTCCCTTAACCTTTGCGCAACCGCTGCTGCTGCTGGGCCTGTTGAGCCTACCGGTATTGTGGTGGCTGTTGCGCGTGATGCCGCCGCGGCCGCGGCGGATCGAATTTCCGCCGACGCGGCTGTTGTTCGACATCAAGCCGAAGGAAGAAACCCCGTCGCGGACGCCTTGGTGGCTGACCTTGCTGCGCCTCGCCGCCGCCGCGCTGGTCATTCTGGCCGCCGCAGGCCCGATCTGGAATCCGCAGACCGGCGTCGGCGGCAGCAACGCGCCATTGGTGATCCTGCTCGACGACGGCTGGAGCGCGGCGGCAAGCTGGGACACGCGGGTCAAGGCCGCTGACGAGCTGATCGCCAACGCCGACAACGATCGTCGCGGCGTTGCGCTGGTTCCGCTCTCCGAGCCGGCGCGCGACATCACGCTGATGCCAGCCGGCACCGCGCGCGTCGCGCTGCGTCAGATTTCGCCAAAACCCTATTCGGTCGACCGCGTCGACACGCTCGGCGCGCTCGACCGCTTCCTGAAGGCGACCGGCGATGCCGAGATCGCGTGGCTGTCCGACGGCGTCGACACCGGACGCGGCGCCGAATTCGTCGAAAATCTCGCCAAGACCCTTGGGGACCGCAAGCTGACGGTGTTCGAAGGCGGCGCGGCGCCGACGCAGGCATTGGTCGCCGCCGAAAACGCCGCGGCGAAGATGACGGTCAAGGTGCTGCGCACCACCGGCGGCGTCGCAGCCGGCGTGGTTCGCGCAATCGATGCCAAGGGCTCGCCGATCGGCGAGGCACGCTACGCTTTCGGCATGCAGGATCGCGAGAGCGAAGCCGCGTTCGACCTGCCGGTCGAGCTGCGCAACGACATTTCGCGGCTGGAAATATCCGGCGAGCGATCGGCCGGCGCCGTGCAACTGCTCGACAAAAGATGGCGGCGACGCGCCGTGGGCGTCGTCACCGGCGCGACCAGCGACACCGCCCAGCCGCTATTGGCATCGACCTTCTATCTGACGCGCGCGCTATCGCCGTTTGCCGACGTGCGGCTCGGCGACCGCGGCGCGGCGCAGCAGGTGATCGCGCAGTTCCTCGATCAGCGGCTGCCGATGATCGTGCTCGCCGATGTCGGCACGCTGTCGCCGGAAATCCGGGAACGGCTGAATGCATGGATCGATCAGGGCGGCGTGCTGGTGCGTTTCGCAGGTCCCCGCCTGGCGCAGGCCGATGACGATCTGGTGCCGGTGAAACTGCGCCGCGGCGGCCGCATCCTTGGCGGCAGCCTGACCTGGGAGAAGCCGCAGCATCTGGCGTCCTTCGCCGCCGACGGCCCGTTCTCGGGCCTCGCTGTCCCCAAGGACATCACCGTGAACCGGCAGGTTCTGGCCGAGCCGGATGCGGTGCTTGCCACCAAGACCTGGGCGTCGCTGGAAGACGGCACGCCGCTGGTAACCGGCGAGCATCGCGGCAGGGGCATTGTCAGCCTGTTCCATGTCGGCGCCGACTCGCGCTGGTCGGACCTGCCGATGTCCGGCAGCTTCGTCGAGATGCTGCGGCGGCTGGTCGACATGTCCGGCTATACATCGAAGCCCGGTGCCGGCGTTGCGAGCGAGGCGACCAATGTCGAGACGGTGGCGCCGCTGCGCACCCTCGACGGTTTCGGCGCCTTCGGACCGCCGCCCTCGACGGCGAAACCGATGCCGGCGGATTATCGCGACCGCGCCACGGCCGAGCATCCGCCGGGCTTCTACGGTCCGGCCGACGGCCCGATCGCGGTCAACACGCTGGCCGCGGCCGATCGCATCGCGCCGCTCGATACAGCTTCCTTGCGCGCGCAGCGCGCCAGCTACACCAACGCCGAACCGCGCGATCTGCGCGGTATTCTGTTGTCGTCGTCGCTGGTGCTGTTCCTGATCGACGCGGTCGTGGTCGCGATGCTCGGCGCAGGCCTTGCCGCGCTGTGGCGACGGCGCACGGCGGCTGCCACGGTTCTGCTGGCTGCGATCCTGGCAACAGCCCCGATCACGCCTTCGCCGACGCGCGCCCAGGGTAACGATGACTTCGCCATCAAGTCGGTGTCGCAGACGCGCCTTGCCTATGTCGTCACCGGAAATGCCGACGTCGATTCCATCGTCAAGGCCGGCATGGCCGGGCTCACGCTGTTCCTGGCGCAGCGCACGGCGCTGGAGGCCGGCGATCCCGTCGGCGTCGATCCCGCGCGCGATGAACTCGCGTTCTTTCCGCTGATCTACTGGCCGGTGGTGCCGGGCGCGCCGAAGCCGCCGCAGGACGCCATCAACCGCATCGACGCCTACATGAAACAGGGCGGCACGGTGCTGTTCGACACCCGCGATGCCGTCGAGGCGCCACCCGGCGAGAACGGCGCGTCGCAGACGCCGGGCATGCGCACCTTGCGCGAAATTCTCTCCTCCCTCGACGTGCCTGAGCTCGAGCCGGTGCCGCGCGAGCACGTGCTGACCAAGACGTTTTACCTGCTGCGCGACTTCCCCGGCCGCTTCACCTCGGGCCAGACCTGGGTCGAGACCCTGCCGCGCGAGGATGACGACGACGCGGCCTCGCGCCCGGCGCGCGGCGGCGATGGCGTGTCGCCCATCATCATCACCTCGAACGATCTCGCCGGCGCCTGGGCACATCGCCCCGACGGGCAGGCCATGCTGCCGCTGACGCCGAACGAGCCGCGGCAGCGCGAATTCGCATTCCGCTCCGGCGTCAACATCGTGATGTACACGCTGACCGGCAACTACAAGGCCGATCAGGTCCATGCACCCGCCCTGATCGAACGGCTGGGGCAATAGAGCATGCAGTACGGTATCGCGTTCACTCCTCTCGTTCCGACCATCGTGCTCTGGGTCGCACTGGCTGCGATCGTCGCGATCGCGGTGCTGCTGCTGCTCGGACGTTCGCGCGGCGCCGCGGTGCGTGTCGCGGCGCTGGCGCTGATCCTGCTCGCGCTCGCCAATCCCTCCTTCACGCGCGAGGACCGTGAGCCGTTGTCCTCGGTCGCCGCCGTGGTGGTCGACAAGAGCCCGAGCCAGAATTTCGGCACCCGCAGCCAGGAAACGGCAAAGGCCCAGGAAGCCCTCGTCGACACGCTGAAGAAGATCAAGGGGCTGGAAGTCCGCGTTGTCGACGCCGGACAGGCCGACGGCGAAACCGATGGCACCAAACTGTTCGGCGCGCTGTCCTCGGCGCTGTCGGACGTCCCGGTCGATCGCGTTGCCGGCGCATTCCTGATCACCGATGGCCGGGTGCATGACATCCCCGCCAACGCCGCGGCCGTCGGTTTCCAGGCGCCGGTGCACGCGCTCGTCACCGGGCGCAAGGATGAGCGCGATCGCCGCATTGCGATCTCGGCCGCGCCGCGCTTCGGCATCGTCGGACAGCCCCAGACCATCACCTACCGGCTGGACGACCAGGGCGTCACCGGCCAGCGCGCCAAGATCGTGGTGCGCCGCGACGGCGAGGTGATCAGCGAACGCAATCTCGTCAGCGGCCAGACTGCCAATGTCGAAGTCGACATCAAGCATGCCGGCGCAAACATCGTCGAGATCGAGGCTTCGCCGCTCGAGAACGAACTGACGCTGGTGAATAATCGTGCCGTGGTCGCGATCGAAGGCGTGCGCGACAAGCTCCGCGTGCTGCTGGTGTCAGGCGAGCCGCATTCCGGCGAACGCACCTGGCGCAATCTCCTGAAGTCCGACGCCAGCATCGATCTCGTGCATTTCACGATCCTGCGTCCGCCGGAGAAGCAGGACGGCACGCCGATCAACGAATTGTCGCTGATCGCGTTTCCGACGCGCGAGCTGTTCCAGCAGAAGATCAACGAATTCCAGTTGATCATCTTCGACCGATACGCGCGCCAGGGCGTGCTGCCGATCGCCTATTTCGACAACATCGCGCGCTATGTCCGCGCCGGCGGCGCGGTACTGGTGTCGGCCGGGCCGGATTATGCTTCCACGACCAGCATCTGGCGCACGCCGCTGGACACGGTGTTGCCGGCCGAGCCCGTCGGCGTCAGCGAGAAACCGTTCTACGCGCATCTGAGCGATGCCGGTAAGCGCCATCCAGTGACGCGCGGCCTCGAAGGCTCCGCCAGCGAGCCGCCGCGTTGGAGCCGCTTCTTCCGCACGGTGGAAACGCGCAACGCGATCGGCTCGCCTGTTATGACCGGCGCCGACGGCAAGCCGCTGCTGCTGCTGTCGCGCTTCGGCGAAGGCCGCGTTGCGCTGCTGCTGACGGACCACATCTGGCTGTGGGCACGCGGCTACGAAGGCGGCGGACCGCATCTCGATCTGTTGCGGCGGACCTCGCACTGGCTGATGAAGCAGCCTGATCTGGACGAGGAAGCGCTGCGCCTGCAGATCCAGGGCAAAGACCTCGTGGTGCTGCGCCAGACGATGGCCGACAATGTGCCGCCGGTGACGGTGACCTCGCCGAGCGGGGCCACGAAGGAACTCACGCTGACGGCCAGCGAGCCCGGCACCTGGCGCTCCACCCTTCCGGCCAACGAGCTTGGCCTGTGGCAGGCAACCGACGGCGCGCTGAAAGCGCTGATCAATGTCGGACCCACCAACCCGAAGGAATTTTCGGAAGTCACCTCCACCACGGAGATGCTCAAACCGCTGACGCAGGCCACCGGCGGCGATGCGCGCCGTGTGTCCGATGGCGGAAGCGTCGATCTACCCCGCGTCGTGCCGGTCCGGGCTTCCGGCATCTTCCACGGCGACGGCTGGATGGGCGTCAAGATGCGCGACGCCAGCGTCGTTAAGGGCGTCGGCGTGCTGCCGATGTTCGCCGGGCTTGTCGGGCTGTTGCTGCTGCTCGGTGCGTTCGCGGCAACCTGGGTACGCGAGGGGCGCTAGGCGCGACGCGTTGTCGACTCGACGAAGCCTCGTAGCCCGGATGAAGCGAAGCGCAATCCGGGGCTCTTTCCCGGATCGACGGACTTATCCCGGATTACGCTCCGCTTCATCCGGGCTACGATCGCTAGGAATTCTTAAGTCCGGATAAGCGACAATGCGCGCCGCGGCAGGTGCCGCTTCGGAAACCGCACGTGCAACCTCTGAAACCTCTCCTGGCACCGGCTGCTTTAGCCCTTGCGGTCGTGGTTCTGCTTGGCTGGGGCTGGATCTATCTCGCCCGGCCCGAACATAAATACCGGCTGACGATCGAGGTGCAGACACCTGGCGGAGTAAGGTCCGCTTCGGGTGTCATGGCGGTCCATATGGGCAAGGACGGTGGCATCCTTCCGGAGGCCGGCGGTAGGAGTAGCACGAAGGGCGACGCGATATTCGTCGATCTCGGCGACGGGCGAAATCTCATCGCCACACTTACGCATGGCAAGAACGGGTTATACTTCGATGGTATGAACTTTCTCGCGATGAATGCGTTCGCGGCGGCGGGTCAGAAGGTCCAGTTCAAGGAAGTGAGCCGGTTAACCGGCCAGGCCCAATTGTATGTGTATGGCAACTTGATTCCTACGCTCGTGACATTCGGAAATGTGACTGATCCCAATACCGTACGCGTGCTTGATCCTGGCGACATCGAAACGGTCTTTGGCAGCGGCTTCCGTTTGAATCGCGTCATTCTTGAAATGGTGCCCGTGGGCTTTTGGCCGCTCGATTTCGGCGGCCGGCTCGGCGAGCCCGTGACACGCGGGATAGAGAAGAGGCTGCCTTGGATCGCTCAATGGACGTCGCGGGGATTGGAAGGACGCATTAACAGTCATCCGGATCGTTTCACGGTGAACGTGCCTTATTTCGTGAGGAGGTGACTGTGCCGATCTTCGGGCTCTTGCTGCTGCTCGGCGCGTTCGCGGCGACCTAGGTGCACGAGGCGCGATAGGCGGCGTTGGTCCCGTAGATTCGGCCCTATGCAGCCTCGTCTGCGCGTCGCCACCTCGGAAATGGATCGGCAAGCCCGGACCATTCCGCAACGCGCATTCCCGGTTTTCCCGAAACAAGGCACGCATCAAGCCGTGCCGTTATCGCGTCCTGATCCATATTCGTGCCGATGAAAACGATCTCCTGCCGGCGATCGCCATACACCTCGCTCCAGTTCTTCTTGAGTGATTGTCGCCAGAACGGATCGTTCGGCCAGCGATCTGCCGGCACGTTTGCCCACCAAAATCCCAACCCTTCGGTTCTGACGATCGCGCCGGCCTGGCTCAACTCACCAAGCCATTGCGGGCGAGTTGCGATCCAGAAATGTCCCTTGGCGCGGATGACGCCCGGCCAGCTTTCATTCAGGAATTGATGAAATTTCGCGGGATCGAACGGCCGGCGCGCGCGATAGACGAAATTCTTGACGCCATATTCTTCGGATTCGGGCTTATGGTCTGCAAAACCATAAAGCTCCTTGAACCACAGTGGGTGTTGCTGCGCGCGTTCGAAGTCGAAGCGACCGGTATTGAGAATGCGCTCCAGCGGCGCATTGGAGAAATTGGTCTCGATGATATCGGCCTCGGAATTCAGAGACCGGATAATCATTCGGGCGGCGTCGCGTTCTCCCTGCGAAGCAGAATCGACCTTGTTGAGCACGATCACATCGGCAAATTCGATCTGCTCGACCAGCAGATCCACCAGTGTGCGTCTGTCGCCTTCGAGCCACTCGCCGCGATCCTTCAGGAAAACGGTAGACGAATAGTTTTTCAGCAGGTTGACGGCATCGACGACCGTGACCATCGTGTCTAGCCTGGACACGTCGGACAGGCTTTTACCCTCTTCCGAGCGAAAATCGAAGGTCGCAGCCACCGGCAGCGGCTCGGAAATGCCGGTCGACTCCACCAGCAGGTAATCGAACCGCTCACTTTCGGCCAATGCGCGAACTTCCTTGAGCAGATCATCGCGCAACGTGCAGCAGATGCAGCCGTTGGTCATCTCGACCAGCTTTTCGTCCGTCCTAGAGAGGTTCGCACCGCCATCTCGCACCAGGTCGGCATCGATGTTGACCTCGCTCATGTCGTTCACAATCACCGCCACCTTCAGGCCTTGGCGATTGTTGAGCACGTGATTGAGCAAAGTTGTCTTTCCAGCCCCGAGGAAGCCGGACAAGACGGTGACGGGGAGTTTGCGCATGGAGATCAAAAAGCCTCTTCAGCTTGCGGGGCCCTAACCGGGAGAGACGACGCATCGGGGTCCATCATGTTATGTTATAACATAACATATACCTTCAAGACAGTTGTCAACCGATGCCCACACCACTCGCGAGGCGGGAATGCAGATGTTGCGCGAATCCCACACCCGACTGAATTGTCGGGCGATCAGACGGACAAGCGGGAATGACGATTGACACTCCACCGCCTTTGCCGATGTTATAATGTAACATCGGCTGCCACGATGCTTTGGGCTACCGAGGGACAAGGCGTAAGGCGTCGTGAACTGGTTCCGGAAACACCTCAAGCACGGCTCGCGGTTGGTGCTGTTGGCGCTCGCGATCCAGTTTGCGCTGTCGTTTGGGCATTTTCACGGGACGGCCGCCGCGCAGGCGGCGCCGGCCGTTCAGAGCGGGGTCGCCGACGCCGATCTTGCGATCGCCGCAACTCTCGCCGCACAAGTTGCGCATTCCGAGCCCACGCAGCCGCAACAGCCTGCCGGCCATGACGACGACCAGCATACGGCCAATGTCTGCGCGGTTTGTGCCGTCCTCTCGCTGGCCAATAATTTCCTGTTCGCCGCGCCGCCGCTGCTGAAACTGCCGGAAGCGGTCGAACTACTGCACCTGACCACCGGCGCCGAGTTCGCGCATCTCGGCTCGCTTCATCCCGCCTTCCAGTCCCGCGCACCTCCCATCTCCTGAACTCGATTGATTGATGCACTTCCCGAGGGGATCGCCGCGCCGCGCGGCCGATCCGCCGAGGGAAAATCGGAATCGATCCGTCGCACATCGACGGGATCAGGATCGGGACAATGACATTCAAGAAGAAACGAGCGTTCCATTACGGTGGAGCAAGCTGGCTATTGCTGTGCGCGATGGCCGATGGGGCGATGGCCCAGGGCACGTCAGCCGCCTCGACGCAACTGCCTGAAATCACCGTGACGGCGCCAAGCCCGATTGTGCGGCGAAAGCCCGCGCCGTCACCGGCGCCGGCACGCGTCGTCCGTGCGGCGCCAGGCCAAAACCGGCAACCCGCGGCAGAGCCGCAGACCGCACCGGTTGCAGCCGCGCCCCAACAGGGCGTGCTGCCCGTCGTGACCGACCAGTTCGCAACGGTTACCGTGGTGCCCAACGAGGAGATCCGCCGGCAAGGCACCGCCCAGCTTGGCGATCTCCTGTTCTCGAAGCCCGGCATTACCGGCTCCACCTTCGCGCCCGGTGCCGCGAGCCGGCCGATCATCCGGGGCCTCGACGTCAATCGCGTCGGCATCCTCGAGAACGGCACCAACGCTGGCGGTGCGTCCGATCTCGGCGAAGACCATTTCGTGCCGGTCGATCCACTGGCGACAAACCAGGTTGAAGTCATCCGTGGTCCGGCGGCGCTGCGCTACGGATCGACATCGATCGGCGGCGTCGTCAGCGCAACCAACAATCGCATCCCGGACGCCCTGCCTTCATGCGCGGCCACACCGTTCCAGAGCTACGGACTGCCGGCGAAAGCGCCGCTCGCAAATGTGGGATCACCTTCCTGCGTCACGGTCGAAACCCGAACGGCCGTCAATTCCGTCGACCGCGGTGTCGATGGCGGCATCCTGATCGATGCCGGCGGTGGCAATTTCGCTGTTCATGCCGACGCCTATGGCCGCAAGGCCAGCGATTACAGCATTCCGAGCTATCCGTATTTGTTCGACCAGACACGCCCGGTCAACGGCCGGCAGCCCAATTCGGCGATGCAGGCGGCTGGTGCATCGATTGGCGGCTCCTACATCTTCCATGGCGGCTTTATCGGCGCGGCGATCACGCAGAACGACACGCTGTACCGCATTCCCGGAATTGAGCCCTCCGATCACCAGTCCCGGATCGACGCGCGCCAAACCAAATTCACGGCCAAGGGCGAATACCGGCCGGATGCGGCGGCGATCGACGCCATCAGGTTCTGGGCGGGCGCCACCGATTACAAGCACAACGAGATCGCGCTCGCCGATCCCGCCGACTTCTCGTCCCTTGGCGTGCGGCAGACCTTTACCAACAAGGAGCAGGAAGGGCGCGTCGAGGTCCAGATGACGCCGTTCAACGCGCGCTTTGCCGCCGTCACGACCGCCTTCGGCCTGCAGGCCGGGCATCAGGAGCTGACGGCGTCGAGCCCGGACGATCCAACCAGCCCGCTCAACGGGTTGTTTGATCCTAACAAGAATAACAGGGTCGCCGGCTACGTCTTCAACGAAATCAAATTCACCGAGACCACCAAGGCGCAGATCGCCGGCCGGGTCGAGCATGTTAATCTCAGCGGAACGACGCCGGCATTCATTCCGGAGCTGTTCGACCTCAATGCCAATCCCGGCGATATAGGCCCGCCTACGGCGCGCAATCCAAGCTTCACGCCGAAGAGCGCGAGCATCGGCTTGATCCAGGATCTTCCAGGTCAACTGGTCGCCAGCATCACCGCTCAATACGTCGAACGCGCGCCCAAGCCGGCGGAATTGTTTTCGCGCGGACCGCACGAAGCAACTATCACCTTCGATATCGGCAATCCCAATCTCGGCATCGAAACCGCCAAATCGATCGAGATCGGACTACGACGCGCCACCGGCCCCTTCCGATTCGAAGCAACTGCGTACTACACCAAGTTCAATGGCTTCATTTACCGTCGCCTCACGGGCAACACCTGCGAAGATGTCGCCTGTGTCGGCCCCGCCGATCCGGCTTTTCCCCTTGAGCTGAACCAGGCGGTCTATTCGCAGCGTGACGCCACCTTCCGTGGCGGCGAATTCCAAAGCCAGTTGGATGTCGGGCCGCTCTATGGCGGCATCTGGGGCGTCGAGAACCAGTTCGATGTCGTGCGCGCGACCTTTGACGATGGCACCAATGTTCCGCGAATTCCGCCGGTGCGAGTCGGCGGCGGGCTGTTCTGGCGCGATGCCAACTGGCTGACACGGATCAACCTGCTGCACGCCTTCGCCCAGAACGACATCGCCCCGATCGGCGAGACGCCAACCGCAGGCTACAACCTGTTGAAGGCGGAGGTCAGCTACAAGACGAAGCTCGATCCTTCCTGGTTCGGCGCACGCGAGATGATGGTCGGCCTCGTTGGCAACAACCTGCTGAACGAGAACATCCGCAATTCGACGTCCTTCAACAAGGACCAGGTTCTCCTGCCGGGCATCGGCGTGCGGGCGTTTGCCAACCTCAAGTTTTGAAGTCCGCGAGTGCAGCGGTCCGCGGGGTGGCGTTAGCTGGTGGTACCAGCTAACGTCCAAATGGGAATGACGGGAGATACCAGGCGCAATCTCCCGTCAGACGTCCCTTGCCCCCGGAAGCGAGTGCACAAGGAATAGATGACTTCGTCCATCAATGTTCACGTCTACAGCGACGCGCTCGTTCTGCTCGGCACCGCGGGCGTCGTCATTCCCTTGGTGCGGCGGTTCGGCTTCAACCCTGTTCTCGGCTATCTAGGAGCCGGCGCGATCCTGGGACCTCTTGGGCTGGGATCGTTCATCGACAGGTTTCCGTTTCTCTACTGGTTTACCGTCGTCGACCCGGCAAATGTCTCGGGCTTTGCGAACCTCGGCGTAGTGTTCCTGCTCTTCCTCATCGGCATGGAGTTGTCCTACGACCGATTGAAGGCGATGCACCGCCTGATTTTCGGGTTGGGCAGCCTGCAGATCATCCTCTCGACGGTAGTGATCAGCCTCGTCGCCGCGCTGGCGGGCAGCAAGGCTCCGGTAGCGCTCATCCTCGGTGCGTGTCTCGCTTTGTCCTCGACCGCCATTGTCATCGAGATTCTTTCCAGGCAGAAACGGCTCAATACGAGCGCGGGACGGGCAAGCTTCGCGGTCCTCCTGGCGCAGGACCTGGCAGTCGCTCCCCTTCTGCTCTTCATCTCGATCTTCGGCGCGGGAGACTCCGGATCGATCGTCGCGTCACTATTGCTCGCGCTCACGAATGCCGCCCTCGCGCTCGGCGTGATCGTCGTCGTTGGCCGTGTGGTGATGCGTCCCCTGTTCCGTCTTGTGGCGTCGGTCGGCATGAGCGACCTGTTCGTCGCCACGACGCTGTTCGTGATCGTCGCGACCGGGGTAGCCGCCGCCGTGGCGGGCTTCTCCATGGCGCTTGGCGCCTTTGTCGCAGGCCTGTTGCTGGCCGAGACGGAATTCCGCAAGGCGATCGAGACTGCGATCGATCCCTTCAAGGGCCTCCTGCTCGGCCTGTTCTTCTTCACGGTCGGCATGAACATCGATTTTGCTCAGATTGCGCGCGATCCGGTCTGGCTGATTGCAGGTGCGGCCGGGCTGATTTTCGTAAAGTCCACCATCCTCGTCTTCCTGGCCCGGATGTTTCGCCTCTCCTGGCCTGCGTCGGTCGAGGTCGGGCTGCTGCTTGGTCCCGGCGGCGAGTTCGCTTTCGTTGCCATTGGGATGGCGACGACCCTTAGCCTGATTGACGCCAACGTATCGAGCTTCGCTGTCGCGCTGACCACGCTGACCATGATGCTCACCCCGGCACTGTCTCATGTCGCGCGGCGGCTGGCGCCGATGGTGCGCCAGGAAAAACCGCTTGATCCTGAGCTCACCGTCGCACCGAGCGGCGGCAGTGGCCACGCCATTGTCGTCGGACACGGCCGGGTTGGACAAGTCGTCTGTACGATGCTCGATCGCCATCAATTTAAATACACTGCCGTCGACAACGATGCCGCAGCCGTTCCGGAGCAGCGCAGGCAGGGCCGCACCGTCTTCTACGGTGACGCGACAAACCCGGAGTTCCTGAAGAGCTGCGGCCTCATGGAGGCTGCCGCGGTCATCGTCACGATCAACGAACCCAAAGGCATTGACGAAATTGTCGCGCAGGTCCGCGGGCTACGGAAAGACGTACTGATCGTTTCCCGCGCCCGCGACGCCGACCACGCGCGACATCTTTACGGAATTGGGGTGACCGACGCCGTGCCGGAAACCATCGAGGCAAGCCTGCTGTTATCAGAGGCAGCCCTGATCGGCATGGGAGTGGCGATGGGCCTGGTGGTTGCTTCCATCCACGAGAAGCGCGAGGAGTTTCGGCACAAACTGCAACAGGCAGCCGGAAGCGCGGGGTCCGCGTCGAAGCCGGTGGCCGGCACCAAAAGGCGGCGACTTTTTCGATAGCGACGAGGCCGCGGAACCACGCCTTCGCGCCGGCGGCGCTACCGCGCCTTGCTCCAGTCGGGGCGGATTTCGCCGGAGACGCCATCGAAGGCCCCCTCGACGAGCTCGGCCACCAGGAGGCGGCTGTAGTCGACGGGCCCCGGCATGGTCGCCCGTCCCTTCGGTATGACCTTGAAGCCGACGCGGCTGTAATAGGGCTCGTCGCCGACCAGAACGACCAGACGATGGCCCTTGGCCTTGGCGTCCTGTAGCGAGCGGTCGAGCAGCATGCGGCCAACGCCTCGCTTCCGGAACGGCGGCTCGACCGTCAGCGGCCCGAGCATCAGGGCCGGCGTGTCGCCGATGCAGATCGGCAACTGGCGCACCGAGCCGACCAGCAACGTGCCGATCCGCGCCGTGAATGAGAGGTCCAGCACGTGATCGACATGCTCGCGCAGGCGGTAGGCGCTCAGCACGAAACGGCCGGGTCCGAACGTGCGCTCGTGCAGGCGTTCGATCGCCTGCGCGTCTTTTGGTGTTTCGGCCAGGATGGTAACGTCAAGTTCGCTCATGATGGGCGCGGGATAGCATCTGGCGGCGGCGCGGTCCATCGCTGGAAGCGGCAATCCCCGTATTGCCTCAATCCTTGCCGATCGATGGCTGGGACAAATAAGCCAAAAGCTTCATCTCGCGGCGGCCGCGCGTCACTGTGTCCAGCACCAGCCCCGACGACACCGACAGCACCGCCACGATCATCAGCCCCATCGACAGCACCGCGGTCGGCAGCCGGGGCACGATGCCCTCTTCGAGAAAGGTGATGATGATGGGAATCGCAAGGCCGATCGAGACCAGCATCAGGAAGACGCCGATCAGCGTGAAGAACCGCAGCGGCTTTTCTGACCGATAGAGCTTCAGGATGGTGCCGAGAATCCGAAAACCGTCGCGCCAGGTGTTGAGCTTGCTGAACGATCCCTCGGGACGGGCATAGTACGGCGTCTCGACCTCCATCACCGGCAGCGCCAGTTCGAGCGCGTGCACGCTGAGTTCGGTTTCGATCTCGAAACCGTCCGATAGTACCGGAAAGGATTTGACGAAGCGGCGCGAGAACACGCGGTAGCCGGACAGGATGTCCTTGAACGCCTGTCCGAACACTACGGACAGGAAGCTCGTCAGCATCCAGTTGCCGGTACGATGGCCGGGCCGGTAGGCGGCAACCGATTGATCGACGCGAAAGCCCACCACCATATCGAGGCGTTCGTTGATCAGCTTATCGACCATATGCGGCGCGCTCGGCGCATCGTAGGTCGCGTCGCCATCGACCAGCACATAGACGTCGGCATCGATGTCGGCGAACATGCGCCGCACCACATGTCCCTTGCCCTGGCGGCGCTCGCTGCGCACGATCGCGTCCGCTGCGCGCGCCACCTCAATGGTGCGGTCCCTGGAATTGTTATCGTAGACGAAAATCTGAGCGGTCGGCAGCGCCTTGCGGAAATCCGAGACGACGGTCGCAACCGCGGCCTCCTCATTGTAGCACGGCACCAGAACCGCAATCCGCAAGCCTGGCCCCGTCATTGCACGCTCGCCCGAATTAAGTCCGTCCATGGCGCGTCATACCGCAATCAGGCGTTGGTCGGTTGAGGGAAGGCCGCACTGCCGGCGGCCCGTTCGCCGCGCAGGTCGAGCGTTGCGAACAGCAAAGTCCAGAGGGAAATCATCTCGATGGGAATAATATAATATGGCGTAAAAATCGGATGGGTCATGAAGAAAATCAGGTTTACCGCAAGGTTTACGGCAACCAGGAGGGCAGCCTGTCGGGCGCGATCCCGATCGAAGCGCCAGAGCCAGGCGGTCCACGCGGCCGATATCGCCAGCAAGGTGAATTGAACGTCAACGAGATAGCTCAAGAGTACCGTCGGATTCAGTTCGGGCGGCGTAACGTCGACGCTGCCATAGGTGGTCGAGAACGGACTACCGGCGTTGATCGCGTTCGCGATCAAGGTCGGCGCCATCCCGATCAGGAAAGCGACACCGAATGAGGCTCCCTGCAGAAAAGTCTCCCTGCTGCGCGTCAGCAGGAACGCGCCGGCAAGATAGAGGCAATAGCCCATGGCGAGAAACAGGTTGGGCAGACGGAAATTGACGGAGATACCGACCAGCAGCCCCACCAGCGCAATCAGCAGCAGGTGGCGCCGCGGTCCTTCAACGAAATACCTCGCCGTCAGGAATCCCGCAGCCGCGCACAACATCATTGTCGGCGGCACCGAATAGCTCGCCTTGCTCGGGTTGATCATCAGATAGAGCGCGGCGAAGCCGAATATCGCCGCCAGCGCCAGCGAGGCCGGATCGCGCGCGCGAAACAATGCAAGCAGCGCGAAGGCAAGGATCGTCACGTTCGCCAGCACGTAGAGCGGGATTACCTGAAACCCCTCGCGAAACAGCGCCAGTGCGAAGCCGGTGCCTGGCGGGTATTGCATCACGTATTTGTCCGCGGATGGAATGAAGGTGTGGCAGGGTATCCGTGCCACAACGTTCCATTCCGCATAGCCGATCGCCTTCAACTTGTTCTTCAGATAGTCGTCGTCGTCAAAAATGATGTTGGTATCGATGCCGCCGAGGCCATGTTTCTGGAACAGATGCGCCTGACGCAGATAGCAGACGTCGTCATAGACCCCGCGGCTTTCGCTCCAGCGCGACATCGTCCAGACATTGCTCGCGAGCATCGCGAGCAGGCCGATGCCGCAGAGAAGCCTGAAAATTTTCATCCTGCCCACGCCGAACCCCGTTTGTCAGCTTCTAGGCGCTGCAAGCGCGCGAAGCAACAACCGGCCCTGCATCAGCGCCAGGTCGCAATCCGGGTCGCGCCGTCGAGCACTTCGGCGATCCGGAGCCGCGTACCCCTGGTCGTTTCCGCCGGCAGCGCCCCTGCCGCATAGAACCCGCATTCAACGATCTCATGATTGGGCTCGGGCAAGCGATCCTGCCGGAACTGCCTGACGACATAGACTGCGACGTGGTCGCGGCGGGAGACGTGGCTGTTGAAGAACAGGCCATGCAGCGCCGGCTCTCCGGTCAACTCGATCCGCCCCTCTTCCACGAGCTCCCTTCGCAAGGCTTCGAGGAAGGTTTCGCCGACCTCGACCCCGCCGCCCGGCAGGTGCCAGCCGGCGACATAGCTGTGCCTGACCAGGAACACCTTGTCATCGCCGTCGAGCACGACGCCGCGGACCCCGAGCGTCATGCCGCGGGCCATCCGCCAATACAGATGAAATACGCGCCGCAATTGCGGCCCCAGACGTTTTCGCAGGTACTGCAGCGCCGTCACGCAAACCTCGGATGGACAGCTATCACGTTTGATCCTTATATCGCCGACATGATCGTGCGACGGCTCTATATCACAGGGAACGCGGCGGAGCGCGAATGACCGATACCTTCACGCTGGCGCACCTGTCCGATCCGCATCTGCCGCCGCTGCCCGCGGCGCGGCTTCGCGATCTCGCGGGCAAGCGCGCGCTCGGTTATCTCAACTGGACCCGCAACCGCCACAAATATCACCGCCGCGAGGTGCTGGACGCGCTGGTCGCCGACATGCAGGCGCAGCGACCGGACCACATTGCGGTGACCGGCGATCTCGTCAACCTGGCGCTGGAAGCAGAATTCACCCCGGCCCAGGCTTGGCTCGAGAGCATCGGCACGCCGCAACAGGTGACCGTCGTTCCCGGCAATCACGACGCCTATGTGCGGGCGACGCGGCATCACTTCACCGGCACGTTCGAGCAATATCTGCGCGGCGATGCCGCCGCCGACGGCGCGTCGTTTCCGTTCCTGCGCCGGCGCGGCCCGCTGGCGCTGATCGGCGTCTCCTCGGCGGTGCCGACGCTGCCCTTGATGGCAACCGGCCGGCTCGGCCGCGCGCAGCTCGACGCGCTCGACCGCGAGCTTGCGCAGTTGCCGCCGGACGAGGCATTCCGGGTGCTGCTGGTCCATCACCCCCTGTACTCGACGTCGCGGATGAAGCAGCTGACCGACTCGAAGGCGCTGCGCGCCGTGCTGAAGCGGCGTGGCGCCGAACTGGTCCTGCACGGCCATGACCATATCCACTCGACGATGTGGCTCGAAGGCGCCGGCCACCAGATCCCCGCGGTCGGCGTGCCGTCGGCGTCGGCGCTGGCACACCGGCATTATCCAGCCGCGGCCTACAACCTGTTTTCGATCGCGCGCGAGGGCGAAAAATGGCGCTGCGTGCAGACCGTGCGCGCTGTCGACGCCGACTTCCGCGTCAAGCAGATCAAGCAGGCGACGCTGCTCTAAGTTCTTCAGAGGCGAATTTCTCAATCCCCGCCGCCACCGCAGCCGCCGCCCCCGTCGCCACCACCGCCTCCATCACCGCCTGAGTCGCTGCCGGCGTCGCCAAACCCGTCCGTACTGCCATCGACCGAGCCATCGGCGAAATCGCCGCCGCAATGCGCAGCACCGCTGCCGTTCTTGCGCAGTTCGTCGCAATCGGGGTGATAGACGAAGCCGTTTGCGATGTTGAGCTTGCTGTCGAGCGCAAACAACAGCGGCAGGCGCGTCGGCCTCACCGGATCGATGTTCTCGTATTTGCAGCAATACCACCAGACGCGGCGCAGGCCTTCATTGCTCTTGCGATGCTCGCTGAGGACGACGGCGGGCGTGTGGTGGAGGAAGCCGCCGAAGGCGCGGCGGCAGAACGCGTCGTAATCGCGCGTGTACAGGATGAATTCGTGCCAGAGATCGTCGGCGACTTGCGAGGGCATCGAGACATAGCGCTTGCCGCTCATGAGATAGGCGAGGAAGAACTGCCGCAGTCCGCGCGAGACCAGCGCGCTGTCCTTGCGCTGAAAGCCGGGGTGATGCTTCTCCAGCCGCTCGAGCAGCCCGCGCGGCCAGCGGAAGGTGCGGATGAATTCGGCACGGCGCAGCGTGCGCCACTTGCCGTAGATATAGGAGGTTCCGAACAGCGCGCCGACAAGCAGCACCACCAACGGTACCGACGAAACTGCCACGATGCCCCCGAATGCCCGAGCCGTCGGTTCAAGCTATAGATTCTTCAGGCTCGCATACAGCGCCAGTCCGAACAGCGCCACCGCGCCCAGCACGAAGCCAAGCACGAACATGCCGAAGCCGCGCCCGCGCGGCTTTTTTTCCACGACCGGCTCGGCGGCCGCGGGCGTTGCCACCATCGCATGCTCGCGCTCGATCATGCGGCGCGCGACATAGCCGGTGACGGCGTCGACGATAACAGGCACGTCATGCGACTCGGCGATCACGATGCGGCCGAAGCGCGTGTCCTGCACGAAGCGGTAGATGCGCTTGTCGCGTCCCATCACGATATGCGCGACCACGTCGATCCACAGCCGCGGCGTCTCGCCCTGGCTGACGCCGCGATCGAACAGGTCGATCTGCTCCGGCACCTCGGCGAACAAGGGATCGAGCGCCTCGTTCAGAATCTCGAGCCGGGCGACCTCGGCATCGCGCAGTTCGACCACGACGCCGGTGCGGTCGGCAGCTTCGATGCGGGCCTGGCGCAGCGCGTCGCGCAGCCTGGTCGGTCGCATGTCTCGGGCTTCGTTGCCGGTATTTTGCGCGTTTGACATCGGGAGCCGCCTTTATCCTGCGAGGGTTAGCCCGATTAACCTAGCAGTAACCATGCCTTGCGCAATGGTTGTTTGTTTTCAATAGCTTACCACTCCACAGAGTTCAGAGCCCCCGGCGAGAGCCCTCACCCCGACCCTCTCCCCGCAAGCGCGGGGAGAGGGAGACGAGCCCAGGGCACCCCTTTGCGAACGCAAACGGCCCCACCCGGTTTTCCGGATGGGGCCGCCTGTCCTTGGCGTTTCCCTAGGCGTTATTGGCAGCAGCCGCTCAGGCCGAGATGCGCGAGGGCTCTTCCACGATGGAGAAGCGTACGCCGGCCTTGTGACGGTTCTCTTCCGACACGACGCGCCAGGCGTCCTCGGCTTCCTTGCGGGTCTTGAACGGACCCTGAACCTGGGCGGAGCCTTCCACAAGCTTGTGGAAGTTCATCGAGCCGAACTCGCCGCCAATCACCCAGAAATTGCTGCCTTTGGTCATGGTAGTCTCCTGTTGTCCAAGTAGCGTGATCAATTCCAGCGTTAGCCGAACTGGTTCATCGTATTGTGGGCGCCGCCCGCCTTCAGAGCGGCTTCACCGGCGAAATATTCCTTGTGCTCGTCGCCGATATCGGAGCCCGCCATGTTCTGATGCTTGACGCAGGCGATACCCTGACGGATCTCCTGGCGCTGAACATTCTTCACATAGCCCAGCATGCCCTGCTCGCCGAAATACTCTCTTGCCAGATTGTCAGTCGACAGAGCTGCCGTGTGATAGGTCGGCAACGTGATCAGATGGTGGAAGATACCAGCACGCTTTGCCGAATCGGCCTGGAAGGTGCGGATGCGCTCGTCGGCTTCAATGGCCAGCGGCGTATCGTCGTATTCCCGCTTCATCAGGTCGGCGCGGTTGTACTTGCTGACATCCTTGCCGGCTTCCTTCATCGCGTCGTAGACCTGCCAACGGAAGTTGAGCGTCCAGTTGAACGACGGCGAGTTGTTGTAGGCCAGCTTCGCATTCGGAATCACCTCGCGGATGCGGTCGACCATCTTGGCGATCTGCTCGATATGCGGCTTCTCAGTCTCGATCCACAGCAAGTCGGCACCGTTCTGCAGCGAGGTGATGCAGTCGAGCACGCAGCGATCTTCGCCAGTGCCGGGGCGGAACTGGTAGAGGTTGCTGGCAAGCCGCTTCGGACGCATCATCTTGCCGTTACGGTTGATGATGACATCGCCATTCCTGGCGTTGGCGGCCGTCACTTCCTCGCAATCCAGGAAGCTGTTGTACTGGTCGCCGATGTCGCCGGGCTTGTGGCTGACGGCGATCTGCTGCGTGAGACCGGCGCCGAGCGAGTCGGTGCGGGTCACGACGACGCCGTCTTCGATGCCCAGTTCAAGGAAGGCATGACGGCAGGCGCGGATCTTTGCCAGGAACACCTCGTGCGGCACCGTCACCTTGCCGTCCTGGTGACCGCACTGCTTTTCGTCGGAGACCTGATTCTCGATCTGCAGGGCACAGGCGCCCGCTTCGATCATCTTCTTGGCGAGCAGATAGGTCGCCTCGGCATTGCCGAAGCCGGCATCGATGTCGGCGATGACGGGCACGACATGGGTCTGGAAGTTGTCGACCTTTTCAATCAGTTCCTTTTCCTTCGCCTTGTCGCCTGCCTTGCGGGCGACGTCGATAGCGCGGAAGATGTCGTTGAGTTCACGGGAGTCCGCCTGACGCAGGAAGGTGTAGAGCTCTTCGATCAGCGCCGGCACCGAGGTCTTCTCGTGCATCGACTGGTCGGGCAGCGGTCCGAACTCGGAGCGCAGCGCCGCGATCATCCAGCCGGACAGATACAGGTAGCGGCGATCGGTCTTGCCGCCGAAGTGCTTCTTGACCGAGATCAGCTTCTGCTGCGCGATGAAGCCGTGCCAGCAACCCAGCGACTGGGTGTACTTGGTGGGATCGGCGTCATAGGCCGCCATATCGGCGCGCATCAGCGCCGCGGTGTAGCGGGCGATGTCGAGGCCGGTCTTGAAGCGGTTCTGCAGACGCATCCGTGCCACGGCTTCGGCGGTAACACCGTTCCAGGTCGGCTTGGTCTTGAGGAGCGCTTGAGCAGCTTCAATCTCGCTGAGATAGGAAGCCGGTCCCTGGACGCTGATCCCACGTGGCTGGTAGTTCATGTGCTGTTCCTTCAATCGACATTCTTGACAGTGCGTTGCGAAACGTCCCGAGAGATAAACGCCAAAATCTCCAATTCGCATAGACTGCTTGATTTCGAATGGTGATGTCATGTAACATATGAACTTGTCACGTTTGTTATATTGTAAATTTTGTCACAAAATGGGTAAGGGAACTGCCTATTCTCCCTCGCCCCGCTCTTGCGGGGAAAGGGTCGGGGTGAGCGCTCTCTCCGCGCATTCGGACTCGCGGAGAGAGCCCCTCACCCGTCGCCGCGCGCCGGCCTCTCCCCGCGCGCGGGGAGAGGCGGAACCCGCTGCAAGAGCTAGGAACAACGTCATGGCCATCGACTCCGGAAAGAAGCTTTTCGTCGGACCCCGCTTTCGGCGGATCCGCCAGCAGCTCGGGCTGTCGCAGACCCAGATCGCCGAGGGTCTGGGCATTTCTCCGAGCTATATCAACCTGATAGAGCGGAACCAGCGCCCGGTAACGGCGCAGATCCTGCTCCGGCTGGCCGAGACCTATGACCTCGATCTGCGCGATCTCGCGACCGCCGATGAGGACCGGTTCTTTGCCGAACTGAACGAGATCTTTTCCGATCCGCTGTTCCGGCAGATTGACCTGCCGAAGCAGGAACTGCGCGACCTCGCGGAACTCTGCCCCGGCGTGACCCATTCGCTGCAACGACTCTATGCGGCCTACACCGAGGCCCGCCGCGGCGAGACGCTGGTCGCGGCGCAAATGGCCGACCGCGACGAGGGCGCGCGGTTCGAGGCCAACCCGATCGAGCGCGTGCGCGACCTGATCGAGGCCAACCGCAACTATTTTCCCGAACTCGAACAGGCCGCGGAAAATCTGCGCGATGAGCTCAACGTCTCCGCCGAGGACCTGTTCGCCGCGCTGGCGGCGCGCCTGCGCGAAAAGCATTCGATCGTTACCCGCATCATGCCTGTTGACGTGATGCGCGAGACGCTGCGGCGCTTCGACCGCCACCGTCGGCAGCTTCTGATCTCCGAACTGGTCGACGGCTCGGGCCGCGCCTTCCAGCTCGCGCTGCAGATCGGGCTTGCCGAATGCAGCGCTGCCATCGACGCCATCGTCAACCGCGCCGGTCCGCTCGACGACACCCCGCGGCGGCTCTATCGCATCACGCTCGCGAACTATTTCGCCGCCGCTGTGATGATGCCCTATCAGCCGTTCCACAGCGCGGCGGAAATGCTGAACTACGACGTGCACGTGCTGGCGCAGCGCTTCAATGCCGGCTTCGAGCAGGTCTGCCACCGTCTCACCACGCTGCAGCGGCCGAACGCACGCGGCGTGCCGTTCTTCCTGCTGCGCGTCGACAATGCCGGCAATGTCTCCAAGCGGTTTTCCTCCGGCACGTTTCCGTTCTCGAAATTCGGCGGCACCTGCCCCCTCTGGAACGTGCATTCGACCTTCGACACACCGGACCGCCTGCTCAAGCAGGTGATCGAACTGCCCGACGGCACACGCTATTTTTCGATCGCGCAGATGGTGCGCCGGCCCATCGCCCCGCACCCGCAGCCGCAGCCGCGCTTTGCTATCGGCTTGGGTTGCGAGATCCGTCATGCTTCCAAGCTGGTCTATGCGGCGGGCATGGACCTGGAGAAGGCCGAGGGCACGCCGATCGGCGTCAACTGCCGTCTCTGCGAACGCGAAAACTGCAGCCAGCGCGCCGAGCCGCCGATCACGCGGACCTTGATTTTGGACGAGAACACGCGGCGCGTGTCGTCGTTTGCCTTCTCGAATGCGCGGGAGTTGTGATGGCGTCGCCCGCCCACAAGTCGTCATACCCCGCGAATGCGGGGCATCCAGTACGCCGCGACCTATCGTTTCAATCATCGACGTCTCTGGAATACTGGGTCGCCCGGTCAAGCCGGGCGATGACAGTTGGGAATGGGCCAACGAGGAGTAGCTCGTCTTGCGGGGAGCGGAGTGACGAAGCATCCACCTCTCGGCACGCGGCGGTATGGATTGCTTCGCTGCGTTCGCAATGACGTGGATGGATATGGCTTCGCGATCTCGCGACATAATCCGCCCGAGGTTTGCAAGAACTTTCAGCCCCCAAAAAATCAGAGGGCGCAGGGAAGGCCGGGTGCTGGCTGGCACCCGCGGTCTCGTGTGCAACAAGCGCTAAAGAAAACGCACACGAGCATACAGGTATCAGCCGAAACAACCGGCCTTCCCTGCGCAATGGTTTTACGGCTTATGCCGTGCTCTCCCCGGAGCCGAATTCCTCTGGCCTCCGTCGCCGGCGAATTGGCGGCTCGCATCGCCCGGTTGAGCTTTGCAAACCTCCGCCAGCTTGACACCAGCCACGGGTGCCAGGACCACACGGTTTTGCCGTACGCAACTGCGTCATTCGTCTGGCGTGCCAGAGATCGCTCACGGGAAAACCCGCCCTGCAATCCGCATCGCTCGCCCGGCGCTGTCGCGTCCATCGCAGCCCGGCCCAACGTTCGTGACGATCGCGATACGCCCCTCTTGCGGGCCGGGATGTCGGGAGTTCTAGGACTGATTTGGGTCTCGCGCGAAGGAGTTTCTTTTTTCGCGCACGACTGGACAGGGCAAATCAGCTTGAAAGGATTGAGAAACTTTCTGTTTTCGCGCAACGGCCTTGGCCTGTAGGGCGGGTTAGCGAAGCGTAACCCGCCGATTCCGCACAGGCGGCGGATTACGCTAGCGCTAATCCGTCCTACGTCGCAGGCTTCATCGCGCCTCGTCAGGATGAGGTCTTCGGGTGCGAAGATGAAGATCTGTTCATCAGCATTGCATCGCGCTGTCGCGATCGGGAAAAAGTGGAACCATCGCCGCCAGCGCAGCGTTGCTCGGGTCACCTGCAAGAGGAGAGACCAATGCTGAAGACACTGATCACCGTTTCGACCGTGCTGCTCGCCACCACGGCGTTTGCGCAGACCGGCACGAAGTCTCCGGGTTCTTCTGAATACGCCCCGGGACAGAAGATGCAGAAGGCCAAGACATCGACCGCGCCGGGTGCGTCGGAATACGCGCCGGGACATCAGAAGAAATCGGCGAAGGCCAAGGGCCATTCGGGAAGCGCACCGGGTCAGCAGACCACGACCGGAATGGCTACGAAGAAGAAGAACTAGTTCTACTTGGTCAGCGCGGCCCGGCATCGATGCCGGGCCGTTTTGCGTTCGCGTGTCCGCAGGTTCGATCTTTCTACAGGTCTCCAGCGTCATTGGCGCAGCGCATCAATATACCGCCTTCTCCCACCCGGAGTGCCACGTCTGTGTCCCGCTGGTGACGATCACATTTAAAACGTGGGTATTCCGCAATTTTGCGATGGAACGGCCAAGCCGATTCGCTAGTTTTGAAAACAGCGATTCCCAGAACTCGCGGATGGATGCAGGCCCGATGTTGCGACGCGTCAAGCTGATGAACCCGTTCGAAATCGTCCAGGACCGGATCGCGCCGGAACGGCCGCAGCCGCAACCGGTCGAGCCGAAAGTCGTCAACCGCACGGCCCGTGCCACGCCGGTCTGCGCCGCCTGCGGTTCCGACGACATCATTTGCCACGCCACGGCGCAATGGAGCAACGAGGCGCAGGAATGGCAGCTCGCCAACACCTTCAATCAGCCAGCGCGCTGCAACACCTGCCACAGCGACTGCAATCTGGTGTGGCTGACGCTGAACTAGGGCGCGGCAACGCCTAGAGTAGCCCGGATGGAGCGCAGCGCAATCCGGGGACCACCTCTCCGCTGAGCGACCTGTCCCGGATTGCGCTGCGCTCCATCCGGGCTACAGTTCGTGCCCGCCTCAAATCTCCGCATACACCTCCAGCAGGTTTCCATCGGGATCCCTGAAGAACAGCGTGCGATGGCCGAAGCTCTGGTCCTTCGGCGGCTCGAGCAGATCGACGCCGTGCCGCACCAGTTCGCCGGCGCAGCGATCGACATCCTCGGCGGCAACCTTGAACGCGAGCTGCAGCGACGCACTCCCCGTTGGCGTCGGCGCATCCTTTGCGGTGCGGCTCGGACGCGCGAGCGCGAGCGTGTTGCCGCCGATCTGATATTCGATCCATCCCGCCGACAATTCACGCATCAGCGGAAAGCGGAGCACGCCCTCATAGAAGCTGCGCATCGCCGCCATGTCGCGGACGAAGATGATCGTATAGTCGATGGCGCGGATGGATTGGAAGGGAGATGGCACTTGTGGTTCGCTCACGGCCGGTTTTCCGTCGATGCTTTGATGATTGGGCGATTGTCGCATGGCTGAAGACGCATCGACAATGCCTTGATCGCGTTCTGCGTAGGGCGGATTAGCGTCAGCGTAATCCGCCGAATGGTGGTGAGGCGGCGGATTACGCTGCGCTAATCCGCCCTACATTCCGTTCGCCTTATCACGACGTTAATCTCGCACAACATCGGTTGCCCAACCGCATGGAAGCTGGGTGACGTGCTGTGGACCCTCTTGAAGGCGTTATCCGTCTCGTCGGCCTGTTCCTCAGGTGGCTGTTTGGCTGGCCGCTGCATCTCTTCCGCCGCTGGGGTGGATCGTCAGCCGGATCGTGATCCTTCGCAGATGCGGTACTTGAGAGATTCGGGCGGCTCTCGCTCGGCGTATTTTTGACGCCCTGCGTTCTGCCGCCGCTGGGTTGCTGATCTTTAGGTGACGACAACAGCGGTCAGCTCGTAGCCCAGATGAACAAGTCGTTCATCCAGACGACACTTGCCACAATTTCCCGACCACTAGCCGAACGAACAATGGTCCTTCGGGAACGCAGCCCGGCAAGCGCGGTTAGTGACGAGCGCAGCGTCCAGGCGTCAAGCGCCGATGGAATGGCAGCGCGGTGGAAACGACAGGAGGCCCCATGTCGCTGGCAGCTCCAGACATTGACCGGTCGACGCTCGGCCTGCATTCGCTCGCGCAATACGAGCCGATCATCGGCCGGAAAGCGGCCGACCGGATTGCGGGGAAAGCCGAGCGGGTGGGCACGCTTCGAATCGCCCATGTGAGTTCCACGTTCTATGGCGGCGGCGTCACCGAGATTCTCACCCCGCTGACCCTGATGATGAACGCGATCGGCATCGAAACCGACTGGCACCTGATCCAGGGCACGCCGGCGTTCTTCGGCTGCACCAAGAAACTGCACAACATGCTGCAGGGCGCCGATATCGACTTTCCCGAAGTCGACCGAAAGATCTACGAACAGGTGGTGTTCGAGAACGCCACACGGATTCACCTCGAAGAATGCGATGCGGTGATCGTGCACGATCCGCAGCCGCTGCCGCTGGTGCGCTATATTGCGGAACGGCGGATGCCGTGGTTCTGGCAGTGCCACGTCGATCTTTCCTCACCGCATCCGCCGACATGGAAGTACCTGCGGCAATTCGTCGAGCAGTATGACGCGGCGATCTTCTCGTTGCCGGAATATACGCAGAACCTTGGCATCGATGAACTGTTCGTCACGCCCGCGATCAATCCGTTCGCCGCCAAGAACGTCGAATTGTCCGACCGGGAGATTGACGATTGCCTGTCGCAGCACGGCATTCCGCCCGATCGCCCGCTGGTGGCCCAGGTCTCGCGGTTCGACGTGTGGAAGGATCCCAAGGGTGTGATCGAGGCGTTTCGCAAGGCGCGCAAGGAAGCGGACTGCACGCTGGTCCTGATCGGCAATAATGCGAGCGACGATCCCGAAGGCGAAACCATCCTTGAAGATATCAAGCGCTCGATCGACGACAGCATCATCGTGCTCGCCGTCGACGATCCGATCCTGGTGAACGCGCTGCAGCGCCGCGCCGCCGTGGTCCTGCAGAAGTCGACCCGCGAGGGGTTCGGCCTCACCGTCACCGAGGCGATGTGGAAGGGCGCCGCCGTGATCGGCGGCAATGTCGGCGGCATCCGCCGGCAGATCGTCGACGGCGAGAACGGATTTCTGGTCGACAGCGTGGATCAGGCGGCGGAACGGATCGTGCAGATCCTGAAGGATCCCGCGTTGCGCCAACAGCTCGGTGACCGGGCCAAGGAAAGCGTGCGCGAAAAATTCCTGATGAGCCGTCTCCTGGAAGATTGGCTGGATATCCTCGCGCGCTATCAGCGGCCGGTATGACGATCGTGCGACGAAAATTCCCGCAAGAGAAGCGGAACGCCTCGCGGCAGAGACACGTTCAACTCCCGGCGCAGGACCGGAGCCTACTTGCTGAAGGGTGAACACCAACATGCGGATCGCGCAGGTCGCTCCCCTCGCCGAAAGCATTCCCCCCAAACTCTATGGCGGCACCGAACGCGTCGTGGCGTGGCTGATCGAGGAACTGGTGAAGCTCGGTCACGAGGTGACGCTGTTTGCGAGCGGCGATTCCAAAACCCGCGCCGAGCTCGAGCCGGTCTGGCCGCGGGCGCTGCGACTCGGGCGGCCGCGGTCGGACCCGATGGCAGCGCAGGCGGCGCTGCTCGACGCCGTCGCGCGACGCGCCAGCGAGTTCGATGTGATCCACGTCCATATCGACTGGCTGCATCTGCCGTTGCTGAGCCGGCTCGGCGTCCCCTTCGTCACCACCACGCACGGACGGCTCGACTTGCCGGGATTTCCCGAGGTCGCGCTGCGCTTTCCCGATGCGCCCTATGTCTCGATCTCCAATAACCAGCGCGAAGCGCTGCCGGAGGCGAAATGGATCGGCACCGTTTATCACGGCCTTCCTGCGACTTCGCTCCGTCCCTCATTGGAGCGTGGGCGCTATCTTGCCTTTCTCGGCCGGCTCACCGCCGAGAAAGGACCCGAGGCCGCCATCCGCATCGCGCGCGCGGCAAAGATGCCGCTGCATATCGCAGCCAAGCTGCCGCGCGGCGAGCGTGCTTTTTTCAAGGAAAAGCTGGAGCCGCAGATCGATGGCGAGCAGGTGCGGCTGACCGGCGAGGTCAACGACAAGACCAAGGAGGAATTTCTCGCCGGCGCCACGGCCCTGCTGTTTCCGATTGATTGGCCCGAGCCGTTCGGCCTTGTGATGATCGAGGCGATGGCGTGCGGCACGCCTGTGATCGCGTTCCGCTCGGGCTCGGTGCCCGAGGTGATCGACGACGGGATCACCGGTTTTGTCGTGGAGAGCGAAGAGCAGGCGATCGAGGCGCTCGGACGTATCGGGGAGCTGGATCGCGGCCGCGTGCGCGCGCATTTCGAGAAGCGGTTCACGTCGGAACGGATGGCGCGGGAGTATGTGCGGCACTATGAGGCGCTGCGGCAGACGAGAAGCGAAAACGTCTTGGAGCGTGCGCGGGTGTAGCCGCCGTAGCCCGCATGAGCCAACGGGTCGCGCGAACGCGCCGATGACAGGCTCCGCGATATGCGGGGACGAGTGGTCCCGGATATCGCTTCCGCCTACGCTCGTTGAGCTACGGCGGACAAGTCGCTCATCCGGGCTACGCTTGTTCAAGCCTCAGTTCGCTCCACCCCATATCTTCTCCTCTGTCCAACCCAACTCCGCGAACTCTGCCGCCCGCAGCGGCGCTTCGCCGACCGCGAAGAACTCGTCGAGCTGCGGCGGGCTCACCGACGTGCCGCTGAGCATGGCGTGGGCCTGGCCGCGATGATGCACGTCGTGCTGGAACAGGTGTAGCAGCAAACGGTCCATCCGCTCGCGCTGGATCGAGGTGCCGCGATGCACGGAGACGATGAGCTGCAGTCCGGCGCTATCGAGCGCCTCGACGACCTTGAGTAGACGTTGGTCTACCGCGGCCTGGGCCTTCTTTAGCGCGGTAACTGTCGCACAAGGCTCCTGATCCGCAAAGGCCGCCGGCCCCAGCGTACCTCCTTCCATCGCATCGACGTAAAAGTGGTCGATGATCAGGATGTGGTTGAGCGTGGCGCGCAGGCTCGGAAAGAAGCCGGTTCGTTTCGCGGTGAATTCATCCTGCGACAGCCGCGCACAGGCGGTGAGCAGCCGGTGGTTTGCCCAGGCGTTGTTGTACGCCATGGCGCGGAAGGGAAGCACGTCATTCATGGGCGTTGCCAACCAGTAGCCCGCATGAGCGCAGCGATATGCGGAGAGCGATAATGAAGGTCCCGGATTGCGCTGCGCTCCATCCGGGCTACGCTCGCTAACTCACCCCACGATTTCCCCGCCGTCATTGCGAGGAGCGATAGCGACGAAGCAATCCACCTTCTCGATGCCGTGCTATGGATTGCTTCGCTTCGCTCGCAATGACGGTTTGGTCACATACCGTCGTGCTCCCTACTCCGCCGCCTCTCGCGTCGGCGCTTCCAGCACTTCCAGCACCTTCGGCGGCGACATCGGCAGCGCATAGAACCGCTTGCCCAGCGCGTTGTAGATCGCGTTCGCCACCGCCGCCATCACGGGGACCAGCGGCACTTCGCCGACGCCCTTGACGCCTTGCGGATGTTTTGGATTCGGGATCTCGACCATGATGCAGTCGATCATCGGCAAATCAGAGCAGACCGGCATGCGATAGTCGAGGAAGCCGGGGTTATCGACCTTGCCCTCCTTCGTGTAGATGTATTCCTCGTTCAGCGCCCACCCGATGCCCTGGGCGACGCCGCCCTGGAGCTGGCCCTCGACATAGCCGGGATGAATGGCGCGGCCGACATCCTGCACGGCGGTGTAGCGGATCACGCGCGCGATGCCGAGATCGACGTCGACCTCGACGTCGCAGACATGCGTGCCGAAACCGCCGTCGGCGCCTTGGGTATTGAGCTGCACACCGGCGCCGATCGGTCCGCCCATCGCGGGCGCCTTCTCGGCGAGTTGTTGCAGCGTCAGCGGCTCGAACTGGCCGGCGTTCGGGCTCACGGGATGCGCCGCGCCCTGCTCCCACTTCACCGCTTCAGGATCGATCTCCCAGATCTTTGCCGCGCGCTCACGCAGCGTCTGGATGATCTTTTCGGTCGACTGCGTCACCACCATGGAAGAGGCGAACAGCACGCGGCTACCGCCGGTCAGGTTGGAGAAGCCGACCGTTTGCGTATCGCCGATGATGACGGAGACGCGGCGGTAGTCGATGCCGAGCAATTCGGCGCAGATGTTGGCAATGCCGGCGCGCGAGCCGCCAATGTCAGGATGCCCTGTGGTGACGACGACGTTGCCGTCCTCGGTGATGTTGACTTGCGCCGAGGATTCGCCGCCGGCGTTGAACCAGAAGCCGGAAGCGACGCCCCTGCCCCTCAACTTGCCCTGTACGTCGCCGAGCGGCGCGGCATAATGCGGCGAGTTCTTGGCGGCTTCCACGGTCTCGACATAGCCGATGCGCGGGAAGGTCGGGCCGTGCGCGGCTTTGGTGCCTTCCCTCGCGGCGTTCTTCAGGCGGAAGTCGAGCGGGTCCATCTTCAGGGCCTCTGCGACTTCGTCGAGTACGCATTCGACCGCGTAGGCGCCGATCGGCGCGCCCGGCGCCCGATAGGCCGCGACCTTGGAGCGGTTGGAGCAGACGTCAAAACCTTCGGAGAGCAGGTTCGGGATGTCGTAGGGCGTGAAGCTGCAGCCCGCGGCACCGCGGATCGGCGAGCCCGGAAAGGCGCCGGCCTGCAGATAGAAGGTACCATGCGCGGCGACGATCTTGCCGTCTTTGGTCGCGCCGATCTTCACCGTGCTCTTCGAGCCTGACGTGGGGCCGGTCGCGCGCATCACTTCCTCGCGCGTCATCACCATCTTCACCGGGCGGCCGGATTTTTTCGCGAGCAGGGTCGCGAGCGGTTCGAGATAGACGATGGTCTTGCCGCCAAAACCGCCGCCGATCTCGGCGGGGATGGCGCGGATGTCGCTCTGCGGGATGCCCGTGAGCATCGACGTCATCGCGCGCACCATGAACTGGCCCTGGCTGGAGCTCCAGATCGTGGTCTTGCCGTCGGGCGCCACCGAGATCAGGCAGGCATGCGGCTCGATATAGCCCTGGTGCACCGGGCGCGTGGTGAAGGTGCGCTCGATGACGACATCGGCCCTCTTGAAACCTTCCGCGATGTCACCCTTCTTGTGCTCGAGGCGGCCGGCGATGTTGGAGGGCTTGCCATCGAACTTGTTGAACTCGTGCAGAATGGGCGCATCAGGCTTGATCGCGTCGTCGATCTCGATCGACCACGGCAGCACTTCGTAATCGACCTCGATCAGCTTGCAGGCTTCCGCCGCGATCGCTTCCGTGGTCGCGGCAACCGCCGCGACGGGATGGCCGGGGAACAGCGCCTTGTCGCGCGCCATCACGTTGCGGCACATCCAGCGCATGTCCTGGATGCCGAGCATGACCGCGCCCTTCTCGATCGGGAAATCGACGATGTCCTTCGAGGTGACGACGGCCTTTACGCCGGGCAGCGCTTCCGCTTTGGCCGTGTTGATCGATCTGATGCGCGCATGCGGATGCGGGCTGCGCAAAACCTTGCCCCAGATCATGCCTGGCATGGTGGTGTCGGCGGCGAACTGGGCGCGGCCGGTGACCTTGTCCATGCCATCAGGCCTGATGGTGCGCTGGCCGATCCACTTGTTGTTGGTGACGACGTTCATTGGGCTGTCTCCCGCGATCTATTGCGCGCGCATTTCGGCAGCGGTTTCCATCACCGCACGGACGATCTTGTCATAGCCGGTGCATCGGCAGAGGTTGCCGGCAAGCCAGAAGCGGACCTCCTCCTCGCTCGGGTCAGGATTCTTCTTCAGCAGCGCATCGGAGGCGACCAGCATGCCCGAGGTGCAGATGCCGCATTGCAGCGCGGCCATTTCCAGAAACTTCTGCTGCAGCGGATGCAGTCTGTCGCCCTGCGCCATGCCCTCGATGGTCCTGATTTCGTGGCCCTCGGACTCGACCGCGAGCATCAGGCAGGAGCAGACCAGCCGATCGTCAAGCGTGATCGAGCAGGCGCCGCAATCGCCGGAGGCGCAGCCTTCCTTGGAGCCGGTGAGATTCAAGGTTCCGCGCAGCGCGTCGAGCATGGTGTCTGATGGCTCGCACAGAAATTCCATCGGCTCGCCGTTGATTGACGTGGTGACGTGAACTTTGGCCATGAAAGTTATTTCCCGATTCAATTTTTCTGGGTCGCGCGTTGGGCAGCGATCGCGGCGGTGCGCCTGAGCAGCACGCCGGCCACCTTGGTGCGGTAGGCGATGGTGCCGCGCTTGTCGTCGATTGGACGGCAGGCGGCGGAGCAGGCAGCGGCGGCCTTTGCCAACGCGGCGTCGTCGAGCTTGGAGCCGATCAGCGCCCTGGCGGCGTCTTCTACCAGCAGCACGGTGGGCGCCACCGCGCCGAGGCCGACGCGGGCTGACGTGACGGTGCCGTCCTTGATCGTGAGGCTGACGCCGACACCGACGACGGCAATGTCCATTTCGGTGCGCGGAATCATGCGCAAGTAAGCGTCGCTCGATCCGGGCGGGCGCGGCGGCAAGGTGAAACTCACCAGGATCTCACCAGGTTTCAGATTGGTGCGGCCGGGACCGGCGGGGACGTCCTCCACCTTCATCTCGCGGCGGCCATTCGGGCCCTGCACGGTGACGACGGCGCCGGCCGCAACCATCGCGGGCACGCTGTCGCCGGCGGGCGAGCCGTTGCAGAGATTGCCGCCCGCGGAAGCACGGCCCTGCACCTGCTTGGAACCGATCAGGTTGACGGCCTCCAGCACGCCGGGCCAGACCTTGCCGAATTTGCCGTGCTCGGCGAGCGCCATGCCGGAGACGGCCGCGCCGATGCGAAAGCCGCCATCGGCGGTCTGCTCGATCGCCGTCATCTCGGGAATTTTCTTGATGTCGACGATCACGCCGGGCTTGAGCACGCCGGACCGCATCTGCACCAGAAGATCGGTGCCGCCGGCCAGGATGCGCGCCGCGCTGCCGGCCTTCGCGAATGCACCGACCGCTTCGTCAAGCGTGTCAGGCGCCAGGTATCGGAGTTCCGTCATGGTCTTCCGCCATCTCCCTCGTTCCGCCCGCCCCGGTGATTGTCGGCTCACCTTCAAAAGTCGGGCAGACGGCAAGCCTACACGGGGAAACGCGGTTGGAACAGCCTGCGAGATCAGGTTGTTACGGCAGGCTCCTATGCGCAAGACGGGCTTGCGCGGCAGATTGCTCCGAGGCGGGGATCGATCTCCGGCATTGTGAAATTTGTAGGGTGGGCGAAGGCGCCCTTGCGCCGTGCCCACCATCTTGGTTGAACTGGCCACCTTGCTTTGAGATGGTGGGCACGCTTCCGCCTTCGCTCTTCGAGCTACGGCGGACAAGTCGCTTTGCCCAACCTACGGTCCCTTTCCAACCGGTGACATTGATGCCGCTTTTCCGATTCCTCGTTGCTGCCACGGCGTCCCTGTTCCTTTCATCCCTCGCCATCGCCCAACCGGTCCTTGCTCCATCCCGTCCCGCGCCGAGGCCCGCTGTCGCACCGCTGCCCGGTCAGCAGCCACCGGCCGCCGCTCCGCGCACGCCGCGCGCAGCTTCCTGCCACAACGGCCTGTCGTTCGACCGCTTCCTGGCGGACCTCAAACAGCAGGCCGCCGCGGAGGGCGTGTCGCAGCGCGCGTTGGCCGAAGCCGCGCCCTATCTCGTCTACGACCAGGGCATCGTCAATCGCGACCGCGGCCAGCGCGTGTTTGGCCAGGTGTTCACCGAGTTCGCGCGGAACCGGGCGTCCGACGGCGCGGCAAAAAATGCGCAGGCGCGAATCCGGATGCATGCGGCAGCGTTCAACCGCGCCGAGAAGGAATATGGCGTGCCCCCGGCCGTGATCGCCGCGTTCTGGGGACTGGAGAGCAGCTTTGGCGCCGAGCTCGGCAATCTGTCTACGCTGCGCTCGCTGGTGTCGCTGGCGTATGACTGCCGCCGCTCGGAGATGTTCAGCAAGGAAACCATCGCGGCGCTCAAGATCGTCGACCGCGGCGACCTCACGGCAAGCGAGATGATCGGCGCATGGGCCGGCGAGCTCGGGCAAACGCAATTTTTGCCGACGCATTATTTCACCTATGCGGTGGACTATGACGGCGACGGCCATCGCAACCTGCTGCGCAGCGCGCCCGACGTGATCGGCTCGACGGCGAACTACATCGCCACCGGTTTAAAATGGCGGCGCGGCGAGCCATGGCTGCAGGAAGTCCGCGCGCCTGCGAATTTTCCATGGGACCAGGCTGATCTGACGACCAAGCTGCCGCGCGCAAAATTCGCGCAGCTCGGCGTCACCTATCCCGACGGCAGGGCGTTGCCGAACGACGACTTGCCGGCGTCGCTGCTGATTCCGATGGGCCGCACCGGACCGGCGTTTCTGGCCTATGCGAATTTCGCCGCCTACACCGAGTGGAATAACTCGCTGATCTATTCGACCACCGCAGCCTATCTCGCCACCCGCATCGCCGGCGCCCCGCCGATGCGCCAGCCGTCGGCGCCGGTCGCGCAACTGCCGCTCAACGAGCTGAAGGAGCTGCAGCAGCTTCTGGTGCGCGCGGGCTTCAATGTCGGCAAGGTCGACGGCGTGATGGGACAGTTGAGCCGCACGGCGGTGAAGGCGATGCAGATCAAGTACGGGCTCCCGGCGGATTCCTGGCCGACGGCGGAATTGCTGGCGCGGATGCGCGGGCCGAGCGCCCAGGCGCAGCCCGCCGGCATGGTAATGCCCGCAGCGCGATGAACTGACTCCTCGTAGCCCGGATGGAGCGCAGCGAAATCCGGGACAGTGCCCGCGTGCACAGAACCCCGGATTGCGCTTCGCTCCATCCGGGCTACGGGTTCGGAGCGGGAATAATTGACTGTGATCCGCAGGCTGCAGGAGTTGTATTTCCTTCGCAGCTCCCCATCTCGCAAAGCACCTCATCCTCCCGAGGCCTATTCCACATCACGAAAAGAGCATCGCATGTCTTTCCACGACGCCACCGTGCCCGCCTTCCTGCAGATTCTCGGCGGCCTTTCCGGTCTGCTCACCAAGGCGGAAGCACATTGCAAGGCGAAGAACATCCAGCCCGAGGTGCTGCTCAATGCGCAGCTCTATCCGGACATGTATCCGCTGACGCGGCAGGTGCAGATCGTCTGCGATTTCGCCGCGAAGACCTGCGCGCGGCTGACGGGAAGCGAAGTGCCGTCGACGCCGGACACCGAAAAGAGTTTTGAGGAACTGCAGCAGCGGATTGCGAAAGCGACCGACTATGTGAAGTCGTTCAAGCCGGCGCAATTCGACGGCGGCGACACGCGCGAGGTGACCTTCCCCGTCGGCCTGGGCAGCACCCGGACGCTGACGGGCCAGCAATATCTCGTCAATTTTGCGTTTCCGAATTTCTATTTCCATGCCGCCACCGCGCACGGCATCCTGCGCCACAACGGCGTCGAGATCGGCAAGCGGGACTTTCTCGGGGGTAAGTAACCGTCAGCGCAAGGACGCCAGTTCGCGCGCGAGGTTTTCGCGGGCCTGCCGGTCATATCTCGCGGCAAAAACCGCATCGGGAAAGATGACCGGCCGGCCTGCGAACTGGCTGAGCATCCTGGCGCGGCCGGCGCGATAGTCGCCCTCCGGCAC
This sequence comes from Bradyrhizobium sp. WYCCWR15520, assembly GCF_056174665.1. Classification (NCBI taxonomy): domain Bacteria; kingdom Pseudomonadati; phylum Pseudomonadota; class Alphaproteobacteria; order Hyphomicrobiales; family Nitrobacteraceae; genus Bradyrhizobium; species Bradyrhizobium sp. WYCCWR15520. The sequence continues at coordinate 145,651 of NZ_JBWBWM010000021.1, forward strand.
ATGGATGAACTCCTGCCGGATCGCGGCGGCGTAAGCGTCGTATCGCGCCGGCTCCGCGCCCAAAATGCTGAGGTCGATCGAGATCAGGATGGCGCCCAGGCGATCATCTGATTGAACCGCGTGGGTCTTGGTCAGACGGATGAGGCGGCCGACTTCCTGGCGAATATCCTCGCGCACGTGCTGCTCGGCCAATTGCGCGCTGAGCTCTTCGTTGTCCGAGCGGGTCGCGTCGTAGATGACATCGTGCCACCAGATCGCCTCTGACAGGATTTCGCGCTCGAGCGCCGAAAGGTTTTCCACGCGTGCGAGCACGGCGAGGCAGTCTTCGATATGCGCGAGGTTGTGATAGTGGCGGCTTGGCGCAGAGTAAGCGGCAACCAGCTCGTCGCGGTTCATGCGAGGTGCTCACCATTTCGAGCAGCGTCATTGCCTGCGACAAACGCGGAGGGTTTGCGCAAGGGAGCGAAGCGACGAAGCAATCCATCTCTCCGCAAGTGGCGGCATGGATTGCTTCGCTCCGCTCGCAATGACGTCGGGGAAATTACCGCATCGTGATCGCGAGGCCGCTGAGATCGGCATTCGCCATCAAGCCAACCTGGTGCCCGGTCAATTCCAGCACTGCGCCCTTCTGGTTGGTGAGCACGATCGCGCGCGCGCCGCGGCCGACCGCAATGCCCGCGCCGGCCGCTCCGTAGACGCCGGCGACATCGGAGGCGCGCCAGATGTTGCTGACGCGGCCGCGCAGGATCGTCTTCGAGCCGCCGAACACAAAGCCGTAGTCGAGGCCGCCGGTCGAAAGCGCGTATCGCCGCCCGCGGAAATCCAAGACGCCACTGCCGCCGGAACCGCCGATCACCCAGCCCGCCTTGTAGATCGTGAGCTGCACGAAACCTTCGTCGGCACGCGCGGCGGAAGACAACGTAACGCCCGCGAAAGCCGCAAGCGCGAGCATGGCGGCACGGAGGGCGGATGGCATCTTCATGGATATTTTCTCCAGGGAATTGGCGGCCTGAGGCGCCGCTTGAGTCGTGACCGGCTGATTGTACCCCATCGAGGTAATCCGGAAAGCGCATTGATGGCCCGCACGGGAACGCAGGCGCGACACAATTTCATCAAAATCTGCCGGTCCCGTACGAAAGATTTCTGCGCAGGCGCATGATAATCGTCGCGCCTGTGAACTGCATTACCTTTGCCGCGATCATCTTGCGCTAGTAATCCGCGCGGCAATTTGCTTCCGCGATCCTATCGCATCGCACCTTTCCAAAGCTATCGGCGGGTCGTAAGCGCCGCGCCGCTGCCTTTCCAGCGAGGCAGCGGCGCGTTAGGCTCAAAGCACCGAACCGTTCTTGGAGGTGTCCCTTGCCCCCGATCCAGCACTTCGCTCCGCCCGCCGGCATCAAGGCCCCGCCGCTCTCGTTCGCCACACGCGTTGGCGACCTGCTGTTCGTCTCGGGCATTCCGGGTTTTGACGACAAGGGCGTGCTGGCCGACGGCTTTGAGGCGCAGTTCGGCTTCGTCGTTGCCAACATCAAGCGCGTGCTCGACGAAGCAGGCAGCTCGTTTCGCGATCTCGTCAAGGTCAACGTGCTGCTGACGCGCGCATCCGACGTCGCCACGATGAACGTGCTGTATGCATCCGCCTTCGGGCCTGCGCCCTACCCGGCCCGCACCACCTGCGTGGTGCAGGCACTGCCCGATCCGAAGATGCTGATCGAGATCGAATGCGTCGCACAGATTTCCGGGCGGTAATCGATGCTGACCCTCTACTCCTATCCCGAGCTGTTCGGCGTCGCCGACAACAACGGCTATGGGCTGAAGGTTTACGCCTTCCTCAAACTCACCGGCGTGCCGTTCGTCCATGAACACATCTTCGACGCCTCGTCCGCGCCGCGCGGACAACTGCCTTATGTCGTCGACGATGGCGAAACGATCGGCGATAGCGAGACCATCATCGCCCACCTCGTCAGCAAGTATGGCCTGACCATCGACGCCGATCTCACGCCCGCGCAGCGCATGACCAACCATCTCGTCACGCGGATGCTGGACGACCTCTACTGGGTGATGTCGTATTCGCGCTGGAAGGACGAGCGTTATTTCCCGGCGTTTCGCGACAGCTTCATGGCGCAACATTCGCGGATCGACGAAGCCGGCATGAACAAGGCCAGGGAATACAACGCCAAGCGCTATTATTTTCAGGGCATCGGCCGTTATGCCCCCGATCAGGCCTATGCGCGCGGACTGGCTGATCTGCAGGTGTTGGCCGATCTGGTTCCTGCTGATGGCTATGTGCATGGCGCGAAGCCGACCAGCATTGATGCCGGCATCTACGGCTTCATCGCCAACATCCACTTCTTCCCGATCCCGACGCCGCTGAAAGCTTTCGTCACGGCCCATCCCAATCTCGCGCGCCATTGCGAAGCCATTCACGCCGCGGTCAGCCGCTGAAGGTTTGTGCCGGATCGTCAGCCAGAAGACGTAGGGCGGATTAGCGCGAGCGTAATCCGCCGCTTTTCCGCGCGGAGGGACCGCGGTGGGTTACGGCTTCGCCTAACCCACCCTACGGACCTGCGACTCACGGTTTCGGCATCGTTTCCTTCAACGTATTGCTGACGAAATCGGCGGCGTGCCGATAGGCGGCGTCGTTGTCGCCGCGGAACGTCACCGTTCGCCGCATCAGAAGTTTCTCGGCTTCGAGATCGAGCAGCTGGATTTCGCCCCATTGCACCAGCGTGCTCATCTTGCGGATGCCGCCATAGACCACGAGCCGCGCGCCGGCCTTGCGCGCAGCGGCGATGAACACGTCCTGCGACATGCTGGTGGCGGTGCAGGGATGATCGCGGCATTCGATCGTCACCACGCGATAATCGCCCTGCGCCGCCAGATTGTCGCGCAGCATTTTTGCAAACGACGCCACCCGGTCGCGATGCTCCGCGGTCTGATCCACGACCTCGCCGGATGTGTCGAAATAATCGAAATCCGCCACCGCCACCGCGATCGGCGCGGCGGCGGACGATCCGCCCGATGCAAACGACAATGCCGCTGCCACGCACAGCATCGTCAGCACATGGCCGGCGCGGTGGCGTCTGCACCACGGCATTATCGTCGGAATCATGCTTCGTATCCTCACCACCAGGACGTTGCCATCGCCCCACCGCCCGCGGTTCGAACCATAACAGGGGTTCAGGATTTCGCTAACCCATCGCGCATCCAGCTTTGAACCTTCTCGCGTGTCCCGCAACTCACTCGGGTAGCCGGGCCAAAGCCCCGTGATCCAAACAGGAGATTGAAGATGCGTCGTATTTTCGCCCTTTGCGCCGTTGCCGCTATTGGTTTCACCGCACTTGCCGCGTCGAGCCCGGCTGAGGCCTCATACCATTTGATCCGTTGGCAGGACACCGGCTTCTGCCAGATCTGGGACCAGAGCATCCCGACCGCGCCGTATCCCGGCAATTACACCGTGATCGTCGGCTCTGAAGTGCCGACCTTCAGCCACGCGCTGGCGTTCAAGGACGGCCTGCTGCGCAACGGTACCTGCGCGTTCTGACTTCTTTCGTAGCCCGGATGGAGCGCAGCGCAATCCGGGGAAGCCTATCCGAGTGAGATGGTCCCCGGATTTCGCGGCGCTCCATCCGGGCTACATTAACGGGCCGGTGCGAGGATGACGCGCCGGCCCTTTTTCATAAGCTTCGTTGAACCAATCACGCATCGGTTACAACAAAGGGATGCCCGGTCATCCCCGACCGGGAGCCGGCTCCCTCACTTCCGTTGCGGAGCGCGGCCACGCATTTCCACGACAGGAGTATTTTTCCCATGCTTCGATTGACCGCTCTTGCTGCCACCGCCGGTCTCGCCTTCACTGCGCTTGCCGCTACCAGCCCCGCCGAGGCCGCCTTTCATCTGATCCGCTGGGAAGGCACCGGCGTCTGCCAGGTCTGGGACCAGAGCATTCCGACCAAGCCGATCCCGTCGAACTACAAGACCGTCAGCAAGCCGGTCCCGACATTTGTCGCCGCGCTGGCGGTGAAGGACGGCATGCTCAAGAAGGGTACCTGCAAGCTGTAAGCTGCGCATTTGTAGGGTAGGCAAAGCGTAGCGTGCCCACCATTCAATCGATGACGTGCATAGTATGGTGGGCACGGCGCAAGAGCGCCTTTGCCCACCCTACGAAACCGCCGCCTTTCTTACCACCTTGTGCAAGCGGGCTCACTTGCTATCCTCTGGCAAAACCAAGCAAGAGGAAACGCCCCATGCCCCTTCTCCAAGATCACATCGCAGTCGTCACCGGCGCAGGTTCCGGCATCGGGCGCGCCATCGCGATCGGCTATGCACGGGAGGGCGCGCGCGTCGTGCTGCTCGACAGGGACGAAAAGGCGGCAGCGGAAGCCGCCAAGGAAATCGGCGACAAGGCAATAAGCTTTGTGCTCGATGTCGCCAGGCGCGAGGACTGCGTCGCGATGGCGAAGCAGATCGCCGACAAGGTCGGACAGGTCTCGGTCCTCGTCAATAATGCCGGCATCGTGCGCCGCAACGGCATGCTGGGCGCGGCGGAGGCTGTCATCAGCGACTGGGAAGACATCATCGCGATCAATCTCACCGGCGTGTTCAACGTGACGCATGCGTTCCTCTCCGCCTTGCGCGCCAGCAAGGGACGCATCGTCAATATTGGATCGATCCAGTCCTTCGTGCATGTGCGCACGCCAAGCTCGCCGGCCTATACCGCCTCCAAGCATGGCGTGCTCGGCTTCACCAAGGCGCTCGCCGCCGAACTCGGCAAGGAAGGCGTGCGCGTCAACGCGATCGGCCCCGGCTTCATCGCAACGCCGCTGAACGCCAATGCCCGCGCCAACAATCCGGAGCTGGTGAAGACATTCATGGACCACACCCCGCTCGGCCGCGCCGGCACCGCAGAGGACATCGTCGGCCCCGCAATCTTCCTCGCCTCCGATCTTTCGGCTTACGTCTCCGGCTCGATCGTGATGGTCGATGGCGGCTATCGGGCGGTGTGATAGTGCACCTGCTCCACCCGTCATACACGGGCTTAACCCGCGTATCCATCGCGCTTCACGAGAGTCTATGCGAAGAAGGTGGATTGCCGGGCATAGGCGAGCGGAAGCGACGCCGTCCTTCGGACGGCTATGCCCGGCAATGACATACTTGTCTGCTCATACCTGACACCACAACGAACCAAGCCCATGTCCAACGCCCCGCATTTCGAAATCGACGTCCCCTCGTTCTGGGCCGATCCCTATCCCGCACTTGCGAAGATGCGCAAAGAGGTGCCGATTGCCTTCGTGCCGCAGCTCGGCTCGACGGTGTTCACCCGGCGCGACGACATCTTCACCCAGGAGAAGCGTATCGACGTGTTCTCGTCGCATCAGCCGAACGGGCTGATGAACGTGCTGATGGGCCACAACATGATGCGCAAGGATGGCGATGCGCATATGAGCGAGCGGCAGGCGATGTTTCCGGCGGTGTCGCCGCGCACGGTGCGCGACACCTGGGTCCGACAGTTTCAGGCCCATGCCGATCGCATCCTTGATGAGCTGGCGCCGAGAGGCGCCGCCGATCTCTGCAAGGCGCTGGCGCTGCCGCTGTCGGCCGAATGCCTGAAGGACGTCACCGGGCTGACCAACATGCGCTACCAGGACATGGACGCATGGTCGCAGGCGATGATCGACGGCATCGCCAATTACATCGGCAACAAGGAGGTCGAGGCGCGTTGCCATGCGGCGACCGCTGGCATCGATGCCGCCATCGACGACATGATTCCGGTGGTGAAGAAACACCCGAACACCTCGATCCTCAGCGTGCTCTTGGCTTCCGGCCAGAACATGGACAGCATCCGCGCCAACATCAAGCTTGCGATCTCCGGCGGCCAGAACGAGCCGCGCGATGCGATTGCAGGGGCGACCTGGGCGCTGCTGACGCATCCCGAGCAGCTCGCGATGGTGCGCGAGGGAAAAGCAAAGTGGATCGACGTGTTCGAGGAATATGCGCGCTGGATTGCGCCGATCCAGATGTCGCCGCGCCGCGTCGCAAAACCGTGGACCTATGGCGGCATCGACTTCGAGCCGGAAGACCGCGTGTTCTTCATGTTCGGCTCCGCCAACCGCGACGAAGCCTGCTTTGCCGATCCGGATCGTTTCGACATCACCCGCGATACGCAAAAGAGCATTGCCTTCGGCGCCGGGCCACATTACTGCGCCGGCGCGTTCGCCTCGCGCGCGATGGTGGCCGACGTCGCGCTGCCGAGCCTGTTCGCGCGGCTGAAGGGGCTGCGGCTGGACGACAACGAGCCGGTGCGGATCGGCGGCTGGGCATTTCGCGGTCTGCTGAATCTGCCGGTGAAGTGGGACGCGGGCTGATCGATCGGCGAAGGCGTCACGGCGTCTCGTTGCCGGCGCCGTGATCGCCGTTTCGTGTCAGCAGGTGCATGTGGCGAAAAACCCAGCGCATCGCGAGGTACCACAGGTAGCCTCCGAGGGTCCCGCAAACAGCAAGTAGGATGATGTAGGCGGGATGATACTCGCCGCTCCACCACAGCATCCCGCCGATCCAGAAAATGGCGAAGAAGATGGCGGCGAGCTTCAGCCGCTTTCCCTGATCCATGACATCCCTCCGATGGCTAAACGCAGGATGCCATCATGGACGCTGCGGCCTCGTCGCACCGTGAGGCGCATCACGCGCAGCCGGAACCAGCTAGCCAAACCGCCGGCGCGAGCGCTCCTTCGCCTTCTCGGCTTCGATCTCGCGGTCGCGCGGTGGCGCGTTGGTCTCAAGCGAAGCCAGCAAGCGTCGCGCGCTGTCGGAGACTTCGGACACCGCGCGGTTGAACGCCTCCGCATTGGCCTGCGACGGCGAGTTGAAGCCGGAGAGCTTTCGCACGAATTGCAGCGCGGAAGCATGGATCTCCGCATGCGTGGCCGGGGGCTCGAAGTTGAACAGGGTCTTGATGTTGCGGCACATGGTTCTCTCTTCTGCAGGGGTCGTCGATCAAGGACGAACGGCCGGTGCAAAATCCGACGGCGTGCCCTATTCTGTCATGAATCTAGTGGCACGTTCACCCCTGTCGGTACCTGCAGACGGCGAGTTCCCGATGACCCACGTGACCTACAAGATCGTCGAACATGACGGCGGCTGGGCCTACACCGTCAACGGCGTGTTTTCCGAGCCGTTTCCGAACCGCGCCACGGCGCTGGCCGCCGCCCGGCGCGCCGCGGCGGAGCAACGGGTGCCGGGCCGCACGGAGGTGATCGAGTACGAAACCGCTGACGGACGATGGCTCTCGGAGACCGCCGCCGGCAATGACCGGCCGGAGACCGAGGTGGAGGGCTAGGCAGCGCCGCGCGTCGGATCGCGCGGAAATCGCCGGTGTGATAAGGTTTTGCGCAAGCGGCGCACGAGACAGCCGCAGAAGACGGCCACGAGTCACGGCCACGAATCTTGGGGAGACCATCATGAATCTGTCGCACGCCGCGCTGTCCGCCGCCGCACTGGCGCTCAGCACCCTCACCGCTTTTGCCGCCGATTATCCCGCGCCGAAACAGGGCGAGTGGATCGCCAGGGACTTCAAGTTCCACACCGGCGAGTCGATGCCGGCGCTGCGGCTGGCCTACACCACGATCGGCGAGCCGACCGGGCAGCCGGTGCTGGTGCTGCACGGCTCGGGCGGCTCGGCGGCGAGCATGCTGACGGCAACTTTCGGCGGCGAATTGTTCGGCCCCGGCCAGCCGCTCGATGCAACGAAATACTACATCATCATTCCTGACAGCGTCGGCCATGGCAAATCGTCAAAACCCTCCGACGGCATGAAGACCGCGTTTCCGAAATACAATTACGACGACATGGTCGATGCGCAGTATCGCCTGGTCACGGAGGGGCTCGGCATCAAGCATCTGCGGCTCGTGATCGGCAATTCGATGGGCGGCATGCATACCTGGATCTGGGGCGGCAAATATCCGCAATTCATGGACGCGCTGGTGCCGATGGCCTCGCAGCCGACCGAGATGGCGGCGCGCAACTGGATGCTGCGGCGCATGATGCTCGAGACCATCAAGAACGATCCCGACTACGTCAGCGGCAATTACATCACTCAGCCGCGCATGATGAAATTCGCCATCAACGCCTATGGCATTGCGACCGGCGGCGGAACGCTGGCCTATCAGGCGCTGGCGCCGACGGCAGCGAAGGCCGACAAGATGGTCGACGACCGGCTGGCCACCGCAATCACCACCGATGCCAACGACTTCATCTACCAGTGGGAAGCCTCGCACGATTACAATCCGGCACCCGCGCTCGAGAAGATCGAGGCCACCCTGCTTTTGATCAACGCCGCGGATGACGAGCGCAATCCGCCGGAAACCGGCGTCACGGATGCTGCGATGAAGCGCGTCAAGAACGGCCGCCTGCTTTTGATCCCAGCCTCCAGCGACACGCGCGGCCATCTCACGACGGGGAACGCAAAGTTCTACAAGAAGGAGCTGCAGGAATTGCTGCAGACCGCGCCGCAGCGGGCGATGTGAGCTGGTGAAGCGAGCGCGAGCCCGCGGGTTGCGTTGCGATGTCCATTGCTCAATCCAACCGTCCATTGCGAAAGGATCATCGAAACTTAGGGCAACTACCCCACGGGACGTTGCGCGCGCGCTCTTTGTCGGGAGTGCCTTTCTGCCCTGCGTGCAGAACGGTCACTCCCTGCAACTCGTATCGGTCGGTGGCGGGGTCATGAGAAAAGATCACGTCAATGGTCGTGTACCACCATATCAGGCAAAGAACACACGCAGGCGCGAACCGAACCTGCGGCAAGTAGTATGTGAAACGGACGTGCGAACCGGCGCGATCCCGACGCACATCAGGCACTTCCTGAGTCTGGACGTATTCTGCGCCCATGCTGCGCATAACGGCATGGCCGGAAGCCAGTTGGCGATCAATGGACGCCTCGGGTCCAGCAAGCTCTCTGACATGCGAGAGAAGCTGATCATTGAGATTGCTGGTGAAAGATGCTGTCGGGCCTCGGAAGCCATTGTCCGACGGCCAAAACACCCCATTCGACAGACCGGGCCATACTGTCCAGCGTTGCGCGCCGGCCCGAGACAGGATGCGCGCGTATTCGACGTCGCTAATGGAGCCGATGCTGCATCTCTCCTGCCCCAAGAGTTCAGTGAAGCTGAAAGCCCAAAGCAATATGGGCAGCGCAAACAGCAATCCCACGGGTGAAAGCAGGCCGATCGCAATCTTCGTGTTCGTGCTCAACGCGTTTCCAATCGTGAAGATGACCGTAGAGCGGCTCCGCGGGCGGTTAAACCGCATGTTGGGCGCATGCTGCGACGGCACCTCACCCCGAACCACCCGCAAGATCGATAGCACGTTCGTGCCGCCCTTCCGCCTTCGCTAAAGCTGCGGCGGACAAATCGTTTCGCTCGCAAGGACGGAGCTGGAAGCCTTCCAACCTGGGGATGACGTAAAATTGGCGGGATGCTAGTCTGACAAAAACCGACCGGAGGATTCCCTTGTCCGATCTTGCCCCTGGCGACCTCGCCACGATCTATCCTGCCCCCTCGCCGCGCGTGATCGCCAAGGCGCGGCCGGAGATTGACGCTCATGCGAAGAAATTCATCGGCATGTCGCCGTTCTGCGTGCTGGCGACCTCAGGCTCGGACGGCAGCGTCGACGCCTCGCCGCGCGGTGGCAATCCCGGCTTCATCCACGTTGCGGGGCCGAACGAGCTGCTGATGCCGGACCGCTCGGGCAACAACCGCATCGACAGCTTTCGCAACATCGTCGAGGGCTCGGGCTTCGTGCAGCTGATCTTCTTCGTGCCCGGGATCGACGAGACGCTGCGGGTCGGCGGCAAGGGCAAAGTGTCGGCAGACCCGGAGCTGATGGCCTCGATGATCGAATTCGGCAAGCCGCCGCGCGCGATACTGCGGATCGAGGTCAGGGAATCCTATTTCCACTGCGGCAAAGCGCTGATGCGCTCGAAACTGTGGGGCGGCGAGCGGGTCGAGCGCTCGGTGATGCCGAGCATCGGCGAGGTGATCCACGACCAGACCGGCCTCGGCGAGCGGGAAAGCCAGGACGTGATTTACGAGCGTTACAAGACGCAGCTTTGAGCTTGCTTTCTCGCCGTCATGCCCGGGCTCGAACCGGGCATCCACGACTTACTTGCATGCCATGCCCAAGACGTGGATGGCCGGGACATCTAGCGCGAAGACGCGCTTCGCGCTTTTGCCCGGCATGACGAAGTCGATAGAGTCGCGTGCCAGAGATCCGGCGCTCAATCCCCGTTCTCGAGGCCACCGACGTGCTTCTGGGTGTAGAGCTCGAGGCCGATGCGCTGGATCAGATCGAGCTGGGTCTCGAGGAAATCGATGTGGTGTTCCTCGTCCTTCATCAGCTGCTCGAACAGGTCGCGGGAAACGTAGTCCTTGACGCTGTGGCAGTAGGTTGCGGCCTCCTGGTAGAGCGTGCGCGCGGCAATCTCGGAAGCCAGATCGCATTCGATGATTTCCTTGACGTTCTGACCAATGCGGAGCGGATCGAGCACCTGCATGTTGGGGAAGCCGTCCAGGAACAGGATCCGGTCGGTGAACTTGTCGGCGTGCTCCATCTCCTCGATGGATTCCTTGCGCCAGACCTTGGCCATGTCCAAAAGGCCCCAATTGTTCAGGAGCCGGTAGTGCAGCCAGTACTGGTTGATCGCGGTGAGCTCGCTGCGCAGGCCCTTGTTGAGATAGTCGATGACTTTGGGATCGCCCTGCATGGTCCACTCCGATTTCTCAGGCCAAGGCGGCCTGACACTGAATTTAGAACGCTTCTAAATCAGTTTGGAGCCAAGAGCAACCGTTCCGCAAAAAAAGCGGTGGAAACGGCGAAAAATCAGGGGATTCAGAGAGCTTTCAGCAGGCCGCGAGGGCGAACGCCGGGGCGGTTTCCTGCGCAGGCTCGTCGTTGGCGGCGTGGCGGCTGTGCGGGCAGCCGGAGCAGCATTCCTTGGCGCAGGCGCCCAGTGCTTCGTCGATGATGGTCTTGATGGTGCGCGCGCAGCGGCCGCATTCGGCACTGCAGCCGAGGCAGCCGTAAATCTGCTTGGGATTTCGCGGCAGGTCCGAAGCTGCACTCACGGCATTACGGACATCGTGGTCGCTCAGGACGTTGCAGGAACAGACAATCATGAAACCGCTAGAACCCTTAGTGATGCGACCTCATCGTTATTTAAGGGAGCGAAGAGATGCAAAAGGAAAAGCCGCATTTTCAAGCAATTCCAAACTGATGCCGGGGAAACTCTGGAATGAATCTAAAAAGGCAGAGTTGCGGTAAATCAATCCGGCGCTGATTTGCCGGTGTTTCCGCGATCAATCGCCGCCACCACCTCCGCCGTCGCCACCGCCTCCTCCGCTGTCGCTGGATGAAGCGGAATCATGGGACGAAGAACTGTCGCTGCCGCCCCAGGAAAACAGGCTCCAGCCATCGCCGCCGGAACTGGCGCTAGAAGTCGTGCCATAGCTGTCGCCACCCGCGCTCTCGCGCCGCGGCTTGCGGTTTTGCACCCGGTTCATCAGCAGGTAGCAGATCAGCGAGGTGCCGCCGACCGCTGCCATGAATGCCGCCATTCCGCTCATCGTCGTCGCATCCTTCGTTCAAGGACCAAGAACAGCCGTCGGTATCTTCGCACCGTGACGTGCTCCACCTCCCGTTTTCGTCATCGCCGGAGCCTTCTGCGTTCATTGATCATTCAAGCGAAATGTGGAACTTTTGCCGCGGCAAAACCGTGATGCTCTTCACGTTGAGAAAGGTGAGCCCATGAAGAAGACATTGATCGCGCTCGGCGCCGCCGCTGCGTTAACCGTTTCGGCCGTGGCTGTTCCCGCGCCGGCCCATGCGCAGCGCGGCGTGGCCGCGGGCGTCGCAGCCGGCTTGATCGGCGGCGCCATTGTCGGCGGCGCGATTGCCTCCCAGAACGGCTATTATTACGGCGGCCCGGGTTATTATGCGCCTGGCTATTACGGCGGCCCGGCCTATGTCGCCGATCCCGGCTACGGCGAATCCTGCATCTGGCAGCGGCAGCGGTTCTGGGACGGCTATGGCTGGCGGGTCCGCAGCGTCAGGGTTTGCGATTAACCGCCGTTCATCTTCATTAAATTACGGCCCAAACATCCCGGAAAAGCACTGCTGTTCCGGGATGTCTGCCATCTCTGGCGCAAAAATACCGTTTTTTTCGGCCACCCATTGCGAACGTTTACTTTCGATTGACCCATGTGCGCTTTTTTAGCGAAGCGGCAGTTCGAAACAGCGTGTGAGTCATCCCTAAACCCGGCGCCCGAAGGCGTCACTCCAGGAGAGCCCAGGACATGAAGAAGACATTTGCTGCCTTCGTCGCGGTCGCAACAATTGCCGGTTCGCTTGCCTCGACGCCCGCAAGCGCACAGCGCGGCGTTGCCGCAGGTGTGGCGGCCGGCCTGCTCGGCGGCGCGATCATCGGTGGCGCGATTGCCTCCAGCCGCCCGGCCTATGGCGGTCCGGTGTATGTGGAAGAAGCGCCCTACCCGGCGTGCCGCATGGTTCGCGAGCGCTTCTGGGACGGCTACGACTGGCGCTATCGCCGCGTCGAAGTCTGCAACTGATCTGATCGATCGGCGCGCGACCCGCGCGTCCTGATCCGAAGCCCGGCCGAAATCTCGGCCGGGCTTTTTGTTTGCTTCGACCTGCAGCCCGGATGGGGCTACGTGATGAACGACGTCAGCGCCCCGCGCTCATCGAGCGCAGCACCGCTTCGCTCGGCCAGCAATCGACCTTCAGGCCGGCGGACTTCTGATACGCCCCCAGCGCCGCGCGGGTCTGCATGCCGGCCTTGCCGTCGAGCTTGTCCTTGTAGAGACCGATGCGCGTCAGGTGACGCTGCATGGCCTCGACATCGGCCGAGCGCAGTTGCGTCGAGGCCGACCATGGCGTTGCGAACGGCCGCGGGTTCGTCATGCGGTCGGCGAGATGGCCGACGAACAACACATAGAGATCGGAGAAATTGTATTCCTTGATGACGAAGTAGTTCTTCGTCGTCAGGAACGCCGGGCCGTAGATGCCCTCCACCTGCAACAGCGAGGCCGGCTGCGCCTGCTCGGCCGCGCTCAATTTCTGTCCGCGCACCGGCACGAAGCCCGCGCGCAGCCATTCGGCGATCGGCTTGGTCACCTCGGGCACGCCCATGGTGCAATCGACATTGGCGGGCGCCTTCACCTCATAGGCCCAGCGCACACCCGCCTGCCAGCCCTTGTTGACGAGCTGCTGCGCGGCCGCTGCCAGCGCATCAGGAACTGAATTCCAGATGTCGACTTTGCCGTCGCCGTCCAGATCGACGCCGTGCTTGTAGTACTCGGACGGCAGGAATTGCGTGAGACCGGTCGCGCCGGCCCAGGACGAGCGAAAATCCCTGCGCGCCACCGCGCCCTCGCCGAGCAGCTTCAGCGCCAGGATGAACTCGCCGCGGTACTGCTCCTTGCGCCGGCCGACATAGGCCTGGGTGGCGACCACACGTAGCGTGTCGTAAGGCAGGCGGTAGCGGCCGTAGTCGGTCTCACGGCCCCAGATCGCGAGCACGACGCTTGAAGGAACGCCAAAACGCTTTTCGATCTCGCTGAGCGCCGCGCGATGCTTCTGCATCAGCTTCTGCCCCTCGGCCGCCAGCCGCGCGATCGACGCTTCCTTCACGTAGTCGGCGGGCACCTGCACGAACTCGGCCTGCGCCGGCGCGCCGGTGGCGGGCCGCCCGGGCAGCAGGAGATCGGGCAATTTGTAGTCAGGCTCGAGCCCGCTTGTCTCACGATCGAACGTCGCGCGCGACACGCCCGCCGCCTGCGCCTCCGGCCACAGCGAGGCAATGAACTGGGTGAAGGCGGCATCGGCGGAGAACGCCGGATGCGCCGTTCCAAGAGTCATCGCAGCTCCGATCAGAATTGCGACGATCGCTCCCGTTCGCAAAGCCGAAACTCCAATTGATTTACACGCCCGTCAATGCGAGGCGGCGTGTTTGGCATTCTCCGTGGAAACATTCGACAGCTTATCGACATAGGCAATGCCGATCGCTGACAGAATGAAAACCGTGTGGATGATGGTCTGCCACATCACGCCGGTTTCGGTATAGCCGCTCTTGCCCGATGCCAATCCGCCGGCCTCGATGAAGGTGCGCAACAGATGGATCGACGAGATGCCGATGATGGCCATCGCGAGCTTGATCTTGAGCACGCTGGCGTTGACGTGACTGAGCCATTCCGGCTGATCGGGATGTCCTTGCAGATTGAGCCGGGAGACGAACGTCTCATAACCGCCGACAATGACCATCACCAGCAGGTTGGAAATCATCACCACGTCGATCAGGCCCAGCACCGCCAGCATGATCTGCTGCTCGCTGAAATCGAAGGCGTGGGCGAACAGGTGCCACAACTCCTTCAGAAACAACACCACATAGACGCCCTGCGCGACGATCAGGCCGATATAGAGCGGCAACTGCAGCCAGCGGGAGCTGAAGATCAGCAGCGGAATCGGGCGCAATGCCTTCCGCTGAACTTCGGGCGGCAACGGCGTTTCGGGAGCAAGGGACATCAGGGAGGGCTCGGCTGGAGGATTCGAATTGCGGAAGGCGGCTTATATCTACGCAATCTGACCGCGCTGTGAAGCGACAACTGGCCGCAGCGCATATTACGGGAACGTCACGTTATGCCGAGTTTCAAGGCAAAATTAGCGGTCTTTATGATTGCGCCTAGAAATTACCGGGCTCGTTCCACGCTGGCAGATTTCCGATGGGCGATAAGGCTGCAGCTTTCGTTCGCGCTTCACCAAGGGGGCGCGAAAATGTTGGGCGGAGCGCCGCAGCAAATCAGCCACCGCAGTTCAAACAAAAACGCCCGTGGCTCGAGCCACGGGCGTTGCCTCGGGAGTGCCGTCTCACCGCGTCAGCTTCTTGTACTTCACGCGGTGCGGAATGATGCTGTCCTGGCCGAGCCGGCGCATCTTGTCCTTTTCGTAATCCTGGAAGTTGCCTTCGAACCATTCGACATGGCTGTCGCCTTCGAAGGCCAGGATGTGGGTGGCGATGCGGTCGAGGAACCAGCGATCATGGCTGATGATGACGGCGCAGCCGGCAAAATCCTCCAGCGCCTCTTCCAGCGCGCGTAGCGTGTCGACGTCGAGGTCGTTGGTCGGTTCGTCGAGCAGCAGCACGTTGGCGCCGGACTTGAGCATCTTGGCCAGATGCACGCGGTTGCGCTCACCGCCTGACAGCGCGCCGACCTTCTTCTGCTGATCGGCGCCCTTGAAGTTGAACGACGAGCAATAGCCGCGCGAATTGACTTCCTTCTTGCCGAGCAGGATCAGCTCGTTATTGCCGGAAATCTCCTCCCACACCGTCTTCTTGCCATCGAGCGCGTCGCGTGACTGATCGACATAACCGAGATGCACGGTCTCGCCGACCGTGATGGTGCCCTTATCAGGCTTTTCCTGCCCGGTGATCATGCGGAACAGCGTGGTCTTGCCGGCGCCGTTGGCGCCGATGACGCCGACGATGCCGCCCGGCGGCAGCTTGAAGGTGAGATCGTCGATCAGTTCGCGATCGCCATAACCTTTGCTTAAGCCCTCGAAGTCGACGACGTTGGCGCCGAGCCGCTCGGCGACGGGGATGATGATCTGCGCGGTCTGGGTCTGCTTCTCGCTGGCCTGCTTCAAGAGCTCTTCATAGCGCTGGTAGCGGGCCTTCGACTTGGCCTGGCGCGCCTTCGGCGAGGACGCGATCCACTCCTGCTCGCGGGCCAGCGTCTTCTGGTGCGCGGCGTCCTCGCGGCCCTCCTGCTCGAGGCGCTTCTGCTTCTGCACCAGCCAGGACGAATAATTGCCCTCGTAGGGAATGCCGCGGCCGCGGTCGAGCTCGAGGATCCAGCCCGTGACGTTGTCGAGGAAGTAGCGGTCGTGGGTCACGATCAGGATCGCGCCGGGATAGTTGCGCAAATGGCCTTCCAGCCAGGACACCGACTCGGCGTCGAGATGGTTGGTCGGTTCGTCCAGCAGCAACAGTTCCGGCTGGTCCAGCAGAAGGCGGCACAATGCGACGCGGCGGCGCTCACCGCCGGAAAGTTTCGTGACGTCGGCATCGTCGGGCGGACAGCGCAGCGCATCCATCGCCTGGTCGACCTTGCTGTCGAGATCCCAGAGGCCCTGGGCCTCGATCTCGTCCTGCAATTTGGTCATCTCGTCGGCGGTTTCGTCCGAATAGTTCATCGCCAGCTCGTTGTAGCGATCGAGGATCGCCTTCTGCTTGGCGACGCCCTGCATGACGTTTTCACGGACGTTGAGGGCGGGGTCGAGGTGCGGTTCCTGCTCGAGATAGCCGACGCGGGCGCCCTCGGCGACCCAGGCCTCGCCGGTATATTCCTTGTCGAGGCCGGCCATGATCTTGAGCAGGGTCGATTTGCCCGAGCCGTTGACGCCGAGCACGCCGATCTTGGCGTCCGGGTAGAAGCTCAGATGGATGTTATCGAGCACCTTGCGGGTCGGGTAGCTCTTTGTCAGACCCTGCATGAAATAGACGAACTGGCGAGCCATCGCGATCCTTGGAAATGGTTGGATTTTACGGAGATTTGCTGCCGCTGATGTAGCGGCGTGGCCGCCAAAGGGCAACCGCGGGAACCCGTTTTCCAGCCGTTCACCACGGGTGAATACGGGTTGGTCACCATGTGGGCCGATATCCCGACAATTGAAACTATCTTTTAATAAATCGGGCGAAAAATCGTCTTCAACGCCGAAAAAGGCGTTCTGAAAACAAGGCCCGCGTCATGGCTACGATCAGCTCGGCATCCCTTCACGCCCCGGCTCATGCAAGCGCCGGACTGGCAAAACCGCTGGCAGAACTCCGCGCCTTCTGGCGGAAGTTTATAGCCATGGCGTTCAACCCCTACCGCCCGGAACAGCACTATATGCGCGGCCCCGGTCCGGCCTGGCGGGCCAAGCATCTCGGCCGTTCAAACTGAGCTATCCGGTTATTTGAGGCAGCCCCTCGTTTAAGTCCGCTTGCGCCGCTCCTGATTGCGCGCAACCATGGCGATCTTCCCGGACGGCCATCCCGCCGTCATCTTCGCCATCAACGGACCTTCCCCATGACGCGGCTGCGCTGTGCAATCCTCGACGACTATCTCAATGTGGCGCTCTCGGTCGCCGACTGGTCCAAAGTCTCCGACCGCGTCGACATCACGGTGTTCAACCAGCCGTTCACGAACGCGGAAACGGCGGCCAGCGCACTCAAGGATTTCGAGATCATCTGCGCGATGCGCGAACGTACCCCATTCCCGCGCACCATGTTTGCCGCGCTGCCGAATTTGAAACTGCTGATCACCTCGGGCCTGCGCAATGCCGCCATCGACATGGAGGCCGCCAAGGACCACAAGGTGGTGCTATGCGGTACGCAATGGGGCCGCGATCCGACCGCGCCGCTGACCATGGGCCTGATCCTGGAACTGACCCGCAATATCGGCCGCGAAAACGCCCGCATGCATGCCGGCGAGCCCTTGCAGAAGCACGTCGGCATGGAGATCGAGGGCCGCACGCTCGGCGTCATCGGCCTCGGCAAGCTCGGCACCAAAGTATCGAAGCTGGCGCAGGCGTTCGGCATGCACGTGATCGCCTGGAGCCCGAATTTGACGCCGGAAAAATGCAAGGAAGTCGGCGTCACCTATGTCAGCAAGGACGAGCTGTTCTCGACCGCCGACATCGTCACCATCCATGTGGTGCTGAGCCAGCGCTCGCGCGGGCTGGTCGGCGCCGCCGAGCTGGCGCGGATGAAGCCCACCGCCTATCTCGTCAACACCGCGCGCGGGCCGATCGTCGATGAGGGCGCGCTGCTGGAAGCGCTGACCCAAAAGAAGATCGCCGGCGCCGGCGTCGACGTGTTCTCGGTCGAGCCCCTGCCGGTCGACCATCCGTTCCGCAAGCTCGACAACATGGTGCTGACGCCCCATCTCGGCTACGTCACCGAGGACAGCTTCCGCAACCACTATCAGCAGATGGTCGAGGGCATCGACGCCTGGTTCAAGGGCGAGCCGAAGCAGCGGCTGGCCTGAGGCGGCAAACCTCAGGCCGCCGCTCTCTGCTCGCCGGACTGCCTGACAGCTTCCGCAAATCCCTCTCGCCAGGATACGTGCGCCGGCTGCCAGCCAAGTTCCCGCCTCGCCTTGGTGTTGGAGCCCGCCCGCACCTCGGTCATCATCGAAACCAGGTGTTCGCCGGCGAACAACCGGCCAAGCCAGGCCGGAACGCGAATGGGCGGCCTCGCTCCAACCAGCGTGGCAAGCGCAGGCAGCCATTCGCTGACATCAGCCGGTTCATCGTCGACGATGTTGTAGATTTCGCCTGGCTTGCCGCGCTCGATTGCAGCAACGGTAGCAGCAGCGGCATCATCGACGTGGATGAACGACCACCGTCCGCCACCGCCGCCGATCAGCGGCACGCGGCGGCGGCGCACCTGATCGATCATCGCGCCCGAGAGCATACCGGTATCCGGACCGTAGAATGATCCATATCGCAGGACAATCCCTTCAGGGCTTGCCGAACCGGCGACAGCGCCTTCCAGATATTGAATTGCTTGCAGCGTGCGGCGCAGTTCCTCCGGCGGATCGGGGTCCAGCGCATCGGCCTCCGTCTTGATCGCTTCGCCGCCGTGACCGTAGGTCCATCCACAGAAGCTCTGGGCTATGAAACGCCGCACGCCGGCTTCGCGTGCAGCCGCCAGCAGGAAATCGGTGCCTTGCGTGCGCAACTTGTTGGTGGTGGCGAAGGCGCGGTCGAAATGCCTGAGATCGGTGACCCCTGCGAGATCAGTCATCTGATCGACGATGACATCCGGCCTCGCCGCGATCACAGCAGTGCGAATGGCCTGTGCGTCGAGCCCATCGGCGATCGCGGGTTCCGCGCCCATCCGCCTGATGATTTCGACCTTCGCTGCCGTTCGGGTCGTGCCGACAACGGAATGACCGGCCTCAATCAGCTGCGGAACGAGCTTAAGGCCGACGGCGCCAGTGGCACCCGCAACAAGAATTCGCATGGCGTGATCCTCATGTTCGTTGCGACTGGCGGCAGTTAGTCGGAGCGAACGTGAAATCAAGCGGGCGAATATCGCGACGGTGAAAATCTGTGCGAGCCGCGGAACTCAGATCGGGCCGCCCGCTGTCCCGGCAAAGACGACCCAACAAAAAAGGCGCGCCCTCGGCGCGCCTCAAATGCTTGTTCGACAACCGTCCTATCAGCGAATCGTGACCGGTGCGGGCAGCGGCGGCACCGCCGTCGGCTGCGCGCCGGGAACGGGCGCCAACTGAGCCTGTGCCGGTCCGGGGGCTGCGGCGGCGGCCGGGCCCGCGGCGGGCGGCGG